>NZ_JARVSG010000003.1:0-284654 GCF_030209335.1 Pseudarthrobacter sp. fls2-241-R2A-168
CAGCGGGCCATTCATCGACAATACGCACACATTGGATACGCAGGGGTGCCAGTAGGAGCTGAGAGGGGCTCCCCCGACGGCTTCCTGCAGCACCTCGGACGGTGCTTCAGGACTGCGCCAACCGCAGTAATCCACCATGCGTTCAGTGGCCCTCAACCCCGGCGGAACGGAATCAGGGCAGCACGCCCTGAGCCAATCTTGAGCATTCCTTAGACTGCTATTGAGAAAGATTTGCAACAATAATTATCACCGAATCACATACGTGTAATACAATATGTTGTGTTTCTCGATCGCTTGACCAACTACATGTAGTATCAACTCCGAATACGGTCCTGCTAATGGGGCTGAATGATTTTGCCAACGACGAGACTGGAGGGTCGCTGTGGCTCATCTCAAACAGCAGTTCAAAGACGCCCTGAGCTCTATCGAGCCAGGCAAGGATAAGGCGAACGCTCCGGAAGCCCACCAGCTCGTTCGCCGTGCTCTCGAGGCAGATCCGAAGCTTGTGGAGTACGGCGTGGACCCCGTGCTTATCGGATCGTACAAACGCAACGTGTCCATTAAGCGCGTCAAAGACGTTGACGTGTTTGTCCGGCTGCCCGAACTTCCGAGCGATGTCACATCGAAGGACATCCTTGATCGGTTTTTCACCGTCCTCCACAAAGAATTCAGCACCGACGAAGAAGGGCACCGCCGAACAAAGCGGCAAGACCGGAGTCTGCAGATATCATTTCCAGACTACGACCTGTACGTGGACGCTGTTCCAGCGCGCCCCCACTGGGATGGTAAAACGTGGGAGATCCCGCAAAAGGGAACTGAGAACAAGTGGATCCAGACCAATCCCGAATCTCTGACAACTCTTTCCACTGAAATGAACACTCGCCATAGCGAGTTCTACGTGCCTACCGTCAAGCTCCTTCGCCAAACCCGCCGTGCGTTGCTGGGCGGAGCGAAGCCTGGAGGATTCTTCATAGAGTTGGCCACCTACCAGGCTTTCAAGTCAGGTTCTGTTTGGGGCAACGACCACGCTGAGTACTACGTTTCTGCGCTCGAAGAGGTCGCCAAAATCGTCAACAACTTCGTTCTGCTCGGAATCCCGATAACCGATCCGACGGTGCCTGGTCAAAGTATCCGTATCCGCGCAACGGAAGAAGAACTCAACAAGGCAGCGACGCGTTTCACTGATGCGGCCAGCACTGCCCGTGCTGCTCTCGAAGACGAAGACGAAGGCAAAGCAGCAACGGAATTCCGCAAGCTGCTCGGCAAAAACGGCGACAACGAAACGGTGTTTCCCATGCCACCTGGGTTCAATGAAGATGGCACTAAACGTTCGACGATCATTTCGGCCGGTGCCCGCACAGTCCCCGCCGGAACGCGGACATTTGGGTGAACCTGGACGCCTACACCGACTACGTCGCCTACACCCAGCAGCACTTTGAAGAAGGCCTCCTTCGGGCCGGCTTCGTCGAGGCGGAAACCGGATGGAGGGGACAGGTCGGTGAGCCGGACAAGCAGGTAGAGGTCACAGTATTCCTACCGGAGCGTTTCCCGTTCCGGCCACCGAAAGTCCGGCCGACTAGGGAAAACTCCGTACCTTGGTCCTGGCACCGCGAACTCGACGGATCCCTCTGCCTGGTCGCAGAGGACGACCACGAGGGGCTCTGGTGGGTGGAAGCTCCCGTATTCCTGGACCACGTGTCAGAGTGGCTTGAACAGGCCGCTGCAGGTTGGCCGGACGACCGCCCTGACCTTGACCTTGACCGGTATTTTCATCGTTCAACGGACGAGAGGCTCTACCTTTACGATGAACAAGCGTCGGTAGCTAATACCTTCATTAGATTTCGCCAGGACAAGAACAACACTATGCGGACAAGCAGAGGCACTGCAGTCCGAAAGGCCAGGAATTCAACAAAGGAGTACGGCGGTTACGTCGCTGATTTGGGCGAGGTTGCCGTGCCTCCTCGGTCCTGGGCTGACATCTCGGCCAGGATCCTGCCGGAGATAAACCTCGATTCCAGAATCCGCCGGCGCGAAGTCCATGTTGTTCTGTTGAAATACCTGCGTGGCAGTCACGACGGCATCATCGCGCTTAAGGTCACACCAACAGTGGACGGCATCGAGGCCAAGCGGTTAGCCTCGGCCGCCAATACAGCAACGGCGAGAAGTGCGAGGGCTGGTCTTCAGAAACCCTTACTCTGCGAAAAGAAAGTAGCCATCGTAGGGCTCGGCGCCCTCGGATCATTCATTGCTGACATGCTGGCCCGCGCCGGAATCCATCGTCTGACTTTAGTGGACGGGGACATAGTCCTCCCTGGGAACATTGTCCGGCACCTCGTAGGACGTGAATCAATTGGGTTGCCCAAGGTTGATGCCGTCCGGGCATACATAGTCGACAGATACGAACACAGCCTAGAAGACATAGACGTGCTTCCAAAGAACCTAACTACAGGGGGGCAGGTCGCCCGGCTCGTCCAGGAACATAACCTGGTTGTAAACGCATCCGCCGATTTCAGCACCACAGCCTTGCTGCATGTTGCCGCCAAGTCTCTGGGCGCAAATATAATCTCGGTGGTACTTCAAGACGACGGAAGTGCCTACCGGGTCGACGTCCTGCCTACGTTTGAGGGGGTCCCTCCCCTGCCGCCGTTACCGACATTGCGGGAGGGCAGCCAGAGATTGCCGGACCTCTTTGAAGCCGGCTGCGGCAGCCCGATCTCCCCTACCCCGCCGCACGCTGTCATGGAAGCCGCCTCAGCTGCCGTCCGTCACAGCATCGGCCTGCTCACCGGGCAGCCTCTGCATTCCGCTGGAGAGTCACGAAGCCTCACAACGGCACAAGAAAGGCACCACCTATGACACGCCGAGCCACGCAAATCGCGCTACAACAGCAAGCTCACGAGGTCATCGCAGCCGAAACCGCGAAAAACCTCCCCAAGGAAGCAGGTGGCATCCTGCTTGGCTATCTCGAGTCCAACACCGTAGTAGTAACTAACGCCTTAACCGTCCACAGCCCCCGCGCTACATCCAGCCAATATGTACGCGATGACCTCCTCGCCAATCAATTGCTCCAAAAATTCCTTGCCCAGCGGGCCGATGACGATCCGACGGGCTACATAGGCGAGTGGCACAGCCACCCAGCCCCGAAGGGCCCGAGCTCCACCGACCTATGGTCCATTCGAGCAATTGCCAGGACAAGCGAAGGACCCATCGCACTGATCGTCCACAGCACATCGCAGACCGCACCGTTCCACGGAGTCGTATCCCAGCGGCAACTATTTCGCCGCGTCACCAGCGACGACGTGCCGGTCGTACTGCCAGAATCCCGATTCCAGCCGCTCGGCCCTTTGCCTGCCAACGCGGTACACGGTGATGGGCCAGTCTTCATCTCCTATCGTCAAACTGACGGAACTGAACAAGCCAAACGCCTCGAACACTTACTCAGGGCAGCCGGCCTCGTTGTCTGGCGCGACTACCGCGATCTCCGGGCTGGTACAACCACGGACCGACTCGAGCAGGCACTGACTCAGGGGCTCTCTGCAGCCGTACTCGTCGTGACACCTGACATCGCGTACAGCGAGATCGTCCGGGAGCGGGAACTTCCACGCCTGCTCCAGCTCGACGAGAACCCTAACTTCAGCCTCAGTATCGCCAACAGGGTCGGCCGGCCCGGAAGCACCTCCAAATGCGATTACGATGCTCCCGACAGACTCCTCCGCCTGACCCCGCACCACACGCTGGGGGACAAGAAGCAAAGCAATATGCTCGATGCAGCAGGCGAACTGGAGATAGTGCGCGACTTGCTCATGCACCGTGTTGAACAGCGCACCGCCTCCATACGAGCCGAAAAACGAGCCTTCACTATACGAACGCAGACCCGGCCGATGCCTTTTGCTCTCGACGCAGACGATGAGGACCTACACATCCGCTTGACGCCCGCAGACACAGGACGCTTGCCCGGAGCCGAAGGACTCCATCACCTTCGTAAGACACTCCCCCTCATCAGCGATGCCATCTATGCCGCACGTGCACCACGCGTGCAGATCCTCGGCGGCGCTCACCTTTCTATTGCACTGGCGCTGGGTGCGGGCTTACCGGCGACGAAGTTCGGAACGGTCGAGGCGATAGATACACGGAGTGCAACCTGGTCGTCTGAGATTCACAGCGATGACCCAATGAAGAACGCCATCAGTATTGAAGAAGTAGCCCAAGCTCTCGGAAAGGGCGGTGACAAACTAGCAATTTTTGTTACATTGACCCCTGCTGGAGACCGGACCGCCTTCGAGCGACTTGTCAGTGAGTCGGCAGCGGACTTCATGAGGGCGATCGTCCTTACGTCTACCACCACAGAGATCGACCCACGCGAAGCTGGACGCCTCGCCGAGTCCATAGCGCAGCACATCAAGCAGCTCGCGGCTGAGAGCGGCCGCGCTGAGGTCCACCTTGCATTTCATGGCCCTTACACGATGGCGGTGCTGATCGGTCGCCACCTCAACACGGTCCGGACCGTAGTTTACGAATGGGAAAATATAGACACTCCAAGCTACATTCCAACGCTGGTGCTCGAGCCAGGAAGCGCGGACGGGCCCATCGCGGACGTAATGCTCGAAATGGAGGATACGAAAAAGCAGCCCGCTTCCTGAACCGCGACGATCAGCCTTTAGGCACTACTCATCGGCTTCAAGCGTCCTCAAGCTTCGAACGGTGTCGGTTTGTAGATGTGCTCCCCGAGCCGGGAGTCCGGGGCTGTGCTTCACGAGGGGCCAAACTGACCGTTCCCCTCTAAGTTGTCTTGCCGCTGCGCCCCGACGCGTGGGCCACAGCAAGGGACCCCACCGGGGCTGCGATGCTGCTTCATGTTCGATTCCCACATCCACTTGATCACTTTCGCGTTCACAGCGGCATGCGGGCAGCGCTCTAGTACAGATACCAGTACAAGTTACTGCGGGTTGAAGCGCACTAGTACCGGGTACTTGATCTTCGCCGCCAAGAGGCAGACGACCATGCATGTGGCGCAGTGGTCTTGACTTCCTTTTGCGATGGGTCTAGAACTCAACCTGACAGCACGCGGGTTGGAGGCTCAGATGACCGGACAGCGAATCGGGTATGTACGCGTGAGCACGCTGGACCAAAACGAGAAACGCCAGCTCGAGGGCCAGGTTCTGGACCGGGTCTTTACGGACAAGGCCTCCGGCAGGGACACGGCCAGACCAGAGCTCGCGGAACTGCTGCGGTTCGCCCGCGACGGCGACACCGTTCTCGTGCACAGCATGGACCGGCTCGCCCGGAACCTCGACGACCTGCGTGCCCTGGTTCAGGGTCTAACCCGCAGGGGCGTGGGGGTGGAGTTCGTCAAAGAGAACTTGGTCTTCACCGGCGAGGACTCCCCCATGGCCAACCTCATGCTCTCGGTCATGGGTGCCTTCGCTGAATTCGAGCGCTCCCTGATCAGGGAACGCCAGCGGGAAGGCATCACCCTAGCCAAGCAGCGCGGCGCCTACAAAGGACGGAAAAAGACCCTCACACCCGAAAGGGCCGCCGAAATGGTCCAACGCGCCGGCACCGGGGTTCCGAAAGCCCTCCTGGCCCGTGACTACGGGATCAGCAGGGAGACTGTTTACCAGTATTTGCGCCACGCCAAACTGGAGTGAACCGCGCGCCTGCGTGGCCGTCCTTGTGCCATACCCGACGCGGCCGCAGCCTGAGGAAGAACACATCCGGTGTCAGGCAACGGGATGAGATGGCCGAAATAGGGAGGTAGAGCATTTCGCTGTCCGTGTCTTCGAGCATGTTTGGATCCAGGAGGCCCGCCAGCCAGCTGGAAGGTCCAGGTCGTACAGGTCCTGGCATGACAGGACAAAGGTGCTGGCGATGTCCTGTCAGTCGATCCGGTGGGGCTTCAGCAGGCGGTTGAGATCCTAGAAGAGCTGGTCTATCAGGACGGCAGAGGCCTCCAAGAGGGCTCAGGCATTGAGTCTTGCCTGGAACTGGCTCTGGTCGCGCTGCTCAGGCGTGATTGAACTTATCGATTCGAGGTCGCCAGCGTCCAGTCCGTTTGGCGGTCCTCCGAATAGGTCATCCCTGCCCTTCCACGGAGGGGCTGCGGATCTACCTCTGCGGCTCGTAGTCAACGAGATCATGTGCGCTTAGTTTTGGGCTGCTGGAGGCTTCCCGCTGTGCTATCTCCCTGGCCCTTTCCAGCCGCGGAAACATACGTCGGGCAGAAGCTCCCCACATGGAAGGATCGTAAGACGCCGGCAACGCATCGACCCATCGTTCAAGAACCTCCACCTCTGCCCCATACTGCCCCTGTTGTCGATAAATGACCGCCGCTTGCCACGTGTACCAGGGAGCAGGAAAAATGCGATGCGCGTCCACTTCCGCAGCGTCCATACACTCCACGAGGAGTTCAAGGGCTTCCTCGTCGCGTTTTTGGCGCCTGAGAGCCATGATTGGTTCTACCCACTCCGGAAGTTGCCTGCCCCGTACCGTAGGCGACGGGAATACCATCACCGGCTTGTGCGAATTGCGCGTCACTATATTCGTTCCTTTCGACAGCACGGACATCAACGCCAGCGGCAACATAGTGCTATCCGCTATAAGCCCGACCTGCATGGGTATGTAAGTTTAGGATCCAGAGTCAGCGAATCCTTCTGGTCGTCAGCTATTTGATGATGTTTCGACACGTCCGCAGCTACATCTTGCAGCAGATGCCAAGAATTGCCTTTCTTGCCCCGAACGCCACTAACGGAGTACGGCAATCTGGCGCGGTGTGCGTGTATGGCCCATTCATAATCAGTTCCCTCTAGTGGAACCGTGATCCTTCGTCGTTGCCAGCTCGAGGGCCGAGATGTGGACCGGATCTTCAGCGGAAGGCCTCCGGGAGGGGCACTGCACGGCCAGCCACAGCTCTTTGAGCTGCTGCGGGTCGGTGCTGAGAAACAGGCTGCCACCAGCTTTACAGAATCGCTGTTATCGGCGTCCAAACAACGGGAGTAGAAGTACCTGCGAGAACTCCTGGTCATCAACCCAATCGGACTTGTCGTCGCCGCTCAGAGGCGGTTCGTTGTCCTGGCCGAATGCAGTTGCGATCATCCTGAGATTGGCGGTGAGCGTTGAACATCTCTGGGTTTCATCAAACGACTCAGCTTTACGGTGATTCCCTGAATGCTGCGTTGGCAGCTGCAATTTCCCCGGCGTGTTGGTCTATCCAATCGATAAGCGACAGGAGTTCGTCAGATAAACCGCGGCCAAGGACGGTCAATGAGTACTCCACGTGCCTACGCTCGTCGTCGATAACATCCCGGGCGATAAGGCCGTCTCGCTCTAGCATTCTGAGGTTGAGTGTCAGCATACGTTGTGAGATGGGATGGGACGGATCTAGAGCCGCAAGCAATTTTCGCAGTGTAGAAGGACGGTACGGACCTGTGCGAGTTATCATCAAAAGCCAGTTGCGCCAGTAATTGCCTACATGGTCCACTACGCTCACAATGGGATTCCTGCGAGTAGAATCGTAACGGGCAAGTTGTCGGCAGAAATAGCCGAAGTTCTCGGCTTCTGTTGGATCTAAATGGCCCTCCCCCAGAGAGATCAGGACCTCTCGAACTCGCGACAGAGCGGGGGCGCCGCACGTTTCTTCGGCATTTCCTGCCGGTCTTATATGGACGCCGTCTCTTCCAAATTTTTCGGCCTCTTGCTGTTGCGCTTCCAGAACTAACTGCTGCGGTGGTGACGTGTCGGTAGACATCATCTGGGCTAACACCGTCGCTGGGACGTAGCTTGGAAACGTTCCAGGCTGGTCCTCTGCCTTTTCCCAGCCTAGACGGATTAGATAGCTCTGGGGGTTATTTACGCTTTGGAAAAGCTCTGCCGTTTGGCATTTAGCAGATGTCAGCAGCACGTGCCTGGTCGCGGTGAAGGAGGCATCTACATGGCCGGAGGTTTCATGGCCAACGTGAAATTCAACGTGTTCATAGATCATTGTCGCCTCTTAGCAAGGGGGTCGCTCCCGGCGAGGACGGCTGCCGCACGCCGGTCTCCGGAACACTCCCTACCCCTCCAGGGGCTACGTGAGCAGTGGCAGGCAGGAAGCGTTGGCTTCCCATTTCGTCCCGCGCCCCAACGGCAGCATGGCTTGTAGTTCCAGTTAACTTCAGTCCCGGGAGTGTGCCGGAAAATAGATTTGCCGGCACACTCCCCATGGACTCAGTCATCTGACTGGCGCGGATTTGTTCGTTGTGTCCGCACGGAGGCTCCCGGGATCAGAAGACCACTGTGTGGTTACCATGCCGGAGTATGCGGTCGTCGCAGTGCCATGCGACGGCCCTGGTGAGCACTCGCCGTTCGACGTCAGCGCCCTTCCTCATCAGCTCCTGAGCCGAATCCGTGTGGTCAACACGGATAGCGTCCTGCTCGATGATGGGTCCCTCATCGAGATCAGCCGTGACGTAGTGCGCAGTTGCACCAATCATTTTCACCCCACGGTCTTTTGCCTTCTGATAGGGCCCGGCCCCGATGAAGGCAGGAAGGAAGGAATGGTGAATGTTGATGAGCGGGACTCCGACTTCTTGTAGAAAATCGTCGGAGATAATCTGCATGTACCGGGCGAGCACTATGAGGTCGACATTTCCGCGCAGCAACTCCAACTGTGTCCTCTCCATGGCACTCTTATCCTTTGAGTCCGCCGGTACGTGCACAAATGGGATCCCGAAGTAGCGCACGTCCTCGGCAAGGTCTGAATGGTTTGAGATCACCATTGCTATGTCAATGTGCAGTTCGCCGCGTCGTTGCCGCCACAGCAGATCAAGGAGGCAATGGTCGGTTTTGGACACGAAAATCGCGACGCGTTTTCGTTGTGCAGCGCTGGTCAACTGCCACTGCGCGCCGTACGGAGTCTCTATTTTTGCTCGTATCTGCTCTTCCAGCTCAGCCCGCTTGGCGCTGAAATGCTCCAAGTGAAACTCGGTGCGTTGGAAGAATGCCCCGCCGGTCGGGTCGGTGGAATGCTGGTCCAGTGAGACGATGTTCGCCCCGAAGTCCGACAAGATACTGCTGACGGCGCTTACGATTCCAGGGCGATCGGGACACTGTATGAGGAGACGTGCGATCGTTTGTTTCTTCAGCAATGCGGCGTTGGATGTTGATAGGGTGCCGGGCCGATGGCTGATGGGCAAGGTTGTCATTGTTTTGCTCTTACCTTCTGAGCAGCGGGTAACTGCTAGGGTCTGGTCTTGAATCCGGGGTTCTTTGTCCTGCTCATGGGACAGGGACGCTGGCCGGAATCGCGTCGATGTCATAGTCCTTGTTGGTCGGCAGGTCCAGGTATGGGAAGCGTTCGACCGTTGCACGGATGGGTTTGATCCGGGATCCGTGATCGCCCCAGTGCACGACGACTTCATTGCCGATGTGTGCCTGGTCCAGGTCCAGGGTGGTGTGCGAGATCATTTCACGGTAGTAGTACGAATAGACGGCGAGCGATGAGACTCCCACGGGCTGACCGTCCTTGGTGACGAGGTCAGCGTGCCCCCCGGCGGGAGACTGGGGTGTTGTTGGAAATTCGAAGTGTTTGTACTCTTCCCCGACCTCAAATTGGGACGCGAAAACATCGAGGATATCTTCTTTGTTCCACTTGAGCACCACGGTTTTGCGCCGGGGATTCGCGGATTCTGCTTCCAAGGCTTCACGGCCGATGAAGTCGTGATCGAACTTGGCCATCCAGCCCCAGTTGACTTCAAAGGGTGTCCTCAGCCGGGCCCTCATATCCAAAGGACTGAGGCTGCCTGGCAGACCTCCAGGCGTGTTGGAAACTGGTGTTCCGGCACCGAATACGGGGTGGGCGATAAATTTGGGGTCCGCGTAGGCGGCAGGTAAAAAGGTGCACCCTTGCTGCGGGAACCCGCCTTCGGTGTGGTTGACGACATAGGTCCGCCAGCCAAGGCGCTTGAGCCCGAAATCCTTACCCGCCTGGTAGACGGCGTCGAAGATTGCCGGGCCGTGCTCGAGGGGGCCCCGCAATTCATAGGCCAGGGTGCCGGACATCCCGATCCGAGACAGTTCGATTTCCACCGCTTCATCTACGCCAGGGATGCTCACCTTCTTGACGTCCAAAAAGTTCAGGCTCCGTACCTGGTCGCCCAGAAGCCGTTCGAGAACGTGGAGCGATGTGGGGCCCGCGACTTGGAACAGGAAGATGTTCCGGAGGCTGATATTGACGTCGATGCCCAGATCAGGAGCCTTGAACATGGGCCAGGGCATCGAAGCGAATTGGCGGAAGGACTCCTCGCTGTCCCGGACCGTCAGGGCGTGATTAGCGATGCATCCGTTCTCGTCGAGCATGACAAGGTGCTTTGAGGTGCCGACCGGCCACTTGTACACGTTGTTGATGCTGAGTCGTGAAAGGAACTCCTGGGCGTTGGGGCCACTGAAGGTGATTTCGGGTAAGCCGCTGAGGTTGGAAGCAATGTAGGCACCCTTTTTCCACGACAGCGATTCAGCCTTCCACCCATCCCCTTCCCAGATATGAAGACTGCCGAGGACATTCAGATAGGTTGGAACGTCCGGGTATGCCGGCACGTCGTTGACGGTGACGCCTTGCGTTCCGTTGGTGTCTCCCATGATGAAACTTCTTTCTGTAGTTTGGGCGGCCGGCTTTGCACGTAGCCTGTGGTTGTCGGCCCGCCCAGGTTGTTCGGGTACTAGCGGGAAATCGTCTCAGACCGTTTCTTCGATGAGGTCGTACCGCGTTGACTTCACGCGCTCCATGACTGACCGCAGGGTCTCAGGCTCCTGTCCTGTGATCTGCTTCACGTGTTGGGACAGGACGGCCTGATATCCCTGGGCAACTGCCATGTCTGCTGTCACGAGTTCGTCGCTGGCCCACAGGTGGCCGTCTGGATTCAGGGGCATGTTCGGATCGTAGGTTCTCGGCATCCCAATGGAGTCGAAAAACCCCTGTCGCTCTTCCGGAGTGACCGGCGTATATACGATCGGGGTGTCGTAGATTTCGGCTCCGATACGGGCAATGTCTTCGTAGTTCAGCAGCTCGGGCCCCGTAATTTCATAGACAGCTCCTTCATGTTTCTGGGGATCCTGAATTACGGCGGCTGCTGCCCTTGCCACATCTGCCTTTGCTGCGGGAGCGAGGCTGCCCAAACCTGTGGCCATCTCCAGCTGGCCGGATGCAGCTGCCGGTGCGATTTGGATGCTGCTGACAATTTCCGAGTACAGCGCGTTGCGGAGAAAAGTGAAGTTCAGGCCCGATGCACGCAGGTCAAGTTCAGTTTGGTAGTGGTCCTTGGCCGACATCGCCGGATTATTGGGTTGGACACCGCTCACCGAGGTGTAGACGATGTGGCGGATACCGGCCCGCTGTGCGGCGGCGATGGCGTTGCGGTGCTCTGCGATTCTGCGTCCGAGGTTGAGCCCGCTAATGAGAAACAGCGTCTCAGCGCCGAGATAGGCTGCGTCAAGTGATTCGCGGTCCTGATATTCCCCCTGCAGGACACGAATGCCCTGCGCTGCCCGATCGGCCAGCTTTCCAGGCGTGCGGGTGACCAGAGTGAGGTCTTTGTGTGCTGTGTTCTTCAATAAAAGCTTCGTGACGCGGCGGCCCAGATCTCCTGAGGCTCCGCTAATTACTATCCGGCTCATGCCGTTCCTTTCAAAGCACCTTGGCGACCCGCCGAGGTGGGAGTTTTCCGAAATTTCCAGATTCCCCGTTGCTGTTAACAGCGGTTCGGGAATACCTGTCCAGCAGGTTTGGGCTGCTATCCGGGCGTGGTCAGGAGACTGTGCTCACAAGGCTCAGTCTCCTGACCCCTGGAGAGCCAGTGGAGGGTTACCGGTAAGGCGTCTGCGGGTAGAGCTGGAATACAGTCATGCGATAACTGGCTTCGCCGCTCAGCTGTTGCGGTTCGACCCACACGGAGTAATCTTCGGCCGCCGCGTACATTGTTCGCGAATTAATTGCGTCGGCCGCGAGCCACACGATTGAGGAGTCTGGCATGGCATCATCAACGACGCCACGCCTAACAAGTTGTTGCTGGCGGCGGACTTCGACGTGTGCTCCGATGAGCTGCTTCCAGTCTGGATACTCTTCCAAAATCACACCTTCCTGCCGCGGTTTTTCAACTGCGCCTGGCCGGCGCAGCAGCGCAAGGACGCCTTGAAGATCTATCCGAGGGGTCCCCAGAACGTCTCTCCCCCGTATGTGTCGGATAACGGTTCGAGTGCCTCGGGCCAATTGTCGGGGTCCACGGCCCGCCGCTGGGCCGCTGGCTTGGGCTGGCCGTCCCATCCAATCTGCTCCATGTAGTAGTACAGCTGCATGACGTGCCCGTCCGGATCGACTGCATGGATCACGTAGTCGACGCCCGGGTGGACTTCCGGTGGCAGATCAATGAGTTTTACTCCGCGCTCTTCGAGGAAAGTTCGCGCTGCTTTGAGCTGTTCGTAGGAACCTAGCTGGATGCCGAAGGCCAGCAAGGTGCTATGTTCGCTGACCCCCAGCACCTTGCGGAGCTCCAGCGGAAATATACCCAGGCTGTGGTGTTCTGTGTTGGCCCGCAGGAACACGGCCCGGTGACCCTCAACGATGGTCTCCTCACTTTTGACCAGACCCAGCCGCTCGGTGTAGAACTGCTCGGCAGCGGCCACGTCTTCAACGAAGATGCTGACTGGGCCGATGCGAACGGGTTTGAACGGACGGGAAAGCAGGACGCCGCCGACGTCGAAGGTCTTGGGCAGTTCGTCCATCCAGCGGTAGCCGGAAGTCAGGTCGACTCCGTCAGATTCAGCGGCGGCCAGCTCGGTTGCTTCCGAGCTGGTGGGCAGTGAGGGGTGCTCGTTGGCCCAGGGCCACAGAACTTCGGGTTTGCTGCGACCGTCCCAGCCGACCTGTTCAATCCCGTATTCCAGTTCATTGGTATGCCCGGTGGGATCGGGAAAGTACGTGTGCCAGTTGGAACCCGGGTCCCGGCCGTACCGTTCAATTTTGTTGCCCAACGACTCGAGCCATAGGCGGGCCTCGACAACTTCGCGGAGGCTCCCTACCTGCCAGGTGATCTGGTTGATGGTGAGATCGCCACGTGCCGGAGAGTCCATGTGCTCAACCCATGGACGCGGCATCAGGACGAACGTGTGGTGATCGCTGTTGTGGCGCAGGAAGTAGATGTGCGTGTCAGACAGGCCGTCCAGCCACACTCCGGGGTCGTACTTCTGAAGGTCGAGGGCATCCGCCTGATAAAACCCCAGGAGCTCGGTGTAATACGCGAGCGACGCGCCGGTGTCCTCGACGCTGATGCCGAAGTGGTTGAGACGGCGGATTTTGAATGGCCGGTCGTAAAGGACGCCGCCGACCGAATGTTGTTTCTTCTGAGTCATTTCTTGTCTTCCTTCATCTGTAGGGGTCACGTCGTCGGCTGGCCTGAGCGTGCCGGCACTTTGCGTGGACTAAAGATTTAGCTGGCAGCCTTGACGACCCGGTTCCGGAGAGTCCCGACGAGGCTTGAGGACACTTCGACAACATCGCCTGGCTTCACGAACAGTGTTTCCGGATGGGACCCGTCCGGCTGCTGTTGACTGGAATCTATGGCTGTCCCCTTCGGCGTGCCGCTGCTGACAAGGTCACCGGGATACAGCGTGGTGTCCGCGGACAAATGCTGGATAAACGCAGCGAAATCATGCACCATCGACTTCGTGTTGCCGCTTTGCCTGATCTCACCGTTGACACGGCACTCGATGGGGATGTCTTGGGGGTCGATCTCTTCCCCCACCACAATCCAGGGACCGATCGTCGCGGAGGTATCAAAATTCTTTGAGTGCATGAAGTCGGGACCGAAAGAGACGTTGTCTCGAACCGACCAGTCATTGTGCAGGGTGTAACCCCAGATGTACGGGAGGGCCTCATCACTGCGGATGTCCCGCCCGCGCTTACCGATGATGATGGCAATTTCGGCCTCGTAATCCAGGCGCTTTGTCCGCTCCGGGTAGCGTACTTCTTGTCCGTCAGCGGAAACCGCCCGGTGATCCTTGAGGAAGTACTTCGGCCCGCCCTTAACCAGACGCTCCAGCACTTCACTAGTATTTCCGGCCGAACTGTTCTTGCTCGCCGCTTCCATGTGGTCGTGAAAGTTTGCCAGGGCGCAGAAAATACGGGCCTCCTTGGCGACCGGGGGGTGAAGTTCCACCTCGCCTAACTTGAAGCAGAGCTGCTCGCCCAGCAGGCCGCGGTCATCCTCTGCTGCGGACCATAGATACTCCACAGCGGTTTGTGCTTCCTCAAGGGCCCGTGTTCCCTCCGAGATGAAGGCGCTTAGCTCATGCGGGACCACAAGGTCAGCTTGTGCCTGCGCCCGCGCCGCCCCGGTTGTCTCTGCAAGATACTTCGCATAGGTGGCATTGACATCGACCACGGATTCGTTCCGGATAATGCCAACCCTGCGTTCAGGACCAAAAATTGCGACCTTCATGTGTTCTCCTCATCAATATTGCTGAAACTGCTCCGGAAGGTATCGGCAGCTGGACCTGCTGATTTTCCAGTGAAATCGTGTGTCCGCCTCCGGCTACTGGGCCGGGTCCACACCCACCTTGTCGAAAAGGCCGGCGTCAGTGGGGGTCAGGCTGTAAATGGTCAAAGTCTGGATCTTGCCGTCCCGTATGGTGAAAAAATCACCGAGTTTGAGAGGAACCCCGTTCACATCCAGGTCTATTTCAACCGCGACGTGGTCGCCGTTGACGACCGGCGGCCATGGGCTAGGCGTCATCGCCCCTGGAGCCAGCCCGTTTTCGTACATCCGCTGTATTGCGTCTGCGCCCCGGAGGGTTCCTTTGGCGTTGATCAGCTGGGCATCAGGTGCAAACAGTGCCGCAACGGCGCTGGCGTCGCCGGCCTTCAC
Organism: Pseudarthrobacter sp. fls2-241-R2A-168; assembly: GCF_030209335.1. Classification (NCBI taxonomy): domain Bacteria; kingdom Bacillati; phylum Actinomycetota; class Actinomycetes; order Micrococcales; family Micrococcaceae; genus Pseudarthrobacter; species Pseudarthrobacter sp. fls2-241-R2A-168. Next base: position 14,892 of record NZ_JARVSG010000003.1, read on the forward strand.
TCCCGCAAAGTAGGCGTCGACAACTGTGGTCGGATTTGTCATAAAATTCGAACTCCCTTGGTGGACCGTGTGCAGCAGCGCACAACAGGTCGCTGATGGACGTCTGTTCAGGCAGACAAGTACTTGGACGAGCCATAGATCGACTTGTATTCGAGGTACGCGTTAATCCCTTCCGGGCCAAGCTCACGGCCAATGCCGGAGTCTTTGAATCCACCGAAGGGTGCGCCGAGGTCAAGGGTGTAGTAATTCAGGCCGATCGTCCCGGTACGTACCCTTCGAGCCACCGACAACGCCCGATCTTCGTCCGCGCTCCACACCGACCCGCCGAGGCCATAATTGCTGTCATTGGCCATCCGCACGGCATCCTCGTCATCATCGAACGGGATGAGCGCCATGACCGGCCCAAAGACTTCCTCCCGGGCGAGACGATCATTGTTCTCAACGTCGGCAAACACGGTGGGCTGGACAAACCAACCCCGGTCCAACCCGGCCGGGCGCCCGCCCCCAGCAACGAGCCGGGCATTGGAACTTTTCGCTGAATCGATGTGGCCCAAAACTCGTTCGAGGTGCCCCTGGGTGGCCATCGGGCCCATTGTCACGGATGGATCAAGAGGGTTCCCGAGCTTGTACGAGTCAGCGAAACTGGCAACGGCATCCACAACCTCCTCATACCGGGAACGCGCTATCAGGATGCGGGATTGGGTGGTGCACGTCTGGCTGTTGTTCAGGAATGAGGCATTGTCCAGCCCGGACAGGAATGTCTCGATATTGCCGTCTTCGAGGAATACGGCTGCCGATTTTCCACCGAGTTCCAATGTGCAACGGCGGATAAGGCGGCCGCATTCTGCGCCAATGATCCTGCCCGCTTCGGTTGATCCGGTGAATGCGATCTTGTCAACGAGTGGGTGTGAAACGAGTGCAGCGCCGGCATCACGATCGCCGAGGACAATGTTGAGCACCCCGTCGGGCAGTCCTGCCTCACGGGCTGCCTCACCAAAGACATAAGAGTCCAACGCGGTTTCCGGGGATGGTTTGAGCACTACCGTGCAGCCGGCGGCCAGGGCCGGGGCAATCTTAAACATCGCCAACACCTGCGGGAAGTTCCACGGTGCTATTGCACCCACCACGCCCACTGGTTCACGACGGACGATTGTTGAACCTGCCTGACTTGGACGCACCTCTTCCAACGGAAGGGCTTCTATGACATCGGCATAGATTCTCAGAAGGGCGGAGGGGGCACCGCCGTTGAGCATCTGCGACAACCCGATGGGCATGCCATTTTCTCTGCTGACGAGCTGTGACGTATCAGCGGCACGGCGATCGAGCGCCTCTGCAAATTTGCGAAGCACTGCGGCCCGTTCGCCGGCCGTGGTTCTGCCCCAAGGACCATTGTCGAGGGCGCCCCGCGCAGCCTTCACAGCCGCATCAATATCGGCCTCGGAACCTAACGCTGCCAGGCCGATGACCTCGCCCGTGGCTGCCTCCACCTGTTGCTGGATGCGGACAGCGCTGGGTTCGGCCCACTCTCCATTGATGAAGAAGCGCATTCGATCGAGTTCATTGGGTCGCTCAACAGTGACTGACATGGGTTCTCCTAGCTCGTGGAAAATTTGGGGACAAAGCATTCCGAGGAATTTGATGGCGGCACTAACAGCGCCTTGGGTCGTTGTACCGGATCCGGCCGGTCCTGTTGTCTGCGCTGCTGTCGCCGGATATAACGCGGGGAAGCATCACCGGCTCGCGGGTGATGAACACCTCGAACAAACGCCCCGACGTGGAAGACATCTACGTTCGATCGAAAATTAGAGGTTCAGCAACTCCGCAGCATCGGAACCTGCTCCCTAGGGACAGACGTTTGCTGCATAACATCAACCAGCGGTTACCTGGGGAGAGGGGACAGCATCTTCCCCGCAATGTGCCCGCGCCGTGTAGCATCCCGCCACTGGGAAAAGTACTCGGCTTGAGCATTGGCGCTTAAGGGTGCCGGTGTGTTTCATCATTCTTCCCATCGAGGCCTGTGTTGCATCCTTGCAACGGCTTCCAGTCTGGTCTTTTTCGGCGCAGCAGAAACGGGTCAAATGACCCCATCTGATACCTGTATTGTTTTGTGCATCACAGGAGGAACATGAGTACCGACGCAGTTGTCGGCCGTTCACACGAGGGCCATCACCTGACGAGCTTCATCGGACGGCGCCGCGAGCTAACTGAAGCCCGTGAGCTGATGTCACGCTCCCGGCTTCTGACTCTGGTGGGCCCTGGTGGCGTCGGTAAGACGCGTCTGGCGCTGGAGCTGGTCTCTCGGGTCCGCAAGACATTCAGCGACGGTGTCTGCATCGTGGAGCTCGCTGAGGTAGAGGACGGCGCCATGGTCGGTTCTCACATAGCTGCCGCCCTGCGGCTGCCGGACCAGTCCAACCGGTCATCCCTGCAGAGGATCGCAGACTATGTCCAGGACCGGCATCTCCTTCTCGTTCTCGACAACTGCGAACATCTTCTCGATGCAGTCTCCGTCCTTGCCGCCCGACTCCTTGATCGAGCTGCGAGATTGAGGATTGTGGCAACTAGCCGGGAGCCTTTGGGCATCTTCGGGGAGCAGGTCTACAACGTGCCTCCTCTTGCCGCGCCCGTCCAAGCCTCGGAAGGTGTGACAATCGAGTCCTTCGACTCGGTCCGCCTGCTCATAGACCGCGCTCGTAGCGTGGATCCTACCTTTGAAGTTACTGAGGCTAATCGCCTGGCTGTGGCGCAACTATGCCAGAGACTTGACGGGATCCCTTTGGCGATCGAACTTGCGGCGAGCCGGCTGCGTTCTGTGTCAGTTGTTCAACTCATCGAGCGGCTTGACAAGCGTTTCGATATTCTGACTGGCGGCAGTCGCGCGGCACTACCAAGGCAGCAGACCCTCAGGGCACTGATCGACTGGAGCCATGAACTCTGCAGTTCAGATGAGCGGCTGCTGTGGGCACGCCTCTCAGTTTTCCCGGGCGGCTTTGAAGTAGAGGCTGCCGAAGAGGTTTGCGGATTTGGCCAGCTGACACGCGACAGCGTACTCGATCTCATTGACCATCTCGTCGCCAAGTCGCTCGTCGTCGCCGAGAACGTTTACGGCACTCAAACAGGAGGCAGCGTCCGGGTTCGGTACCGCCAACTCATGACCTTTCGCGAGTATGGCGCCGAGCTTCTCGAATCAATCGGGGAGACAACGGAGATGCGGCGCCGCCAGCGTGACCACTACCTGACCCGGGCGGCTGACACAGTAAAGAATTGGTGCGGCCCGCACCAGGCCGAGCGACTGATGGCGGCGCGGCGGGACCATCCGAACCTTCTGTCTGCGCTGGAGTGGTCGGCCTCGACCCAGGGGGAGGAACGCGCAGGGCTGCACCTCGCTGCCCTGCTCAGGTACCACTGGACGGCTGGTGGGAACCTTGCCGAGGGCAGACGATGGCTGGACCGCCTACTTAAGTTAGCAACCGAACCGAGCCCTGAACGAGGAGGCGCACTGTGGGTTGGAGCCTGGATCTGCCTTGTGCAGGGTGACAGGGAACAAGCGCGGGAGCATGTTGCCGAATGCCGGCTGATCGCAGAGAGCCTCAACGACAGGGCGCTGGCGGCCCATGCAGATCATTGGGAGGCCCTTTGCGAGGTATTCGACGATCACTTGGAGCGCGCAATGGGGCTTTTTGGCGCAGCTGTTGCTGTTCACCGCCAAGTTGGTGATACCGCATCGGCCCTCTACGCCCTATTTCTGCTGGCTTGGACGCAAATGTACGCCGGTCGCACAGGAGAGGCCTTGGCCACCTGCCGGGAGGTCTTGAAGGTCAGCGATAGTTACGGAGAACGATGGGCCCGTGCCTACGCTGATGCGGTCATGGGGCTCTGCCAGTGGCACCTGGGGGAACTGGATGCGGCGAGGCAATCACAGATCGCAGCACTTGAAATACAACGAGACTTCCCCGACGGCCTTTGCATCGCTCTGACAATTGAACAAATGTCCTGGACAGCTGCGTCGGGCGGACACTACGAATCCGCAGCCGTTCTGTACCACGCAGCCCGCGCCGTCTGGAGCGGGATAGGAACCACGATCTCGGCGTTCGGCCCTCTGGAGAAGGACTTCGAGCAGATGGCGACCCGGGTGCGCCGCGAGCTCGGAGAAACGGAATTCAAAGTCCTCACCGCCCGCCCTGAACCCTCTCAGGAGCAAGCCATCGAGCTTGCACTGGGCGCAGCCCGCACAGGGTACACCTCTGCAGGTACCCCACAGCCCCCCACGAAAGTAAGTGCAAGGCGCAGTAACCGCACCGCTGAGACCCCAGGCGGTTATGGGAAGCCTGGAGATAGCGCGCTCACCCAACGAGAAGCTCAAATCGCCGGTCTGGTTTCCCAAGGGCTCAGTAATAAGGAGATCGCAGCCCAACTCGTGGTCTCACCCCGAACGGTTGGAGGGCACATTGAGCGAATTTTGGCGAAACTTGGCTTCAACTCACGCACTCAAATTGCATCGCTGATGTCTGGTCCGGCCGGCGCGGGACTGACACCCCGAAAGAATGGTTCATCGAACAGCCAAAATTAGGGCAGCACCAGCAAACGGAGCCCGCCTGCCTGGGGGTTCGATCCGCGCTGGCTCGGTGCCGTCCGCGAAGATCTCCGTTACAAGGGAGTGTTTGCATTTGCTGTTCTGAGAACCGGCGTGCCAGACATGCAGCCATGGGACGATCTGCCCGCCGACGTGCATGTGAAGGACATAACCTCCGCTATGTGAGCAGAGGGACAGTCTTGCATCGCATAGGAACAAAAATGTGCCTAATTGTGGACCAATGAAGCCCTGAGTAAAGTGTGAGGAATTCCAACCACACTCAACGGCGAGGTGCCACAAATGTCAGAAAAGTTTAATCCGGATCCCCTATTCTCACCGATTCTGGTAAATGGGAAAACGATTCGTAATCGTTTTGTACTGCCGGCAATGCAACGGAAAACGCGTGATTATGCACCAACACCTGGCATGGCGGAGACCCTGCGGAAGTGCGCCGAAGATGGCGCAGGCCTGATAATCGCCGAAGGGGCTGCCCCCGACCATCCTGCCGCCTACTGGCAGCCAGTGTTTGGCATCATCGGTCAGGAAACCGTTGAGGGCTGGCGTCGCGTTGCGAAGGCCGTAACGGCAACGGGCGCGGTATTTCTCATGCAACTGTGGCATCCCGGCGCTTTGCGGCTAGTGATCGATGGAGTCCCGAATCCTTTTCCGGATCATCCCTCACTAAGCCCCTCTGGCTTAGTCCAGGAGGGCCGCACTAACGGCTTAGCAATGACCAGCCAGGATCTCGAAGACACAAAGGCAGCATATGTGCAGAGCGCCATTATCGCCCAAGAGGTCGGAGCGCACGGCGTCGAGGTACATGGCGCCCACGGATACCTATTGGACCTCTTTCTTTGGCATGAAACGAATAAGCGCGATGATGAATACGGCGGTTTGACATTAGAAGAGCGCGCACGCTTTCCTGAGGAAATTGTAGCTGCCATTCGTGAGGCAACAGGGCCGGACTTCATAATTTCATTCCGATTCTCACAGTGGAAGGAAGTGGATTATGGTGCCAAGATCGCTGATCATCCAGATGACCTCCGCCCATTCATCCAGCGCCTTGAGCGAGCAGGAGTAAACCTGTTCCACGTATCCACACGCCGGTTTGATGCACCGGCATGGCCTGAATTAGACCCAGAGCGCAGCCTGGCTTCATGGGTGAAGACCATGACTGCCGTCCCGGTCATCGCTATCGGCAGTGTCGGCCTAAGTACGGATCTCGCGCAGGACATTTTCGATGATCAGGAACCCGAGCTTCAGGTCGAGCAGGACCTGGCCCGGGTCCGCCGCGGCCTCGCAGCAGGTGATTTCGACTTTATCGGTGTAGGCCGGGCGCAAATAGCGAATACTGACTTCGTTGCTCGAGTTCGTAACAACCAGTTGTCTGATCTCCGGAATTTTCGCAAATATGTCGATCTCAGCGAAGCATATGAATCCTACGTGCACGAAGGCCAGCTCGTGGACCAGTCGAGAAAGACCGTCTGAGGCAGAGCACTTCCGACGGCGAGCATCCTAAGCCGCGGCAACCTTCAATTCGTCATGGGTAACCTCTAAGGCCCGTTGCACGCGCTTCATCGGCATTGACCGGGCTGCCAAGCCATGCGAATACCGGCACCGCCTGGTAGTCGGTCTCCTTAAGGGCTGCCTTCACTGAACCGCCCCCAATGCCTTCCATAAGACCGGCCTTCCAGGGTGGCGCCGTACGCCCGAGTCCAGGGCAGATATAGATAGCAGGGGCTTGGCTGACACAAGCACCGTTTCAAGGACTACCGGTTCTCTGCCGGCCGGCCTTCAGGCTATGGCGACTTCATCGCAACGCAGATCGTGCTGTCATCCCTGATCACCAGTCTTGAGCGACCAAGTCAGTCGGTGGAGCGGGAAAACCTTCCGGACTTGAACCCGGGCATGCTCTCGGGGGAGCCTGCCCAAAACCGCGGAGCCGATTCTTTTGAGGTAGGTCCGGACATCGCAATATTCAGCGGCCTGCTGCCGCACGCCGGATCCCCGGCATCACCAAGGAGTTTTATGTGAACATCTCGACCACAGATCCCAGCACAAGTTCTGAACAACACAAGATCGACGGCTGGCGTGCGACAAGGTTGATTTTTACCCTGATCGTGGCCACGGTGACCTTTCAGCTGACCGCCAGCATGGTCACGCCGGCACTTCCCCAGATGGCCGCCGCCTTCGGTGAGGGGCCGGCCGGTGCGGCACCCCTTCAATCGATGTTCTTTCTCTCCGCCGCAATTGCTGTGCCCGTCTTCGGACGTTGGAGCGACTTCATCGGTCGCCGTGCCGCCATGCTTGCAGCCCTCGGCACCGTTGTTGCCGGCACCATTCTGTGCATAGTGGCTCCGACATTGCCCCTGCTTGTTACGGGAAGAATCCTGCAGGGAGCAGGCGGCGCCATGTTCACCCTGGCCTACATCGTCCTCAACGAAAACCTGAACACCAGAGTCTTTGGGGTATCGCTGGGTATTGTGGCAGCGATCAGCGGTGGAGTCGGCGGTCTGGACGGTTTCGCGGGTGGACTCCTGACCGAAGCCTATGGCTATAAATCAATTTTCGTCGTGGTGCTGGTGGTGGCAGCGATCGCCGCCGTGTGCATCCTAAAGGTTGTCCCTCAGGGTCGGCCCCTGGGCGTGAGCGGCAGGATGGATTGGTGGGGGGCCGGCACGCTCTCCGTGTTCCTGATACTCCTTACAAATTTCGTTTCTGTGGGTTCTTCCGCAGGCTGGACATCTGCGGTCTCACTGGCACTTCTTGTCGGAACAGTGGTCACTTTCGGGGTCTTCTGGGCTGTTGAAAAGAGGCGCAGGCACCCCCTTATCGCCGTGAGCTACCTGCGTTCCCGGCAGTTCTGGCCTGTTGTCGCCACCAGCCTGCTCGCCCTCGCCGGCATGTTCGCCATGCTTAATTTCACCGTGGTGGTTCTTAGCCAAGACCTCCAACATGGCTTCGGACTAAATCCCTCCCTTGCGGCCCTGCTGTTCCTGGCCCCACCAGCTCTGCTAGGCGTTTTCACGGCCCCCCTGGCCGGTTGGATCGCCGACCGCCGCGGGTGGCTCCTAACCCTGCGGCTCGGAGCAGTCTTCAGCCTGGTCTTCGGCATTATCGCAGCGGCTTTCTCCGACAATCTCTATGTGGCTATTTTCGCTGTTGCCGCCCTTGGCATTTCCTACACAGGCTTTCTCTTTACAAGTCTTAACGGACTCTCTGTCGTGTTGTCCCCCAAGGAGGCCCCTGCGGCGCTGCCCGGCCTTACCGGTGCCAGTTTCGGCACTGGTGCCGGTCTCGGCGTCATGCTTGTACAACCATTCGCCGCTCAGGCGGCTACCCTCGGCTATGCTCCCGCATTGTGGGTCTCCGTTGGCATTACAGCCGCAGCCTGCATCGTCTCCTTCTTGGTGGCAGCACCCCGCGGCGAAAAGTTCTGAGGCATTAGCACACTAAGGGCAGCCGCGGGGAAGTTCGGTTCCACCACATTGCAGAAGCGACCAACTGGTCGTTCAGGCCACGTTCTTCAATAACAACTTCGGGCCTGATAAGCCTGGGAAAAGCTGGGCCGTAATCCGGCAGGGTAGTGTGGGCCAGATTGCGCGGTGTTAATTCTCAGCTCAGCCGGAATCTGGGCTCTTCGTGTTTGATGTGAAACAGGTTCCGTGTCTTGAAAGCTGAAGGGCTCGTAGCCCTACTGTGATGGACGTTCTCTACGCATTCATCAAGTCAGGAGCTACGAGCCTTGAGCGAGCCTACTTCCCCGCGCCCCGATGCTGCCACCGCGATTTTCAACCTGCCCGGCTACCGCGTCACCGATACTGAAATCCTCGCTTTCGGGCAGCCGCGGATCCGTGTCGTAGCCACCGCCCAGGCCGGATGCCCGTCCTGCGGCGTCATCAGCAGCCGCGTCCATTCCCCCCGGCCACAACGCCTGCGTGACATCCCCGTCGCCGGGCCGGTCGAAGTGGTCTGGGCCAAGCGGAGATTCTTCTGCGATGAGTACCTGTGCCCGCGCCAGACATTCACCAAGGAAACAACCCAGGTCCCCCGCCGGGCACGGTCCACCCATCGGCTCCGTGAGGCCCTGGTGGCCGCCGTCATCGGATCCGGCAGGGCAGCCGCCGAGGCCGCCGCTTCTTCCGGAGTCTCATGGTGGCTCGTGCAGCGGGCCCTGGACACCGCGGCGCTGACGCTGCCCGATGTCGACGCCCTTACACCGCGGATGCTCGGCATCGATGAACACCGCTACCGGTCCGTGCGGTTCTTCCGCGACCCGGCCACCAACGCCTGGAAACGCTACGAACCGTGGATGACCACCAGCGTCGATCTGGACACCCGACAAGTCCCGGGGATCGTTGACGGCCGCGACAATGCGGGCGTCGGCGACTGGCTCTTCGCCCGTCCGCTTCAGTGGCGCCTGGGCGTGCAGGTCGTTGCCATCGACCCATCCGCCGCATTCCGCAAAGCCTTGCGGATTTGGCTGCCACGCACCGCTGTCCCAGTCGACGCATTTCACCTGGTCAAGCTCGGCAACGACATGCTCACCAAAGTCCGGCAGCGCCTCACCCAGCAGGTTCATGGCCGGCGCGGACGCTCCATCGACCCGGTCTGGACCAACCGGCGACTGCTCCTGCGCGCCGGGGATACACTCTCGGACCGGGCACGGGAAAGGCTCAGCAACGTGTTCGATACCGACCACGCCACCGGGAAGTTGCAGGCCGCCTGGCTGGTCAAGGAACAGCTCCGGGCCCTGCTGACCACCGGGCCCCTCGCCGACGCGGCCGCCGCGAAAGGCCAGCTTCAGGCACTGGTGGTTCAAGCCGCGCAGCCCGAAACCAACCGGCTCTGGCGGACGGTCTGCCGGTGGTGGAAAGAGATCGAAGTGCTCATTGTCACCGGTGCGACAACCGCGAAAGTGGAAGCCAACAACACCGCGATCAAGCACATAAAGAAGACCGGCCGGGGATTCACCAACATACGCAACTACAAAACGCGTATCCTGTTGCGCAGTGCCGCCAGAACAACGGTATGAACATCCTTCACGGCAGAACATTCACCACGAACCGCGAAGAGCCGGAATGTCGATGCCTTCCGCGCTCAAGTTCATTGTTATTGCGACTGGCAACGGGACGATCTGAGGTCAATGGTTTCGTGTCCGGGGGGCAACAGGCGGAAATATCTTAAGTGTTGGATCGGCTCCCCGTATCGCGACTTCTCAGGACAATTCAGAATTGAGCGAACTCCCCCGAGACTCTACGTACCCAGCTTGGTCACGAGCGTGGAGACGGCTTCGCCCCTAATTGCTTGGAGCGAAGCCGTCATTCCGTCCGATTCTATTATTGATGGGCTTATAAAACCTCTGCTGGGATCTGGTCATAGGGAACGGACTTGACGCTTTCCATCACGGACCGGAGGTATTCGGGATTGCGCCCTGTTATCAGCTTCACATGGCCTGAGAGGACTGTCTGGTAGCCCTCGGCTATTGCGACTTCGGCGGTGACCAACTCATCGCTTGCCCACATGTGCCCATCGGCGCTTGGCGGCATGCTTGGGTCGTACGTCCTTGGGATACCAATGGAGTCAAAAAAGGCGAGACGCTGATCAGCCGATATTGGTACGTACTTGATGGGCGTGCCATGGACCTCTGCGCTGATGTCCGCGATTTCTGCAAAGGTCAACAGTTCAGGTCCGGTGATTTCGTAGACAGCACCAAGATGCTTCGCGGGCTCAAGCAGGACCGCGGCAGCGCTGCGGGCGACGTCGGCTTTAGCCGCCGGCGCCAAGCGCCCTTCGGCTGTTGCCTGTGAGATAACACCGCTGGCTACGGCAGGAGCAACCAGGATGTTACTGATGATCTCGGAGTAGAGCGCGTTACGGAGGAATGTGTAGCCTAAGCCGGAAGCCCTGAGGTCCAGTTCACTCTGGTAGTGATCCTTGGCGGAGAGCGCGGGGTTGTTGGGATGTATGCCCCCAACCGATGTGTACACGATGTGGCGGATGCCAGCATGTTTGGCTGCGGCAATTGCGTTTCGCGTTTCGGCTACCCGGCGGCCGAGATTGAGTCCGCTGATGAGGAAGAGGACTTCCCCGCCGGCGTATGCAGCGTTGAGAGAGTCGGGCTCCTGGTAGTCGCCGCGCACCACGCGGATGCCGGGTGTTTTGTGTTTGTGGAGCTTTTCTGGTGTGCGCGACACAAGTGTTAGTTCGATGTCCGGGTCGGCTGCGACAAGGATTTCTGTAACTCTGCGGCCAAGATCCCCTGATGCCCCACTAATGATGATACGGCCCAATTCAAGGCCTCCTTTTTGTGTTTTGTTCCCGGCCTCTTTGGCGGGAAAGGTCTTGCAAATGAACTCGGTGTCAGCCGAACGGTCCCAGATGTCTTCTCCGTATACGTGTCGGACAGAGAGGCCAGCGGTTCGGCCAGGTCTCGGGGTCGATATGCCCCAATGCAGCTGGCGGGTTGATTTGGATACCCTGTGCTCAGCCGATTGGCTTGCTGGCGTGCTTTACTCGGCCCGTTGCTCTATATTCGTGCGGCGGTACCCGTCGGCGCCGTCCATGCCCTGAAGCGCGAGGTTGAGGAAGTTGCCTTGGAGGAAGATCAGGGGTGGGTTGGTGGCGCGTAATTCAAGGGATTCCACGCGTCCGACGACTTGGTAATGGTCGCCGATGAGATCGATTTTGTAGCGGGTGCATTCAAGGGTGACGATGGCATCGTTCAGTAATGGGACTCCGCGGTCCGAGGGGGTCCAGCCGACTTCTTCGAAGCGGTCTTCCGAGCGGCGGGAGAATGCTTTGCAGAGCGCCGTTTGGTCCTGGCCGAGGACATTGACGCCAAAGTGGCTGGCTTCATAAAGGCGGGGCCATGTTTTGGAGGCCTTGTCGACGAAGAAGGCTACCAGAGGGGGTTCCAGCGAGACGGAAGTGAAGGATCCTACGGTCATGCCGACAGGCCCGGATCTGGTGCCGGCGGTGACGACCGCGACGCTGGTTGGGACATGTCCGAGGACGTGTCGGTAAGTTCGCGCCGGGTCTTCAGCCGGTGCTGGGGGGATTGTGGGTGTGGACATTTTGGCCCTGCCTTAGAGGTTGATGGTTGGCTCCAGGCCCATCAGGACCCGGCCGTAGGCTTCCTTGCCGATTTCTGGGGTGACGAAGGCGTGCCGGGCGGCGATTTCGGAGTCGCGCCAGATCTGGTTCAGAACGTTGGCCTCGGCGAACGAGCCGGCACCGTTGGCGGTCATCAGCGCATCGATGGCCTGCCCGATCAGTTCAGCGATGATGCCGGTGTCGTTGCGGATCCGGGCACGGGTGGGCAGGTCAAGCTGTTGGCCGGCGTCTGCTGCCGTATCGATGTCCAGGCACATTCGGTTCAGCAGCAGTTCTGAGATGTGCAGGTTTGTGGCCGCATTGGCGACGGCGAGCTGGTGGGTGGGCGAATTTTTGGCGTTGTCGTACATGCTGTAAGCCACCGGTTTGCCGGGCAGCTTTGCCAAGGTGATTTCCAGCGCGTGCCGGGCTAGGCCGATCTGTGGGGCAACCAGGATGGCGGCTGCAACGGCGTTGAAAGCAACGTTGGCCATCCTGTCGTCTTTGAACGGGGTGAGAAAGTTTGAGCTGAGCATGTTGCTGAGGCGTTGTACACGGTGCTCAGGCACGAAGTGATTCTCGACCACGATCGTATCGCTGCCGGTGCCCTTCATTCCGGCGACGAACCAGGTCGGCTCGATGCTCCACGCCTCGGCCGGGACGAGGGCCAGCGCCATCGGGTCATCACCGTCAAGCAGTACACCAAGCGTTGCCCAATCAGCAGCAAAGGAACCTGAGGAATACGGCCACCTGCCACTGATCAGATAGCCGCCCTCTACCCGCTCACTCTTGCTGCCCGGGCTGAACGTGCCGGCCACCTTCGCCGATGGGTTGCTCCCGAAAACATCCTCCTGGGCCTGCCGGGAAAAGGTCGAGGCGAAACCGGTCCCGACCATCATCAGCGTAGTGACCCACCCGGTGGAACCATCACCGCGGGATATTTCCTTCGTTACCTCCACAGCAGTACGCAGCGAAGCACCCATGCCGCCGTATCGCTTAGGAACCAGCATCCGGAAAATTCCTGCACCTTCCAAGGCCGACACCACCTCCGGAGCCACGCGCCGGGCTTCCGAACCCTGCCCGGCGAATTCCCGGATCAACGGCAGCAATTCAGTGGCACGAGCCACCAACCCAGCATCCGGAACATTGATTTCTGACAATTCGGTGAGCGACGTCGCTGTCATGGTGCCTCTTTCGTAGTGAGATTTTGTTGATGGATGGAGCCCGGGAATTTTGGCGGCGAAACACAATTTTGGCCTGCCCTCCTTTGAGTGCCAGGCCAAGCAGCCAAAGTAACCGGGGCTGGTGTCAAGAATGGGTGCACTTATCGGGGAGGATCGCATTTGAGCCGCTGGCTTGTGCATCGAGGCAGTCGGGCCAGAGATCCTCCGCGGTCCAGTGATCCGGAACAGCAAAGGAAGCGATGCAGCCTTGGGGTGATTCAGACGAGCGGGCTCGGCGATCGGCCAGACGGGTCCCGCTCGCGCTGGACTGGCAGGTGGTTGTCGCTGCTACTCTGCGCCTCATCGCGCTGGCCTTCCGCTTGCTTCAAAGTAATGTTCTGACTGAACCCAGTCTGGTCTCCTGGAACGGATTTAAAACGGGTCAAATGACCCAACCCGCTACGTGTATTGTTTTCTGCATCACAGGAGGGTTATGAGCACCCAAGCAGCAGTTGTTCGACCCCCCGGGGGCCATAACCTGACAAGCTTCATTGGACGACGGCGAGAACTCGCGGAAGCGCGTGAGCTGATGTCACGCTCCCGCCTCCTAACCCTTGTCGGCCCCGGCGGCGTCGGCAAGACCCGCCTGGCCGCGGAGCTGTCCTCCCGGACACGGAAGGCCTTTCGAGACGGTGTGTGGTCCGTTGAACTCGCGGCTTTGGATGACAACGCCTTGGTCGGTTCGCAGATCGCCGCCGCCCTCCGACTCCCCGACCAGTCCAACCGCTCTCCAATGGAGAGGATTTCGGACTACGTCCAAGAACGACAGCTGCTCCTGGTTCTGGACAACTGCGAACATCTTCTGGATGCAGTGTCAGCGCTGGCAGCCAAGCTGTTGGATTTCGCACCAGAACTGCGTGTCATTACAACGAGCAGGGAACCCTTGGGGATCTTAGGCGAGCAGGTTTACCAGGTGCCGCCCCTCAGTACCCCCGCTGTGTCAAACGGATATGCGGGCGCGGTTGAGGCCTTCGAATCTGTTCGGTTGTTGGTTGATCGCGCCAAAAGCGTGGACGCCGGATTCGAAATCACTGACGGCAACCGGCTCTCCGTAGCCCAGCTATGCCAAATGCTCGACGGAATCCCGCTCGCAATCGAACTTGCTGCCGCGCGGCTGCGCTCCGTTTCAGTTGCTCAGCTTGTCGAACGGTTGGACAGGCGCTTCGATATCCTCACGGGCGGAAGCCGGGCAGCAATTCCTCGTCAGCAAACACTGAGGGCGCTCATCGATTGGAGCTATGAACTCTGCACGCAAGACGAGCAGCTTTTGTGGGCCAGGCTTGCAGTCTTTCCGACCAGCTTCGACGTCAAGGCCGTGGAGGAGGTTTGCGGTTTTGGCCAGATCAACAAACGGGACGTTCTCGACCTGTTGGACCATCTCGTCGCGAAGTCCCTAGTAGTTGCCGAAAACGTCATTGACGGACCGATTAGTGGTGATCAGAGCAGAAGGTACCGCCAGCTGATGACCTTCCGGGAGTACGGTGCAGAACTGCTTGAAGGCATCGGAGAGTCTCCTGAGTTGCGTCGCCGCCAGCGGGACCACTACCTCGGCGAGGCGTCCCAAACGGTAGCGCTCTGGTGTGGACCGGAACAAGCAAACCGCCTCGCCGCTGCGCGGCGCGATCATACGAATATCCTCTCAGCGCTGGAATGGTCAGCAACCACGCCAGGAGAGGAACTAGCAGGGATGAATCTTGCGGCTCTACTTAGGTACCACTGGATTGCCGGCCGCAACCTCAGCGATGGCCGCCGATGGCTCGACCGAATGCTCGGCCTGGACATGCACCGCACACCAGAACGTGGGACCGCACTGTGGGTGGCCGCCTGGGTAGCCCTGCTTCAAGGCGACCGTGAACCGGCGCAACAATATCTTACGGAGTGCCGCAGCATCGCCGACGATCTGGACGATCAGGTGTTGGCTGCTCATGTTGACCATTGGGAAGCCCTCAGCGAAGTCTTCAAAGGCCGACTTGAGCACGCTATTGAACTCTTTGGTAGAGCTGCGGCTATCCATCGCCGGGAGGAGGACCTCGCATCGGAACTTACCGCGCTTTTCCTTCTGGCCTGGACGCAAATGTACGACGGCCAGATGGAGGAGGCCCTCGCAACGTGCCGGCAGGTTCTCGCTGAAAGCGGCCAACAAGGTGAGCGCTGGAGCCAAGCTTACGGGCACGCTGTCATGGGACTTTGCCAATGGCATTTGGGCCAACTCGATGAAGCCCGCCAATCCCAGATCGCCGCGCTGGAAATTCAACGCGACTTCCATGATGGGCTCTGCGTTGCACTAACCATCGAGCAGATGTCATGGACCGCCGCCTCGAACAGGTGCTATGAATCCGCAGCAATTCTTTTTCAGGCGGCACAGTCGGTATGGAAAGGAATTGGCACCACGATTTCTGCATTTGGTCCCCTTGAAACCGACTTTGAGCAGACTGCGGCCCAAGTACGGAACGAACTCGGGGAAGCCCGGTACCTCTCAATCATCGACGGCTGGCCCGCACTATCAATAGATCAGACCGTGGAGCTGGCGCTGAAGTCGGCGCACGCCGCATATGTTTCACGGCAGACAGAAACCTCCGCGGGTCACAAAAATTCTGCAGCCCACCGCACAGCCAAATCGGTGCTTGTGGATCCTTACAGCCAGTACGGCGGCCCGCACCTTACCGAACGGGAAGCGCAGGTTGCTGCCCTCGTTGCCCAAGGGCGGAGCAATAAAGAAATAGCCGCTGAGCTAGTGCTCTCGCACAGGACAGTCGGTCGACACATCGAGCGGATACTGGCCAAATTGGGCTTCACCTCACGCACCCAAATCGCGTCCTGGGTCGCCAGCCAGACCAAGGCGGGGTAAACAATCCTGCCCGCGTGGACACCCACGGCCTGACCGTTGCAGTCCTTGGGCCAGCTAACCACTTTCCTCGATGTGCGATCCCAGCTATGGGTACGCCACCAGGTACGGACGGCCCCACCCCGCATCAGAGAAGTCCACGCCCAGCGCGCCGACCAGTTCAGCGGCCGGCCGCGTCCTCGCGGACATCACCAACCCGATGAACTTCGAAACCTCCGACTCCCTCACCGTCCCGGCGGATTCCTCCGCAGCCGCCGAAAATCGCCGCTGCCTTTCCGACTCCAAGGTCCTGAAAGCCTTCAACACCCACCTGGGCCCGACCCTCGCCGCCGGTGTTATTGGCGCCCGGCCCACCACCGTGCTGATCGCAGGCTAGGACACCGGCCAAAACCCAGCTCGCCGGCATCATCACCCGGGCGGCCTGCAGGCCGCAGACGCCGGAACCCTGCACCGCGCCCGAGAACTCGAAGCACTCGGTTTCCTCCGATCACCCTCGGCGCCACCGAAAAGGTCGACTGGACTGGCGGCTTCGCCGTCGTCAGCTACAGTCCCGCTCCCCTCGTCCTGAATAAGGAAAACGCCGGTCTCCACGCAGAAGCCGGCGTTCACCTTCCCACCCTAAACCCGTGCTCGAGGCCGTGCTGAGCGCGGCTGCAGAGACCCGTCGCACCTCTGGACGTGATCGATAGTTCACCCCGAGATACCGGCAAATCCTCTCCCCGCTCTCGCCGGCTGCTGCCACCCCTTTGAACGACGAGCGATACCTGGCTAGGAAGTCACTTGAAGACAATAGGAGCATCGGTTGAATGGGACGGGCCCATTGAGCTAAATCGGTTCATCATGGCCCATTCAGGGATTGGGCTGGCGCGACCGTAACCTCCTGACCGCTGTAATGGATGACGCTCGGTGGAGCTGCACAGTGAGCCATCAGTACTCTGCCCAGTTCGTCGGCTTGATGAGTGCCAGGAAAAGCGTTTGTATGGTCTTCAATCCTTTCCCAACCCACCCGAAGCAAATAGGCAGCTGGCGTGTCGACACTTTCGAACAGTTCAACGGAAAGGCATCCTTCTGCCTCCAGCAGCAAATGCCTGACCGCTGCAAAATCCATGAGGAACTCGGTTTCGGTTTCTGCATTTATCCGGAGATCAGCGTGTTCGTAGATCATCAGGTCCCCTCATCAACTCAAGCATCTGCCAGCAGGTGTGTGAAGATCCGGCCCGCATTTCAAGGCCTCTTTTCCCGAGTTCGGCGCAACGACTGCCTCGCCGCCACACTTCCCTGACCAGGTCCCGGCAGTGGGGTTTTCATTTGATTGTTGGCAGAGCGCCCCGGTGTAGTTTCAGCGGGGACGCTCTGTCCTCTCACAACTCTGCAGTTACCGCGGCTTTGGCCCCTTCTTGATTCGTGTCCCTGTATCCACGGGGCGCGAACAGTGCGAGGAGACTGATCAACCCGATAGCCATGACTAAAGCCGACACATATACCGGGTCATTTCCACCGCGGGCTGCCAGCAGGGCGGTGGCAGCGAGAGGTACGAGACCGCCACCCAGAGTCGAGGACAATTGGTAGGCCAGGGATGCGCCGGTGTAGCGGGATTCGGCACCGAACATTTCAGCGATGTATGCAGCGGTGGGCCCGTAAACCATGGCTTGGAGCACGGGGTTGCCAACCAGGAATGCCAGGAAGAGCAGCAGGAGGTTATCTGAGGCGACCATCAACCAGATGGGGTGAATCATGAGTGTCATGCCGATCACCCCGGCGGCCATGACCTTGCGACGGCCGATCCTGTCAGAGAGGGCTGCGAACATCGGGATCGTGAATACATGGATCACCTGGGTCGCGAGGCTGATCCATAGGACCTCGGAGCGGCTGTGGCCTGAAGCGATGGCATACGGCACGGCGAAGGTAGCGAGCAGGGACTGGACAACGAAGGCCATGATAGTTGCCAGGCAAGCGATGATGACGGCGCGCGGATACTTGGTGACCACCTCGAGGATCGGGTT
The DNA here is from genome assembly GCF_030209335.1 of Pseudarthrobacter sp. fls2-241-R2A-168. Classification (NCBI taxonomy): domain Bacteria; kingdom Bacillati; phylum Actinomycetota; class Actinomycetes; order Micrococcales; family Micrococcaceae; genus Pseudarthrobacter; species Pseudarthrobacter sp. fls2-241-R2A-168. The sequence goes on from NZ_JARVSG010000003.1 coordinate 32,631, forward strand.
TCGTCGGCGCGCGGAAGACGAGGCTGTCTGGCGCTGAGCTTCGAGGAAGACCGGTGATTCGGCGACCTTGAGGCGAACGAACAGTCCGATGGCGACAAGGGCGGCGCTGAGGAGGAACGGCACCCGCCAGCCCCAGCTCATGAACGCTTCGTCGGGCATCATGCTGCACAGGCTGAACACGGCAGTTGCCAAGGCGGCGCCCGCGGGGCCACCCATGTTGGCGAAACTGGCCGAAAAGCCTCGGCGTTCCCGCGTTGAATGCTCCATGGCCATCAGTGCTGCTCCGCCCCATTCGCCACCGACGGCTATACCTTGGATGACGCGCAGGATGATCAGCAGCAGGGGTGCCAGCTGACCTATTGCCGCCTGGGTCGGGATCAGCCCAATGCAGAAGCTCGCACCGCCCATCAAGAGCATCGTCAGGACGAGCATCTTCTTTCGTCCGAGGCGGTCCCCGAAGGGGCCGAAGATCAGCCCGCCCAGCGGCCTGGCCAGATATCCAACGGCCAACGTCGCGAAGGATGCGATCATCCCCATTGCCGGAGACAGGTTTGCGAAGTAGAGAGGGGCGAACACCACGCTGGCGGCCAGGCCGTAGAGCAGGAAATCGTAGAATTCGATTGCGCTTCCCATAAAACTCGAAAAGAGTACCGATTTCATTCGGCCGCTGGTGGGCGTGTTGACTGACATTAAGACTCCTGAATTTGATGTCGCTGCATCGCAGGACTGATGCGATGCCTTATTGATCTCGAACTTTCATTGAAAAACTTAGGGACCGCTTCCATATCGAACTAGCCGCTCTTCAGCCACTCACCGACGCGATTTGGAGGGCATTGGATCCGGCAGTTATGTCTGCAGGTTCCAGAAGGAGACTCCTTTGAAGGCCAGGGCGAAGTCGCTGTGACAGATATCGCTCGGCGCTCATTCTGGCCTTGTCCCGACTATGGCTCCGCACGTGCGCGCGAGCGGTCTCGAGTCAGTAGGCCATGAGTAGGATTTGGTCCCGGTTGTAATCCAATCCTGGATGTACTTCGCTCAGGTGTGTACGTACCGAGCTGACGAGCTCGTCATCGTCGGCGCCTTCCAGCAGAGAGCCGCACGGGCAGGAAACATAGCGGCGTCTTTGGGCGGTCACGGTACTGCCACCTCTCGGGCCGCGGAGTCGAATCCCGAAGCGACTCCGAGGGCGACATCCCATGCGAGGGGTTGGCGGAGCTTCGCACGCAATTGCACAAACTCCTGACGCCGTTCGAAGGCCAGCACACCGGTGACGAGATCACCCTTGCGGAAGAGAAACAGCTCGCCGCCCTCGTTCCGGTTGGATACCACCTGCTCGTCTCCCAGCCGATGACCGGCCCACTGAACTCTTTGACCGTGCTGATCCGACCAGAAGAAGGGCACGTTGACGAATGGAATGAGCGGCTCATCCTTGAGGTACTTCACGGCATTCAGCCCGGCTCCACGCCCCTGCTCCGCTGCGGTGGTCCAGTGCTCGATGCGCATTGTGGCGTTGAATCGGGCGTTGGGCCAGCAGACGGCGTCGCCTGCAGCGAACACACCGTCAACGGTATGGAGATACTCATCGGCAGTGATGCCGTTATCCAGCGGGATTCCCGAGGAATCCAGCCAGGAAACGGCTGGCCGCACCCCGACTCCCACGACGATCACATCGGCTGCGACCTCGCGGCCATCGCTGAGCTGCAAGAACCGGCTGCCTTCCCGTTCGATCGTCCCAGTCGCTCCCACGCCGAAAAACGTTGTGACTCCCTTGTAGCGGTGAAGCTCTTCGTAGACACCGGAGACTTCTTCGCCGAAACGGATCAAGGGGTGCACAGACAAGTCGATGAGCGAGACTTCACGGCCGTCGCTGATCAACGTCGAAGCGAACTCGCCACCGATGAAGCCGGCGCCGACGATGGCCACGGAGCGCTGACGATCTTCGACGGCTTGGCGAAGCGCCACCGAATCGTCGAACCGGCGCAACACGTACACGTCCTGCTGGTCCCGGAACATCGGGGGCACTATCGGTTCGCAACCAGTCGTGATGATAGCGGCCCGGTAGCTGACCTGGCCGGTATCAGTGGTGATGACCCGGCGCGCCGGATCAATGGCCGTGGCACGTTCTCCCAGGCGGTAATGGACGCCCTTCTCCCGCAGTTCACGGGCGACAGGGTAGACGAGCGATTCGATATCGACGTGATCCTTCAAGGGAATCTTTGACAACGGCGGCAGCTCATAGGGCAGGTGCACCTCATCACTGATGATGGTGACGTCCAGTTCCGGGGCCTGGCGAACAACGGTTTCGGCAGCACGCAGTGCTGCCGTTGATCCGCCTATGATGACAACGTCCGTAGCGGTCTGGGGCATAGCCGTACTTCCTAACTGGATTCTGAGAGTTGAGAGTGGGTGTTCATGTCCGCGTGATCGCCCCCATCGGGCAGCAGTGGATGACTTCTTCGAGGTCATCCCCGCGCTCCTCCTCGACCTCGGCACGCAGCTGTTCGAGCCTGCCGGCCTGGTCGATCCGGAACAGGTCGGGCATCAAGGCAGCGCAGGTGCCATTGGCATCGCAACGTTGCAGGTCCACGTTGACTTTGATCATGGAAACGCGCCCTTCGTCAGGATTATCAGGCCGCGCCAGCCCATACTTCTGAAAAGGAATGCGACGACCATGTCGGTGTTTCCACTCCACTTTGCGACCGTATGAGGCATTTCACAAATACCAATATTCCGCTCTACCCATCTATTTCATATATGCCTTGTGGCGTGGCCGTGTACTCTTATGGACCTGTCCCCTGCGCAAGAGGGGGGTGAGAGTGACTTGAGAATTCGCACGGCAGGGCTACTCGCATGGGCAACGCCGGAAGGGTTTCGTCACCCGGAGGCGGCAAGGGACACCCTCGTGAGATGAGCTGCCGGTCCGGTTCCCGAGCACGTGCTAAGGCCAACCCGCGTTTCAGAGCCCTAAGGTTAGCGGGACCATTCCGGGCGGCCCTGCTTGCGAGGTCCGAGGACCCCCAACTGACCCTGTCCCTTCCAGACAGCTGTCGGATCGGTGGTTTAGACGGTTTCGCCGTTGAGCGCGGCGGTGAGGAGGGCCCGGATGCCGTCGCCGGTGACCGGGCGCGGGTTGGCGTAGGGGTTGCGGGTGGCCTGTTCCACGACCGTTTCGACGTCGTTGTCGGTGAGCCCGAGTTCGCGCAAAGATGCTGGCGCTCCGAGGCCAAGGCTCAGCTGGCGAAGGTAGCTGGCGGGTTCCTGCGCTCCTGTGGCTCGTCGCAGGGCAGCGACGGCATCAGGCACGTGCGCGGAGTTGTACGCCAGTGCGTAAGGCAGGACGACCGTATGCGTTTCGGCGTGCGGCAGGTTGAAGGTTCCGCCGAGAGTATGGCAGAGCTTGTGGTGGAGCGACATGGTTGTGGCTCCTAAGGTGGCTCCGCAGAGCCAGGCCCCGTACAGGGCGTCGGAGCGGGCCTCAATGTCGGCCGGGTTCTCTGCGATCTTCGGCAGCGCGCCGACCAGGGCGCGGATGCCTTCCTCTGCCATGAGGGAAATGATCGGGGATCCGTCGGGAGCATACAGTGCCTCGACGGCGTGGGCGATGGCGTTGAAGCCGCTGGTGACGGACATGCCCACGGGCAGCGTCAGGGTCAGTTCGGGGTCGTAGATGACGCTCGTGGGCAGCACCTTGGGATCGCGGCCGGTCTTTTTCTCCCCCTCGGCGGTGAGGCCCCAGATGGGAGTCATTTCGGAACCGGCGTAGGTGGTGGGTACCGCGATGATGGGGGCCCCGAATTCCAGTGCGATGGCCTTGCCCAGTCCCGTGGTGGAGCCGCCGCCCACAGCGACGTACCCATCAGCCCCGGCGGCCTTGGCGACCTCGCGTGCGCGGTGGGCAGATTCGACCGGAACGTGCATCTCGGCTTCGGGGTGCACGCCGGCGCTGAGCTCGCCGAGCTGTTCTGAGACTTCCCGGGCCAGGTCCTCCTGGAAGGAGGTGGAAAGGACCAGTACACGCTGCAGGCCGAGGCTGCGGACTTCGTCGGGCAGTGACTTGAGCGAGCCGGATCCGAAGGTGACACGCATCGGCAGGGCCTGGTACTGGAAGTCCTTCATCGGACGACCTCCTTGAGGGTCTCATTGGTATCTTCGTGGGGACGGGCTTCGGGGTGCAGGACGATGTCGATGACGCCTTCGACGAAGGGCGCGGCCACTCCAAGGGCCGCGGCCGCCTCGGGATCCGTGTTGGTGGTGAAGGGCTTGATGAGGCTTTCCTTTACCGCGAACACTGCATCGGAGTCGATGTATTCGCTGCCGCCGACGAAGATGTGGGTGGTCAATGTCTTGTAGTCGGGTGCGGCCACGATGAAGTGGATATGGGCAGGGCGGTAGGGGTGCCTGCCGGTGGCGTGCAAAAGGTCGCCCACGGGTCCGTCGGTTGGGATCGGGTAGTAGCTGGGGATGACGCTGCGGAAGTGGAACTCGCCGTGCTCGTCGGCCGTGAACAGGCCCCGCCCGTTGCCGATGGTTTGGATGCCGGGCTGTTGAACGTCGTAGAAGCCTTTGGTGTTGGCCTGCCAGACATCGATCCTGGCCCCGGGCACCGGTTCCCCGGTCACCGAAGTGATGCGTCCTCGGACGACGCAGACGTCGCCTTCGCTCTCGGCAGAGATGTTCTCGCCTAGAACCCGTTCCGGTGACTGAACCATGTGAAAGGGGCCGAGAACTGTTGAATCCGTTGCGTCCGGGGTTTCTTCGTCGTTGATCGTTTCGACCAGCATCGAGACGCCGAGCACATCGGAGAGCAGGATGAATTCCTGTCTTACGTCGTCGCATTTCTGTCCCGTGGCTGTGAGGAAGTCAATGGCTGCTTCCCACTCCTGTATGCTCGGGGCCACTTCGCGGACGAACTCGTGAAGGTGGTGCGTGAGGCTTTCCAGCACGGCTTTCAGCCGTTGATCGGGCGTGTTTTTGAAGCTGTCGATGACAGCGGCGGTGAGTGATTCAGGTCCCAGGTCTGTGGTCATGGTGGACGTTTCCTTAGGTCGGCTTTTGTAGGTGCGTCAGGATCCGGGGCGGAACACCGGGGCTGGGAAAGGCGGAGGGCCCCAGCTTCCCCGGCAAACGCCTGGATCATGGATATCCCAGGCTCGATCGGCGGCGACCGTCCCTTCCGGATGGGGAACCGCCAGGCGCGGGCCCTGCGTCCCCGATGTTCTCCGGTCTTGTCCTGGCGCGCAGCACCAGGCCTTAGCAGTGACCAAAACTCATGTAATGGCAATCTTTTGATCATTCTGCGCTGCATCTTCTGCTAGAGCACGAATGAAATCAGCCAGCGCAGCCGCGGCCTCCACCGGCTTTTCCAGCGGGGTGAAGTGCCCACTGCCCGTGATAAGGACAAGCCGCCCGTCAGGGAGCCGGTGTGCCAGGTCGTGGCTGAGTTTCGGCGGGGTGATGGTGTCCTCGGTGCTGCCGACAACGAGGGTGGGGCATGTGATGGTGTTGAGTTCGGCACTTCGGTCCGAGCGGCCAAGGACGGCGCGCTGCTGGTCGGTGAACACCCGTGGGCCGAGTTCTTTGGTCATCGCTGCTGCGAGGCGCTGGATCTCGGGAATGCCCCGTGATACTACCGGAGTTGTGCGATCGATTGCCGTCTGGAAGCCGCCGGATTCGACGAGCGAGATTAGGTCGACCGAGTTTTGTCGGCGGTCCTCGGGAGCGGCGATGGCCGAGGTGTTGAACAATGCCAGCGCCTTCACTTTGCCGGTGTTCCGCAGTGCGATTTCAAGAGCGAGGTACCCGCCCATCGAGATCCCGACGAGGATGAATTCCTGGGGCGCTTCGGACAGGACATGGTCTGCCATTGCCTCAATTGTTTGCCCTTCACCCCTGATGACGGTGCAGCGGAACTCGGCGCCGAGTTCGTCAATGACCGGCTGCCACAGGCGGGAATCGGCACCTAGGGCCGGAAGCATAACTAGTGGAGGGTGTGTCATGGGGATTCTCCGTTCGGTTGCTGGGTGGTGGTCAGGATGCCGCGCCGTCAACGTGCAGCACCGCACCGGAGGTGAATGCGGCCGCCTCGGAGACGAGGTAGGCAACGGCTGCGGCAATCTCGTGTCCGGTTCCGGGTCTGCCCACGGGGATGGCGGCGGCGGTGGCCGCTCTGTCTTCGGCGCCCATAGATTCGAACGAGTCACGCACCCGGCCCGTGGTCGGGAGGATGAGGCCCGGGGCGATGGCATTGACGGTGATTCCGGTACTGCCAAGATCCTTGCCGAGCTGTTTGGTAAGGCTGACGATGCCCCCCTTGGAGGCAGCGTAAGCCAGCCGGGCACCCACGGTTCCGGAAGGGCCGTCGAGGCCGTCGGCGACGAGGGAAGAGAAGTTCACGATGCGTCCATAGCCGCGCTTCAGCATGATCGGGACGGCGTGCTGGGCGCAAAGGAACGTGCTTGTGAGGTTGCTTTCCACCACGGAGCGCCAGATTTCCGCGCTGAGTTCGGATAAATCGCGCACGATGGCAGTGCCGCTGCCTCCAGCTGCGCTGACGAGTGCATCAATTCGCCCATACTCGTCTTCGATACGTTTAAACGCTTTGTTGACGACGGATTCGTCGGACAGGTTCCCGGCCAGGGTAAGGACTTTGAGTCCGGGGGACCTGGCATCAAGCCGGGCAGCTGCGGTTTCCAGGGCCGCCTCGGAGACGTCAAGCAGTGCAAGGTCGAATCCGTCATCCGCGAGATGATCGGCGATATCGTTGCCGAGACCACCCCCGCCGCCGGTGATCACGGCGACTGGTCGCGCGTTTATGTTCGTACTCATCTGTCCTCCATCACCGCGATCCTCACGGCGTTATTAGATTTACCTTCGAAGTTTTTGACTGCATGCATTGCCGTTGGTGACAGGTCACGGTGTGCCGGCAAAGCTGCTCGTGGGGGCCGTGCTTACGCTTTCAGCCCGCGCGAGAATGGCTTGTGCACGAACCAGCACGGGGGCATCGACCATCAGTCCGTCGACTTTGACCACAGCTTCTCCCCCTTTGGTGGACTCCACAACGCGCTGGGCCCACGTCACCTCTTCATCGCTCGGACGGAATGCGTCGTGTGTTACGGCCACCTGTCGCGGGTGGATGAGCAGCTTCCCGGACATCCCCAACTCCAGAGCGGCGTGCAGGTCATCCTTGAGCAAGGAGTCGTCGTCGACTTTTGAGGTCACGCCGTCCACCGGACCGGGGAGGCCCTGGGCTCGGGAGGCAAGGACCAACAGCGATCGAGCCATCAGCATTGTGCGCCGGTTCGGCTGGGCCGCGATGTCCGCAGCCAAGTCAAGCTCTCCAAACGCCAACCGGGCCACTCCCGGGACACTTGCCAAAGAATTGGCCGCCAGGACGCCGGAAGCCGATTCAATAAGCGCGATCACGGGCCGCTCCACCGCCTCGGAAATTCTGCGCAAAGCTTCTGGATTCTCGGCCTTCGGGACCATCACTCCGAGGAGACCCGGAAGCCCCGTCAAAGCCTCGACGTCCTCCTCCCGTCCGACCCGTACCAGAGCATGACCCGTTCCTGACAGCCAGGCAGTGACAGCTAGCCGGGCCGCGTCTTTGTTCTCTTCGCTGACGGCGTCTTCCAGGTCGAGGACGACCACATCGGCCCCGGAGGCCACGGCCTTCGAAAACCGCTCGGGCCGGTCCCCCGGAACGAAGAGAAACGAACGAGCGCCCTGAAGCTTGGTTACAGGATTCTGAATAGTAAGCGGACTCATGTTGTTTCCAGCACCCCAAACTCGGTCAAAACCCGCTCAGTATCCTCTCCCACGTCGGGGACACGGTTCATCACCGGCTCCTGCCCCACGAAGGTCGCCGGCGGAATCAGTGCCCGCAAGGGTCCGGCTGGTGAGTCATATTCCCGCCACCTGTTCCGCGCCGCCAGCTGGGGATGGTCCGCAAATTCCTGCATGTCGCGTAGCAAGGCGTTCGCGATGCCGGCGTCCTCGAGCAAGTCCACGACCTCATCTGCAGTGTGCCGGGCCAGGGCCTGCTCGATTACCGAGGTAAGGTCCGTGGAGTGCTCAACACGCAGGGAATTGCGTACGAAGCGTTCGTCCTCAGCCACTTCTCGACGGCCGAGGACCCGCTCGCAAAAAGTAGCCCACTCACGTTCGTTTTGGATGCCCAGGAAAACCTGCTTCGAGTCACCGCAAGTGAAGGGACCGTAAGGGGCGATGGCAGCGTGGGAGGCACCTGTGCGCTTAGGCGCGGTCCCCCCGTACACGGCATAGTTCAACGGGAAGCCCATCCACTCCCCCAACGCTTCGAGCATGGATAACTCGATGGTGGCGCCCTCTCCGGTCTGCTGGCGTTGGATCAGCGCAGTGAGGATGCCTGAGTATGCGTACATGCCAGAGGCAATATCCGCAATCGAAATCCCGACCTTGGAGGGGGTTGCGTCGGTACCGGTGATGGAGACCAGGCCGGCTTCGCACTGCACCAGCAGGTCGTAGGCCTTCTTCGAAGAATACGGGCCGTCGGCGCCATAACCGGAGATGGAGACGTGAATCAGCTCAGGACGCTCGCCACGCAGAGCTTCAGCGCCGAGCCCAAGACGCTCCGCCGCACCGGGAGCCAGGTTCTGCACGAAGACATCCGCGCTGCGCACCAACGCCTGAACAGCGTGATTGCCCTCCGGGCTCTTCAAATCCAGTGCCACCGATTCTTTAGACCGGTTCAACCAGACAAAGTGGCTTGCCAAGCCCTTAACGGTTTCGTCGTATCCGCGGGCAAAGTCGCCCGGACCCGGCCGCTCGATCTTGATCACCCGAGCGCCGAGATCGGCAAGTTGGCGCGTAGCGAACGGCGCGGCGACTGCTTGTTCGAGGGAGACGACGGTGATGCCGCTCAGAGGAAGCATGTAGAGACTCCTGACGTGATGATGCCTTATGGCTGGCTGTTTCGGTGATGCTGGAGAAAAATTCCTAGACCCGCATCAGCGAGGGCGTCTCCAGCGTTTTAGTGAAGTAGAGGACCTCTGCGGCGAGCTCAGGGTCAACGCTCATGCGCCGGAACACTTCCAGGTCCTTGTCCCTGCGGACCCGATCAGACGAGTGAAAGATCAACTGTTTGTTGGCCGTAGCGCGGGGACTGGCTTTTGTTATAAAGGCGGTGCGGCGCAAATCCGCGTACGCATCAAGGACGGAATCGTCCGCCTGCCCGGAGATCACGGCACCCAGTGCCTCGTTGAGAACATACGAGTCGAACAAGCCCATAGTCAGACCAAAGCCCCCCGTGGGATTCGTGGCATGGGCGGCATCGCCGGCAAGCAGGACACGGCCGACGCGGTACGTCGGAGCGCTGCGCTGATGCATACGGTACGGGGCAATCGCTTCCAGCGTCGTGCCCGCGGCCACCTCAGGACCAAAGATCTGCTCAAGGAAGCGCGGGAGCCGGTCGACGACCCCTTCTTCGGGGAGGACGGCGTCCTCCATGTAGGTGTAGCGCCACAGTCCATGCGGACCCGAGTTGTCGATCTTCACGATAATCGCTCCCAAAACCTCGTCAACATAGAACGTGGTCTGGGCCCAGCCCGGACGGTCGTCGGGGAACCGGACATTGGCGGCAACGAACCGCTCGGGCCAGGTGAAACCCTCGAAGGGAAGATCCAAGGCCTGCCTGACAGCTGAGCTCGCGCCATCGGCGCCAATGAGCCACTGAGCGCGCAGCTCGACACGATTTCCCGCGTGATCGGCCGCGACGGTCACCGCTGCGTCGTCCTGCGTCACTCCTGTGATCTTGTGTCCCCAAAGCACTCGCGCGTTTGGGAGTTGATCAAGGTGGCGCAGGATGATATTAGCCAGTGCACCCTGGCCCAGGTGAAGGTTATAGGGGTGCGTGACGCGACCCTCCAGCGCCTGCAGACCATAGTTGATGGTCTCCCCCGTGTCCCGGACGTAATGGGCATAGTCCTGCTTGAGGAACCCGGCTTGGGTAGCGTCTTCGAAGAGGCCGAGGCGTTCAAGCCCATCCAGCGTGGACCAGTGGTAGAGGATGGCTCGAGGGGCATCCTGCGGCTCGGACGCGCGCTCGACGACGGTGACGTCGAGCCCCTGCTGTGCCAGTCCCAGCGCGTTGAGCAGACCGGTAGGACCGGCTCCAGCTACAACCACCTGCTGCTGGTATTTCATATTGCCTCCATAGTGGACGTGCGTGCGAAGCGAGCGTGGCCGCCCTCACATCAACCGTCACTCAGATCGAGACATACATCAAATACCAATTAGTAGCGGTTCCCATATGCTAAATGCATGGATCTTCGGAATGTTCGCTATTTCATCGCCGTCGCTGAGAACGGCTCTATCACGGAGGCGTCACACGCCTTGCGCATCTCGCAGCCGCCGTTGAGCATGGCGATGGCCAAATTGGAGAAGGAGGTCGGGGTGACATTGTTCGACCGCAAGCCCCGCGGTATCGAACTAACGCCGGCCGGCGAGTACCTTCATCACGCGGGCCAGCGCCTGCTGGCCGAGGAGCGCAGAATAGCGGACACCCTCAAATCCATGGGTCAAGGGCTCGCGGGGGAACTCAAGCTGGGGTGTGAGCCGATGTGCCTGTGGCGGATCGGCAGCACCAAGATCTCGCAATTCCTCTCGATCTACCGCAACGTGACGCTGGATCTGACCGACGCCAATCCCAAGGTGCAGTTGGACCGGCTCGCCGATGGCACCCTGGACTTGGCGATCATGCCGGTCGTGACCGAGGAGCCGCTCCAACCCATCAACGGGGTGCACTTCGACGTGAAGATCGTCGACGAGCTTCCACTGACGCTCATCGCCCCCAAGTCATGGGGGCTCGATGAGACCAGTCCACTCGATGTCGCAACGCTGGCGGACGCCACCTGGATCCTGCCGGCCCGAATCCCGGGGGTACGCATCCTGTGGCGGATCTGGTCCGACAAGTTCTCGCCGACGGGAGCAGTTCCGACGGGAGTTATTCCGGTGCCCACGGTCATGACTGCTGCGCAGTTGGTCGGTGCCGGCGTAGGGGTATCTCTATCCAGCCTGGAGATGGCCCGCCTCCACCCTGACGTCGCCCAAATCCCCGTGACCGGGGGGTGGCCGAACCTGCCGATCGCGATCGTAAGGCGGCGGGAAGGAGTCGTGACTCCAGTCGCCGAGCGGTTCGTTGCGCTGTTTTTCGGCGACGAGCAGACCCCGGTGGAGCCGAACTCGATCTCATAGTCCTAGCAGTGAGCGGAGACTTAGGTATATATGAAATAGATGGGCAGGGTTCAATATTGGTATTTGTGAAATGTCTCATGCGCCCGCAAGGTAGATCATGAACCACACGGCCGATAGGGTCCCTTTTTCACAGGGCCGGCTCTCGGCCTGATAATCCTGACGAAGGGCGCCTTTCCCATGATCAAAGTCAACGTGGACCTGCAGCGTTGCGATGCCAATGGCACCTGCGCTGCCTTGATGCCCGACGTGTTCCGGATCGACCAGGACGGCACGCTCGAACAGCTGCGTTCCGAGGTCGAGGAGGAGCGCGGGGATGACCTCGAAGAAGTCATCCTCTGCTGCCCGATGGGAGCGATCTCGCGATCATGACGAAGACAGTGCCTGCATTCGAACTGTTCGCCGCAAACGCGACTGATCACCCCGGCGGGGCGCTTCCCGGCGGAGGTATCGCCTCCGGTCCCGAAGGTTACTCGGTCCTGTCCTACCAACTGGCCACAGATGTTCTGCGCAATCCACGGTTCGCGAACTCTGCGCTGAAACTGATGGAAGAGTTCGGCATCAACGATGGTGCCGTGCATGGTTTTCGGGCTCGAAGCATCATCATGCAGGACGGGGCGCAACAGCTGCGCCTGCGCACTCCGCTTGCCCGTTTCATGGGCCCGGCGACCGTGCAGAACACCCGGGAAATGCTCACTGATATTGTGACCCGCATCGTTGGCGAACTCGACGACACGAAGCCAGTGGACTTCCACGCCGGCGTAGATCGCCGCATCCCGTCGCTGGTCTACTGTCATCTCGCCGGTGCTCCGCGAACCGACGCCCCCAAAGTGCAGGAACTTTCCGAGCGAACGCTGGCCCTGCTGGCCAGGGATCCCAGCCTGAAACCCGACATCCTGGCCGCCTACGACGAACTGTTCGAATATCTGAGGGATCTGATGGAACGCAAGCGCGCCCAGGGTCTCGGCGACGACATGCTCTCCCACCTGATGACGCTCGCGGACAACGGCAAGCTCACCGAGCAGGAACTCTTCGACGAAGCCACCTCGATGCTCGAAGCGAGTTCGGTAAACACGGGTCACCAGATCGGCCTAGTGGTGTGGAATTTGCTGCGCAACAGAGAAGTCTGGGAACAAATCCTCGCCGACCCCACCTGGATCCCGAGCGCAGTCATTGAAGCGCTTCGTCTTTATCCGCGCACCGGTGTTGTGAGCAAGATTGCCATGGAAGACATCGAGGTCGGCGGCATCACCATCCCCGCTCGGACTGACGTGCATGTAGCCGTATGGTCCGCCAACCGCGACCCGAAGAGGTTCGAGAAACCCGGTGAATTCGTCCTGGGCCGCGAGCGGAACCAGCCGCTCACGTTTAGTACGGGCGCACACAACTGCCTTGGACAAGGACTCGCCAAGGTGGAGATCGAAGAAGTAGTCGGGCATCTCGTCCGCCACTACCCTCAGGCCCGCGTCGTCGACTCCGAATCCGCCATAAGCCAAACCGCCGGGCGGTGGACGATTAATCAGCTCACCGTCGACCTGGGCCCCCGACGCTAAGGTACTCCATGTCACCCACACCTGAAGGGCAGCGGTCCCTCACCGAACAGCTCGCCGAACACTGGTCCAAAATCAGCTACGATAACCTCCCACCCGAGGTGGTGTCCGGGATCAAAGACCACATCCTCGACACACTCGCCGTCGCCATGGCCGGCATCCCCTCAGAGGAGTCACGCCGCGTCCGCAAAGCCCTCACCGGCATCTCGAATGGCGGCCCAAGCCTCGTCTGGGGAACGTCCGAACGCCTGAACCCGGCACACGCAGCACTCGCCAACGGGACCTCGGCCCACGCCCGTGACTTCGACGACGGCGGCGGGCCGGGACATGCCGGTTCGGCCACCCTGCCGGCCGCGATCGCTGCCGCAGAACTCAGTGGCTCCAGCGGCAAGGAGCTGATCGTTGCCGCGTGCGCTGGCTACGACATCAGCTATCGGCTCTTACAGGGCATCGGCGGTTTCGCTGCCCACACTGACCGCGGGTGGCATTCCACCGGTACCTTCGGCACGTTCGCCGCCGCGGCCGCCTGCGCCAAGATCTTCCAGCTTGACACGGCCACCTTTGCCGACGCCCTTGGTATCGCCGGATCGTTCACGGGAGGGGTCTGGGCCTTCATCGAGGACGGCGCCTGGACCAAGCGTGTCCACCCGGGCAAAGCCGGAGAATCAGGTATCGACGCTGCCCTCCTCGCCAGGGCGGGTGTCACCGGCCCCCATCAAATCTTCGAGGCACCATGGGGCGGAATCTATGCCACTTACGGGGACGGCAAGGGTTTCCCCGAACGAGTCCTTGCCGGTCTTGGCGAGACGTTCAATGTCTCCACCTCCTATTTGAAGCCCTATGCGTGTTGCCGGGGCAGCCACTCAACGGTTGATGCAGTGATGAAACTGATCGCTGAACGTGATCTGCGGCCGTCCAACATCCGCTCCATCACCGTGACCGCCGGAGAGACAGCGATCAACATGCTCAGCGTCCACCCCATTGAGACGGTGTTCGATGCCCAGTTCAGCCTGCCCTACGCCATCAGCGTGGCGCTGGAGAACCATTCTGTCGGGCTGGAGCAATTCGACCCTCCCCGCATCACAGAGCCCCGGATCCAGGAGATCTTCGCCAAAATCTCGATGGTGCTCGACGAATCGATCCAGCTCGAGGACGGCCCCCGCCTTGATTTCGAGCTGATCAACGGCGAAAAGATCACTCTCCTGGCGGGGAACCCGACGGACGCCAAGGGCTCCGAAAAGAACCCCATGACGCACGCCGAGGTGGTTGCCAAGGCACAGGCCCTCCTCCGCCCCTACGGCGACGAAACGACTGTGAAGCTCATCGACGCCGTGGAAAATCTTGATTCCTCACCCTCCATCGACAACCTCATCGCGGCACTCAGCCCTACCGCCTACGCGACCAAGAGCGAGACTTAACATGACATCTAATACCTTGACCGACCACATCGAACGCACGGAGTACATCGCTGCCGAACCGGTGGAATCCCTCGCTGCAGCCATTAACATCGACATCCCCTTCGGCATCGGCGCCACGGTCCCTCCACTGTGGCATTGGCTCTACCTTCTGGAGCGCAGCCGTGCGAGTGAGCTCGGACCGGACGGCCACCCGACAGTCGGCATTCCAGCACCGCCAGGACCTGACCGGCGCAGAATGTTTGCCGGTGGTCGGGTCTCGACCTTCGGGCAGCTCACGATTGGTGCCCCGGCGAAAAAGGTCATTTCCGTGGCCAGGTCAGTCGAGAAGGTCGGCCGGACCGGGCCGCTGACGTTCACAACCGTTCGCCATGACATCTTCCAAGCCGACGAGCTCCTCATTCGTGAAGAACAGGACATCGTCTACCGCGCTTCAGGAACCAGCTCCCTGCCCCTACCCCCGACCCCTCCGGCCCCGCCCGCGGGTCCAGTGTTGCGGCAAGCAGTCGATGAACGACTTTTGTTCCGGTTCTCCGCTTTGACGTACAACGCACACAGGATTCACTATGACCGCGACTGGTGCCTGAACGAGGGCTACGACGGGCTTGTCATCCACGGCCCCCTTCTGGCCCTGATGATGGGGGAACACATGCGCCGGGAAGGGATTGACCTGGTCGGGAAGACCTTCGCTTACCGGCTAGCCTCCCCGATGACCAGGCCGCAGACATTCTCCATCGTTCCAGGGCCGAATGGTCTCGAAAACGGTGCCGAGGCCCGCAGCGCTGAAGGTGCAGTCTGCGCGGTTAGCACCCTGTCCGATGTCTAGCACGCCTTTCATTGCTTCGACCACGGCACCGTCGGCAAGACCCAAACGTATGCGCGGCTCCTCATCGGGAAGGCAAAGACAGTGGACGAAACAACGAGTGAATCCAGAAAAGAAGAACCTCTGAAAGGCTCTCCCGACTACGAGCTGACAACGTCACCATGGATCGGACTTCACTACAAGTGTGAAACGGTCACTGGCGGGTGAGTGTGCCCGGACCCTGAAGTATTAGCAGTGGATATCCTGGTGCTCGATGTTGCCACTGCGTCAGCGTGATGCACACCCAAGATGACACACCGCGCCTGGCCTGGTCCTCGGATCAGTCGGAATTATTCTCCGTTTGAAAAAGAAGTGAAGTCTGCCCGACCGCAGCCGGGGACAATTCTCAAAAGTTATAGCACTACCACTGCCACATGGAGCTCCCCTACGGCCCCCAATTCCCAGTCGTGGATGACCGGAATGGACAACAGCCGTGGACGGACCGTAGACGCCACCAGTTCCGGCCGCGGAATCAGCCGATACGGGTTTACCCGTCCGCGGCAGGTTGACGAAATCATTACAATCGGCTCTTTGGAATCGGCGGAGGAGCGCCCCCAATAGAGGGTCTGTTTCCTGGCCATCCTCCGCGCCCGTTCTCCCCTAAACCCGCGTCGCAACAGCGGGCGTCGGGATGCTGCGCGCGACGTCGATGGCTGGGAGCCACCAGCGTGCGTAGAAAGGAGAGACTTACGCCCGCCATTACGCTGACAACAGGCTGGTTCTCGCGGAAGGTGAGCTGCCCCAGAACCTCCTCCGCCTGCGAGGGCAAAACACACAAGAGAACCACTTCGCTTTAGTCGATGACCTCTTGGTTTGTAGAGGCAATAGCTGCTGTCCGGAAGCGGGCGGCCAGGTCTTTAGAGCGAGCATGGTGCGCGGAGCGAGCACTATCTGCGATGGCTCCGCGGCACCCTCGCTTAAACCGATGACGATCGAGGAGGCGATAGAACCTACGCCAAGGATGCCAAACGTGGTGATGTGGGCGTCCATTCGTTAAGTGTCTAGGGGGGAGTGAGCTGGTAGAAACGGGCAATCCCGTCCCTAGGTATCAGGGCGGTGGTCCGAAGGCATGGGCTCGGTCGAAGACAAGAGATGAGAGGCCAACGGCTCGCCGTCGCGCTGGCCCTCATTTTGCTGGAACGTCTATGCCGGGAAGTGCACCCGATGGCTCGGAAATGCCCGGCAGGGGAGGCTGGGCAATATTGGCAGGCAGAGGGCGGATTGAGCGCATGCGAAAGAGTGCGACAACTGAGATGAGAAACCAGGCCACATTAGTGGCCACCGAGGGCCACGCCCCGTGGAAGGCGCTGTTCACGATGAATGCGCAAGCACCGAGGAGATTAGCCAGCTGGAAGCGCCGCCCTGCCTTGAGCCACCCCATGGAAACGGCCAAAAAGGCGCCGAGTATGGCGATTGCCCCGGCCCAGCCCACCAATTCCCACAGCAACTCCACGAACGCCCTTTCTTGGAAATCTCTTCGCCATTACATGGTCGACCGGAAAATACAAGCCGCCAGGAGGAGGTGTGCCTGAATGCGCTGGTACGGCAGGAGTGGAGGGACTTGGCCACAACAGGATCGTTAGTCGCAGGGCATCGCGGGATCTGCATCGGCAGTGATTTTGTAGTGGAAGCTGCAGCTGTCTTCGGTTGCCCAGGCCTCGTAGAACTCATCCTTCTCATAGAGTTTGCGGTTCTGACCAAGAGAAGTGACCCAGATGATTTTTCCGTCATCCGTGACTGCATCTACGTA
This sequence comes from Pseudarthrobacter sp. fls2-241-R2A-168, assembly GCF_030209335.1. Taxonomy (NCBI): domain Bacteria; kingdom Bacillati; phylum Actinomycetota; class Actinomycetes; order Micrococcales; family Micrococcaceae; genus Pseudarthrobacter; species Pseudarthrobacter sp. fls2-241-R2A-168. Next base: position 49,434 of record NZ_JARVSG010000003.1, read on the forward strand.
GCCGCTGCAGACGGCGGTCCCTTGCTGTCGGATTTCAACGTTGGCTCCGGGAAGGAGCGTCCAGTCCCTGATAGGTCTCATGTCCAAGGCCGCGTTGTCCTTTCCATTGTTGTTGTCTTCATCGAATTCAGGATGAACTTGTCCGGCCAGTTCCCGGGCAGGCGTACGTTGGGGTGAATCGCCAGGAGCTGCAGGTGAAAATTTTGCCCTTTTGCGGGTCAAAGGGCGGGCGGCTGATCCGTCCCAAACCGACTGAAGGCGCCTGGTTAATGTGCGTACCCGGCTGCGGCTTCGGTGAGCGTTTTGCCTTTAGTCTCTGGGGCGAGCCACTGGGATAGGGCAGCTCCGACGAGGGCGACACCGGCAGCGATCACCATGGTGGGACCGGGCCCGAGATTCTGCATGGATAGGGGCAGCAGGAACGTTCCGATGCCTGCTCCTACCCTGCTCACGGCTGCCGCGAATCCTGTCCCGATCCCGCGGATCTCTGTTGGCAGGACTTCGCCCGGGTACACGTTGGTGAGAGTGTTGTAGCCGGCGTTGAAGAACGAGAAGACCAGGAACAGAATCAGCACGACGATGGCCGGGGCGCCGGCCCACAGACCGATGATGCCGAGCACGATGGCGCACAGCCACTGCGGTGGCACGGTCAGCGCACGGCGGCCTACCTTTTCGATCAACAGGAAAGTGACGATGACTCCGGCCAGGGCGATCGAGGAAAGGCCGACTCCCCCGGCGAGCCCGCCAACGAGTCCATACTGCTCCAGCACGCTGTCAGCGAAGGTGGCAATCGCGAAGTACGGTGTGACAGCGCAAAACCAGAATCCCGAGATGAAGAGCGTGGAGCGCCAGTATTCCTTGGAAAACAGCATCTTGAAGCTGCCCTTGCGGACGTCCTCGTGCTGGACGTCGTCGAGTGCGTCCTCCGGCATGTATTTCAGTGCGAGTGCGCGGGCCTCGTCTTTACGTCCGACGCTCCACAGCCAGCGTGGCGACTCGGGCATGCCAAGTCGGGCCAGGAAGATTGCCACGGCGATGAAGGTGCTGGTTCCCAGGATGAAGTGCCAGCTGAGGTCGGTGTACTCGTTGAGCAGGTGCCCGGTCAGGAACGCGATCATGAATCCGCCATACCAGGCGATACCCATCGCTGCCATGAGTCGCCCCCTCAGGTGGGAAGGTGAGAACTCGGCCATCAGGGGCCAGCCGACGGCGTACTCTGTCCCGATTGCAACGCCCATCAGAAGGCGCACGACGAGCAGCCAGACGGGTGAGTCGATGAAGAACTGCATCCCGGAGGCCACCGCGAACACTCCGATGTCGAACATGAAGATTGGTTTGCGGCCCCATTTGTCGGCCGCCCAGCCACCGATCGGGGAGCCGACCAAGATGCCGATAAGTGCGGCCGCTGCGATCAGGCCCTGCCATAGTGCAGTGAGCTGGAGGTCTTGGGCCATTCGTCCGCTTACTGGCCCGATGATGCCGAGGACGTAGCCGTCCAGGACCATGCCGCCGATGAGGACGGTGACCATTCTGGTCAGGAAGCGCTTCTTGTTGATGGTTGAGGCAGGGCCCCTGTGTGCGTTGGGAAGTTGTGTGGATGACATGGTCACTCCTGGCAGGTTGCGACGGACGCTAAGGTCTTCGCCGTGTTCGCGACATTGAGAAGCTGGCGTTCAGGCATTTTGACCTCCGGGTCAACGGGCTGCACTGCGGTGTAAGGAAAGGTTGTGTAGGAGAAGGTCTGGGACCGCTGTGTGGTTCCGGGGACGCGCACTGCGGGAGCGTCCCCGGAACCACCCGCCCAGATCTCGAGAGAGGCGGTGTTAGGCCGTCCTGGTTGGGAAGGGACTCGTTTAGCCCCGGTTGTACATAACGTGCTTTGTACGTGAGAAATCGTCAAGGGCGTAGCTGGAAAGGTCCCTGCCGTAGCCGGAGCCTTTGAATCCGCCCCATGGCATCTCGGTGGCGATCACCAGGTGCGAGTTCACCCAGACGGTGCCGAAGTCCAGCTGCCGCGGCACGTTGAGCGAGCGGGCGCTGTCCTTGGTCCACACCGATGCCGCCAGCCCGTAAATGGTTTCGTTGGCGCGGGCCACGGCTTCTTCGTCGGTGCTGAACGTCTCCACGGATACCACGGGGCCGAAGATCTCGGTGCTTGCGATGGCTGCACCGGCAGGAACGTTGGTGACGACGGTCGGTTCGATGAAGTAGCCGGGTCCATCGATGGCATTACCGCCCACCGCGATGGTCAGCCCGTCCTTGCGGACATCTTCCAGGGCCGCGAGGACACGCTCATAGTGGTCGCCGGAAATCATGGAACCGATTTCGACGTCGACCCCGGTACCGGGGGTGCCGATGGAGATATCACTGACCTCCCGGACCAGGAGTTCGGTGAACTTTTCCGCCACCGACTCGTGCACCAGGACGCGGCAGGCTGCGCCGCATTCCTGGCCGCCATTCCAGAATCCTGCGGAACGCACGCCTTGGGCGGCGGCTTCGAGGTCGGCGTCGGCGAAGACCACCACGGGGGCCTTCCCACCGAGTTCCAAATGCACGCGCTTGACGGAGGACGAGGCACTTGCGGCGACCTTTTGGCCACTGCCCACGCTTCCGGTGATGGCCACGAGGTCCACGTCCGGGTGTTCGGCGAGCCTGTTGCCCACTACCCGTCCGGGGCCAGTGACAATGTTCACCACCCCGGCGGGAAGCTCATCGGTGATGAGTTCGGCGAGCTTGAGGGTGGTCAGGGGTGTCTGCTCTGACGGCTTGAGTACCAGGGTGTTGCCGGCACCAAGGATGGGGGCGATCTTCCAGGCCGCCATCAGTAGCGGGTAGTTCCAGGGCGTAATGACGCCAACGACGCCCACGGGCTCGCGGAAGATCACCGAAGTGTGGTTCTCCGCGTAGTCGTCTGCGCCAAGGGTGTTGTAGGCACGAGCTGCGCCTGCAGAAAACCGGAATGTGTCGATCGTGCTGGAGATGTCATCTTCGGCCACCATCGAGGTCTTACCGGTGTTGGCGGACTCCAGGGTTTTGAACAGTTCCCGGTTTGACTCGATGATGTCCGCGATCCGCAGCAGGACAGCGGCGGGCTCCTTGGGCGTCGTTGCGGCCCAGCCTTCTTTGGCCGCGACGGCGGCAGCGACCGCAGCGTCGACGTCCTCGACGGAACCTGCCGGAACCTTGGTGAGGATTTCCTCAGTCGCGGGGTTGACGACGTGAACCGTTGTGTCGGAGGTGGACGGAACAAACGCGCCGTCGATGAATTGGCCAAAGGGCGGAAGGGACGGAACGGGGGTGCTTTCCGCCCGGACGACGCTGAACGAGGACGTCTTTGTCGTGCTCATTGCTAGGCCACCGTCTGGTAGAGGGCGGACAGCGCCTGCTGGACGCGGACGTGGTCCTCGGCGCTGAGCTCTGCCGTGGGCCGCTTGGGCACGCCGGCTGGAAGACCCTGCAGGGTCAGGCCGGCCTTGACCGCGGGGATGAACGGTACGGACAGAAGCGCGTCGATGACCGGGTACACGTTCTTCCAGAGTTTCAAGGCGCCGGTAAGGTCGCCCTCGGCGATGCGCCGGCTGACTGCAACGATTTCGTTTGGGACCACGTTGGCGGTACCGGCCATGACACCGGCCGCGCCCTCCACCAATGCGCTGTAAAGGTAGACATCCCAACCGATGAAGGTGCCGATGACGTCGCTGTGGTGGTGGATCAGCTGGAGTGCCTGTTCCCAGTTGGCGCTGGAGTCCTTGATGTAGCGGATGTTATCCACTTCCTCGGCCAGAGCCCGGACGGTGGCGGGGTCCAGGTTCACGCCGGTGACGGCAGGGATGTTGTAGAGCATGACCGGGATCGTGACGGAGCTGGCGACGTCCTTGATGTAGGTGACGGTCTCTTCCAGGGACATCGGTTCGTAGTACGGCGTGATGAGCATGAGCACGTCTGCGCCCAGCTCCTGCGCGGCCTGCGAGAGGCGGATGGCCTCGGCGGTGGACGTGGCGCCGGTGTTGGCGATGACCGGTACGCGTCCGTTGGCCTGCTTGATGACGGTGTCGATGAGGAGGAGCCGCTCTTCCGAGGACAGGGCGCCCACCTCTCCGGTGGATCCTGCGGCTACGACGCCGTCGACGCCGGCATCGATGGAGCGGTCAACAATCTTGCGCAGGGTGTGGACGTCGATCGTCTCGTCCTGGTTGAAGGGGGTGGACAGGGCGGTGAGGACACCGCTGAGGTTCTGCGACATGGAGGTTCCTTACTTTAAGTTCGCGGGCTGGGTGAGGGCTTGAGCGTCAGGCGACCACGGACAGGTCCGCCTGAGGCGGGGCCTGGCGGTGGGTGGCCAGTACGCTGGCGGCCTCCTGGGCTGCGGAGAAACCGGTGGTGATGGAGCTTTCGGTGTAGAGGGTTCCCAGATAGTCGCCGGCGAGGAAGACGCGGTCTGCTCCACGCATCAGGGTGGACTGGATCCTGGCGCGGCCTGGGTAGCAGTAGGGGGAAGCGTTCTTCCACCGGTCCACCTTGGCCTCCACAACGCTGTCGGCGAAGCCATGGCCAAGGATTTGGTCCAGGTCGGTGAGGTGGGTCTTGATGACGTCCTCCTCGCTCTTCTCCAACAGGGCCCTGCCCAGGCTGGCCGGTGAGAACGTCATGAAGCTGCCGCCGGGCTTGCGCACGGACTCGGTGCCGCGGACGATGCTCGCCTGGTTCAGGGCGATTGCGAAGGAACGCTTGGGGGCTGCGATGGCATAGAGGTCGTCCCAGGGGCGGGCGCTGGTTTCGTTGGTGAGGAACGCGGTGCTGACGTGCGGGCCGTACTTGATCTGGCTCAGTGCCCCGCGCAGGTCCTCCGGAAGATCCACACCAATCTTGTGCGACACGTCGGCGGTGGTGGCCAGGACAACGGTGCGCGCCTCAACTTCGCGCTCGACGCCGCCCTGGCGGTAACGGACCACGACGGATTCCTTTTTGTGGACAACTTCGTGGACCACGGCGCCGAGTTCGATACGGTCACCGCCCATGGCGGCTGCGATGGACTCGGTCAGGGTGGACGGGCCACCCACGATGCCCCGGCTGAGGCCCTGGCCGAATCCGAGGACGAGGCTGAAGTAGCCGATGCCTGCGCCGGCGGAAATCTGGTCCATGTCACCGGCAGAGCGGGTGACGGTGGTCTTGAACAGGGCAGCTGCGTCTTCGGAGAGGTTGCCGACGAAGTCCTGGAAGGAGGTGTCGTTCTCGAAGTCGTAGATGCGCTGCTGCCGCATGGCACCGGACTCCCCCGCACGCTTCCGGACCACCCCGGTGTACTTTGCCACTCCGCTGACCACCTTCAGTCCGGCGCGGAAGGTGTCAACACGGGCGTTGAGGGACATTGGAATGCGGAAAGGGTAGGTGGCGATGTGCCCCTTCTTGATGAACTTGCCGTTCATCGACAGGCCCTGCAGTGACCCGGGAATCTCGACTGCCATAACGCCAACCTCATTGAGCAGCGAGTCCGTGGATGATCCGGCTCCGGCGAAGACGTGCCCGCCCCAGTTCAGCCAGTAGTCACCCCGGCGTTCGGAGCGGATGCGACCGCCAACCCGGTCTCCAGACTCCAGGACGACCGTGTCCCAGTGCCGGAGCCGCCAAGCTGCGGAGAGTCCGGCCAGGCCACCACCGACGATAACTGCGTCTTTCATGATTCCCATTCCTAGCTGTGTTGAGGCTGATATTTTGGCGACCCCACGCCCCGGTCCTTGGCGTAAGGGCCGGCTCTGCAGATTCACCAGAAGGAGAAAAGTCTCTTGTCGGGCACCCGCCTCATTGACCGGGTACCAAGCCACACCTCGCATCCCTCCCCCAGGTGGGATCCAAGCGTTGTGACACAAACCACCATAGGATGTGATCACAAATCAAACAAGGGGGTTGTCGCAAAATCTTTTGGACTGGCCGGGCAAGCCAAGGCCGAGCCTCCGGGCTCACCCGTATATTTGATCTGTGGTCATATCCCAGCGCGCAGAGCCCACCTTGCTGACCGATCAGGTTTATTCGATGATTCGCGCCGCGATCCTGAGCGGAGACCTTCCCTCCGGTTCACGCCTCAAGGTGCGCGACCTGGCCGAGCAAGTGGGGACGAGCGTCATGCCTGTCCGTGAGGCAATCCGGCGGTTGGAGGAGATCGGACTCGCCGAGCGCGAGCCGCACAAGGGCGCGGTGGTCAAAACATTAACCTTCGAGGAGCTGATCCACGTCTACGACGTCCGGCGGCTGCTGGAAACCGAAGCGGCGCGACTGGGCAGCGAAAACGTCAGCTCGGAGGACTGCAACCGGATGCAGGCCGAATACGACCTCATGCGCAAGGCGATCGACGAGCGGCAGGTCATCCCCACGCTGGACCACGACGAGGCAATGCTGGCCATCCTGTACCAGGCCGCCGGCAACCCGGTGCTGCTCCAGATGATCAGGAGCTTGTGGCAACAGTGCCGCGCATACAAGATCGTGGGCGCCCAGGGCTCGCTCGACAACGGGAACGACGACTCGCTGTGGCGCTACCAGCAGGATCTCATTACCGCTGCCCGCAACAGCGATCCGACTGCGGCGGCGGCAGTGAACAGTGCCTCCCTTCTGGACGCCAGCGAGCGGATCAAGGCCCGCCTGGCCGACCAGCACTCTGCTTAGTGCCTGATATCCCCCGGTAGGCCTGCCGGTATACCGTAGACCGCCCAACTTGCACAGGGCGGGCCAGCTACACCATTGCCAGGACCGCCCGGCCACGTTCTCCCTGGGCGGGTCTTAGACGATATGAAGTGAGGGGCACCGGTCCTGCCGGTCCCCCCGGCGCCATTACGCCGTGGCGGTCCGAGGCGATTTGGTGCGCTCGGTTCGATAGTGGCCGCGTGGGTGGCGCCAGGGCCTGCCCGCGGCAGGACGTCCTCGATCCCGGATTGGGATCGTGGGGGCAGGCGGGCGTATGCAGGATCGGGGCGCCTCTCTGGCAAAAGAAATGTGATCACAGATCTAGACAGGGCGCAGCTGGCTGGATACAGTGACTTAGACCACAGGCCGGCAAGCACTGTTACCGGCGATCAGCAAGTCACGCTCCCCTGAAAACCCAGCTTGGACCGACTCTCAGGGTCAAGGCGTCCGCTATTTGAAGGAAACGAAGATGGGCTTAAGCTTTGGCACGAAAGCTCCCCGGCTCGCGCTCTCTGGAGGCGTCGTGGTCTCCGGACTCGGCAAAAGTTACGGGGCTAGCCGCGTGTTGTCGGATGTGAATCTGACGATGAACGAAGGTGAAGTTGTCTCCATCATCGGCCCCTCAGGGGCTGGCAAGAGCACCTTCCTGCGCTGCCTGAACTACCTGGAGACCCCCACCGAGGGCGAGATCTCCATCGGCGGGGCCCACGTCGTGGCGGGCGGGAAGCTGCCGGACAAGGCGAGCCTTGATCACCTTCGCCGGGTCACCGGAATGGTCTTCCAAAGCTTCAACCTGTTCCCGCACCTCACCGTCATGGAGAACATCACGCTCCCCCAGCGCAAGGTGCTGGGCTCAAGCAAGGAGCAGGCCGAAGAGGTCGCCAACCGGCTGCTGAAGCGGGTGGGCCTTCCCGAGAAGGCCAAAGCCTATCCTGCACGACTTTCCGGAGGCCAGCAGCAGCGCATCGCGATCGCCCGGGCCTTGGCGTTGTCCCCGAAGGTGATGCTCTTTGACGAGCCGACATCCGCGCTTGATCCCGAGATCGGCCTGGAAGTCCTCGCCGTCATGCGTGACCTGGCCGACGAGGGCATGACCATGCTTGTGGTCACGCACGAAATGCACTTCGCCCGGGACGTCTCAAACCGCATCATGGTCATGGGCAACGGCGGGGTGCTGGAGATCGGACCCAGCCACCAAGTGATGTCGGACCCGCAGAACGAACGCACGCGGCAGTTCCTCAAAGCTGTGCTGGACAGGTGATCCGGCGATGATCACGCAACTGCTGTCCTCGATTGTCCAGGGTGTAGGGCTCACCCTCTACGTCACCTGCGCGTCGCTGCTGTTCGGCGGCATCGGCGGCCTGGTGCTCGTCGGCGCCGCCCGCTCACCCATCGCCCCCATTCGGGCTATCGCCACTCTGTACATCAACATCGTCCGGGTCATCCCGCCGATCACCTGGTTGTTCTTGATCTACTTCGGCTTGCCCCAGTTCGCACTGCGGCTGACCACCATCCAGGCCGCAATCATCGGGTTCTCAGTCATCGCCTCGGCGTTCATGGCGGAGATTTACCGCTCGGGACTGCTGAGCATCCCGGACGGTCAACGAGAGGCGGCCCACGCGCTCGGCCTGAGCTCGGTCAGCACGGTGGGGCACATCATCACACCGCAGGCGTTCCGGGTCGCGCTGCCCGCGATCGCCACCTACGGGATCGGTTTGCTGAAGGACTCTGCCCTGGCCTCCACTATCGGCGTGCGTGAGATCACCTACTACGCGCAGCAAAGCGCCAAGCAGACGCACGAAGGCCTGCTGTCATTCGTCGTCGCCGGTGCCCTGTACATCGTCATCAGCCTCATCGTCGCCCTCATCTCCCGGCGGGTCGACCTCACGCTGCGCAGGAAGATCGGAGTGGCGTGATGGACATCTTCACCCAATGGCTCGCTTGGATGCCCGCCCTCACCCCGGGCCTCATGATCAGCCTCCAGCTGACCGGACTGTCGCTGCTCTTCGGCTTCCCGCTCGGCCTGCTGTTTGCCGTCATGGCCGCCGCGAAAATCGCGCCCCTGCAGTGGATCTCATTCTTCTTCGTGGAGATCGGTCGCGGCCTTCCGGCCCTGGTGCTGTTGTACCTGATGTATTTCAGCCTCCCCGACGCCGGCATTACCCTGACGTCGTTCACCACGGCGGTCATAGCGTTGAGTTGGAACACCGGCGCCTACGCCTCGGAGTACTTCAGGGCCGGGATCGCGGCGGTACCCCTGGGACAACGGGAAGCAGCCCTGACCTCAGGGCTCCGCGGCTGGACAGGATTCCGGCTCATCATCCTGCCCCAGGCACTGAGGATCTCCACCCCGCCACTGGCCGGACTCGCTGTCCTGATCTTCCAGGGCAGCGCACTGGCCTTCGTGATCGCCGTACCCGAATTGATGTCCAAAGCCTTCGAAATCGGATCCATTACCTTCCAGTACCTGAGCGTCTACACCCTCACCGCAGTCATCTACGGATCCCTCACCCTCGTCTTCCTCGGCCTCGTCCGGATCCTGGAACAGCGCCTCGGACGGCACCTCCAACGCAACTAGACCTTTCCATCCATCCCCGGGGATTCACCCCACCAGCTCAACAAGAAAGAGAAAACCATGTCCCGTACTCTCGTGCGCGCGCTTTCGGCCGGCACCGCCGCCGGTTTGCTCGCCATCAGCCTCTCCGCCTGCGGCGGCACCAACACTGCCAGCAGCTCAAGCGACTGCAAGGCTGCCCACACAGACCTTAAAACCATCAACCAGGGCGAGCTCACCGTGGCGAGCTATGATTACGCACCCGCCACGATCCTGCAGGGCGACAACGTCACCGGCATGGAAGGCGACCTGATCAATGAGATCGCGAAGCTCGAGTGCCTCAAGCTCACCGTCAGTACTTCCGGCGGTGCGGGAGCAGTCATCCCGTCCGTGCAGGCCAAGCGCGTGGACATCGGCTCGGGAAACTGGCTGCGCACCAAGGAACGCACCAAGATCGTCTACCTGAGCACCCCGCTGTGGAGCGACCCGCAGGCCATCGTCTCCACCAAGGGCCTAACCAGCGATGATCTGGAGGGCAAAGTCGTGGGCTCGGTCGCCGGCAACCTCTGGAACGACAGCATGTCGAAGTGGCTTGGCGACAAGTTCAAGATTTACCAGGACGACGAATCCATCTACTCCGACCTGAAAGCCGGCCGCATCGACGCCCTCGTCGCATCCGCCGCATCCGCCAAGTACCGGTTCAAGGACGCCCCCATCGAGGGCGCGCAGGTGATTCCCGTCAAGCCCAACCCGAACGTCCCCCAGTTCGCCTCGGTCGGCCAGGTCATGCTGCCCTCCAGCCTGGACAACGACACTCTCGGCAAAGCGCTGGACGAGGACATCAAGAAGCTCCGTGAAGACGGAACCATCAAGAAGATCCTCGAGAAGTACGGCATCGACCCCTCTGTCGGTGAGCCGGGGGCACCCAGCGAGCTCTAACCGACACGTCTAGCACAGGGCGGCGCCGGAATATATGTCTTCTCCGGCGCCGCCCTATGCGGCGTCCCTGTTGGCGCCGTACATCAGAGTCTGAAAGCAAAGCAAGCAAAGGAGCATGCGCATGAGCGGAACCATCGTTGTGGGGGTTGACGGCAGCCCAACGGCCAGAAAGGCAGCAGAGGCCGCAAGGGACCTGGCGTCGGCGCTGGGAGTAACCCTTCATGTGGTATCGGCCTTCGACAGCGAACGCTCGCAGGTGTTCGGCAGCGGCAGCAACAAATGGCTCGTATCGGACGCAGACAAGGCCGAACACGTCGCCAGGGCAGTCGCTGACACCCTGGGCGGGGACATCAACATCACCTATTCCGCAGCGCACGGCAGGCCAGCCGATGCCATCATCAGGGAAGCGATCGGCAAAGAGGCACGCATGATCGTGGTGGGCAACCGCCGCATGCAGGGCATCGGACGGGTCCTCGGAAGCGTGGCCAACAGCGTGGCCCACAACGCCCCCTGCGACGTCTACATCGCCAATACATACGACGCGGACTGAACCAGCGCCTGCCGAAAAGCATTCACGAGTCCAGAGTCTGAATTTCATCAGGAGCCCCATATTGCATGACGTGATCATTGCCGGAGGCGGCGCGGCGGGACTCAGCACCGCGTACCATCTGCGGGACACTGGCCTGGACGTCCTCATCCTTGAGTCCAGCGACGACATCGGCGGCAGGGCACACACAGTCCCCCTCGCCGGAACCGCAGCCAATTCCGGAGCCATGTTTGTCTACAAAGACACCAAAACCGAAGAGCTCGCCAATGAGCTGGGAATCGATGCCGTTCCGTTCCTCCCGGAAACCTACGGAATCCACGTCAACGGCAAGACCGTTGTGGCCAAAACCAATGAAGACGTTGTAGCCGGCCTCAACATCAGCGAGTCCGAAAAAACAGAGCTTCTCAAGTTCATCGATACGTCCCTCACGGAATACCAGGACTACGTAGCTGACGCGACACCTGTCGGCGAACTGGGCAAGCTATCGGAAGAGACCGTAGCTGAACGCCTGATCGGCCTGCAGCCCGCCGTACAGGAAATCATCACCACAGCCATCCGCGGCGGCGCAGTAGGTGATCCCGCCAACCTCTCCGCGAAGTACGCCCTCCGCTACTTTGCCAGCTACCTCGCACGAGAGAAGAACAATCGCCTGTTCGCGCTGGCAGGCATGCAAGCCATACCCCGGGCACTTCTCAAACACCTTCCCAACCACACACTGCGCTGCAACACCCAGGTCACGAACGTGGTCCCGCTCGAAGAACAGCTCTACGAGGTCACCATGACCGGTGAGGAAGGCCCGCAGAAGCTCACGGCCAAGCACGTCGTGCTGGCCGTCCCCGCCCCGGTGGTTCCCGACATCGTCAAGAGCCTGCCGGACTGGAAGACTGCGGCGCTGAAAAAGGTAGCAAGTCCAGGCAGCACCACGCTCAACATCGTCGCCGATATTGAAGGGCTGCCCAAGCTCAGGGACTGGGCTTTCATTGTGACGGTCGGCATGGCCTTTGACGCCATCATCAACCCTGTTCCCGGCGGTACCGAGGAGACACGCAAGGCAAACATTCTCCAGCTGACCTGTTACGGAAATTCGGCCGGCTACCTGCCCGGTTTTGCTAACAACGAGGAACACATCACGGACTGGATGGAGGACGTGTACAAAGTGGCTCCCGAGCTTCGCGGCCGGGTTCTCGGCGTGCACGCCCAAACCTGGCAGCACTGTTTCGCCCTGCTCAGCCCGGAACGGGCATCAGCCCTTCCCGAACTCCAGCACCCCGTTGGATGGCTGCACTTCGCCGGTGACTATACCTCGGAGACCGCCGGCACCCATGGGGCGTATTCCGAAGGAGAACGGGTCGCAGCCCAAATACGCGCTGCCATGAAGCCCGCAAGGCAGCAGGCATAACCGGTATGGGTACCACGGACCCAAGTCATGCCACGCCCTGATCTTGCAATTAGCTTCTCTTCTTGAAAGGACCTCCTCATGACGGTCTTCGGAATAATCGGCGTCGGGTCCATTGCCTCCGCGATCGTCACGGGCCTATGTGAAGACGTGGGAGAACCCCCACAGGTAGTGCTGTCACCGCGCGGCCAGTCGCGTTCCAGTGATCTTGCCGCACGCTTCCGAACAGTCACTATTGCTTCAACCAACCAAAAGGTCATCGACCAGAGCGACGTGGTCGTCTTGTGCGTACTACCGCACCAGGCAGAGGAAGTGCTCGGGCAACTGGCATTTCGAGAAACCCGGGGAGTCGTCAGTGCCATGGCCGGGGTGCACCTGACCGTCCTGCAAAACCTGGTCTTCCCGGCCAGAGACATCGCACGAAGCATCCCCGCGCCAGCCGTAGCCACACGATCGAGCGTTACACCGATCTACCCCTCTACGGAAGCTGCCCGCGACCTCTACGACAGACTCGGCGGACGATTGGAACTCGCCGATGAACTCGCATACGAAGCAGTTTCTGCGGCATCGGCCACTGTCGAAGCCCACTTCCACTACCTTGGGACCATCGCCGACTGGCTCGCTGCGCAGGGAATGGCCGGCACAGATGCCCGTCGATACGTCGCCGCCACGTTCAGCGACCTGTCCGAGGAACTGGACACAACAGATGTCGATTTCAGTGCCCTGGCCCGCGCGCACACGACAGAAGGAGGCCTCAACGAACAATTCGCAAAGCACCTCACCGCGAAAGGCACCTTCACCGCGGTGGGCGAAGGTCTCGATGCGGTACTCGCACGCCTCTCGCCCACCTGACAAGGCCTGCATCCCATCGCCCGTCCCCAGTCCCCTTCAGCAACAGCGGCCAACGTAAAAAGGTCGATCGGTCTACTCCGAACCCGACCCGATTGGGTACACCCCAGCCTGACGTAAGGGCGGTCTCGCAAGGGACGATTCACCTGCCGGTGGGGCTTCGGTCTTGTTTTCAGACACCTGTCGAGACGCAAGAGGGACTTCGTCATCTCCTGCCGCAAGCGAGTCTCATCGAGTCCCGATTCTTTGGCCTATTTCGATGATTCTCGGGCTACCGCAGCTCCTTTTCCTGCCATTCGCCTGTCAGGGTGGGATTTGAGATCATCATGAGCGACTGTCAATAAAACGGAAATTTCGCCCTATTCTGACGCCACGACAATCGTTGCTTCGAGTTCGCGTACCAAGCGAGGCCCGCCGCTCGGCGGCCGTAAGTTGCCCAGTGCTGTCTGCCAGGCCGTCCAGTGCGGCTCTTCGGCGAGGCGATCTCCGAGGACCTGAACGGGTGCGGCGGGTAGGGGACGCTCCTACGGTTTCTGCTCCCCTGGGCCTAACCCGATAGCTAGTTGACCGAATATATGTTTTCGGCCTGCCAAGATGTGCAGGTGGTGCTCAGAAAGGCTGTCAAGCAGGAAATGAACGGTCCGTCCTCTTGCACCCGTTCTACCCTGCGATAGTTTTCCGTGCAGCTATTGACTTGCGAAGCCGCCGATTTAGTCTCGGCCGGGTTGTTCCGTTTTGAGTTTCTGCACCAGGGCAGAAGGGATGGGCAGGATGCTCCGTACGTCGTGGAGTCCAGGCCAAGCCTTCCAAACGCCAAGCTCATTGGCGACAGCCACGATGAAGTCCCGTCGCTGCTGGTCAGGTTCATCGGACGGGTAAAGCTCCCAGCTCAGTTCATTGAGAGCTGCCAGTTCACGAATGTGTGCACGCATTCCAGGATGGGACCACGCTTCCTGGACTTTCCTGTACATGGAGGGGCCGGCTTCATCCCACCACTTGCTTGCTAATGTGTCGGTCCATGCCGGTGAGCTTGGAGGCCATCCCCGCGCCAAGGCGAAGTGCTGGATTAGCACCCAGGCCGCGTACTTCTGGATGTCCGACACGTGACCGTGTTGATGCCTCGCCCGTGCGATCACCTGTTGCGTGTACTCGTGCATGGACGCTCCTGGATTGCTTGTAATGGACTCGCGGGCCAGCCGACGCATCGTCACAAGAGTTCGGCCTGACGCCGGCAACGTAGCACTGCCTGAAACATATAGCGCCTCAAGATTGCCACTGACCATAAAGGCCAGTAACGTCAAAAAGCGTCTGCTCCCTCCTGCGCTTCTTGGGTTACCTGCGGTTTTTGGACCAGCGCATAGTGATAAATTCTGCCGTCGACAGTCTCCAGGCCGCCTCGGGGTTCCATCGTGAACCATTCGTGGTTTGTGGCGGCTTGCGCCCAGGCGTCCGCCTCTTCCCAGTACACGTCCAATGAGCGGCGTTGCGGGTGCACGTGCATGGCGACCGAGAGCATGAAGGGCGCGTGCCCGGGTGCGGCGCGCTGGGCGAAGCATACGACATCTACGCTGACGCCGTGGTTGATGCAGGACGCTTTTCGGGCCATCGCGGTGGCGGCGCCCTCGACCCCGCCTTCGCCGATGTCTTGCCACGCCAACGAGTGCATCTGCTGGTGAAACAGGGAAAGCTCAGCGGCCCAGGTCGTTTGGATTCTGCGTGCGACTGCGGTGATCATGCGGTCACGCCTCGGCCACCAGGATTTGGACGCCCTCGCGGTGGCCGTGCATCCGGCGTCCGGTACCGGCCAGGCCCACGATCCAAAGAATGGCAGAGTCAGGGGTTTTCGCATCCACACGTCCCTTATAGGACGGCCCTGTCGGTGGAAAGACTTCAACGGCTGATCCCACAGCGATGGAGGACCAGTCCTGCCTGGGGTGAAAGTCAGCTGCCGCCTCCGGGTCATTGTCGACGTCAGCCGCGCGGGCCGGGCGCTGGACCCGTCTGCGGGACCCGGACTTGGCCGGGGTCACGCGACGCGCTCCAGCCGGCTGGGGTGGTCCGCTAGTCCGTTGACGTAGCTGCCTTTGAAGAAGAGGAGCGGCTCGGCGCCCTCCCGAGCCGCCAAGGCGCGGACAGCACCCACGACAATGGTGTGGTCGCCGCCGTCGTACTCCTTGTCCAGCTCGCAGTCTACCCATGCCAGTGCGTGGTCCAGCACTGGGTTTCCCAAGGGCGATATGGAGTAGTCCACGCCGGAGAATTTGTCCGTTCCGGACCGGGCAAATTGTGCTGCGAGGTGCTGGTGTTCCGCGGCCAGGATGTTCACGCTGAACCGGCCCGCTTTACGCAGGTGCGGCCAGGTGTTGGAACTGCGGGCGGGGCTGAAGGTGATCAGTGCCGGGTTGAGGGACAGGGAAGAGAACGACTGGCACGTGAAGCCTGCGGGACCGTTGTCCGTGGCCGCGGTGATGACGGTCAGCCCGGTCGCGAAATGGCCCAGGACGTGGCGCAGGTGCTGCGGGGTGGGGTCAGGGTGTTTTGTCATGGTCATTCCTCTCGAAACTGGTGGTGGGATCAACCACCAGCTCTTGCAGAGTTCTATTGGCGGATACGCACGGAGACGGTAGGCAACCTGAGTCCACGATCGACGTATGACCCAGTCATCGGGTTGCATTCGGTTTTTGGGGTTGGCTTGGCTAAGAGGCTCGCCGCATGGATCGCAGGCGCTCTATTTGGGGTGACGGGCCAGTGCCCGTCCCAGTCGTGCTGCTGCTTCTTCCAGTTTCGGTTCCGGTACGTCACCGTAGGCCAGGCGCAGGTGGCGGTCGGCGTCTGTACCCGGTCCTGAGGGGAAGAAGGAGCCTCGCTGGTATTCGACACCTTCGGTGCTGGCGTCGGCGGCCAGTTTGTCTGCGTCAATGGCCGGGTTGGTGAGTTTGGGCCAGAGGAACAGGCCGCCGTCGGGAAGGACCGTCTCGAAAGCTCCGGGCGCTTCCCGGTGCAGGGCAGCGACCAGGGTTTGGGCGCGATCCCGGTACAGCAACCGGGCACGCTCCAGGATGTCGTCGAAGATCCCCGGCTCGGAAGTGAGGAGTTCGCCGATGATTGCCTGGACCAGGGTCGAACTGTGGGAGTCCTGGCGGCTTCGGAGTGCGACGAGGTCGCGTGCCAGGTGTTCGGGGGCCACGGCCCAGCCCAGGCGCAGGCCAGGACCCAAGGTTTTGGTGAAGGTGTTGATGTGGAGGACGTGATCGGAGTTGTTGAACTCCTCCACGCTTTTCTGGTGGCCGGCAAACCGCAGCTCCCGGTAGGGGTTGTCCGCGAGGACCACGAAGCCGTAGTGCTCCGCCAGGCGGACAAGTTCCCGGCGGGCTTCGCCCGGGAGCGTGCCTTGTGAAGGATTGTGAAAGTCCGGCACGGTGTACAGGGCAGATGGCCTGGCACCGGCCCGGAGGAGGTCGGAGAGGTGGTCGACGTCGAGCCCACGGGGCCCCACAAACACCGGCAGGGTCCGCGCGTCTGATAGCTGCAGCCCCCGCAGGAAGAGCGGAAAGATCGGGTTGTCCACGGCCACGAGGTCGCCGCGTTCCACGACGGCCTGGATGGCCAGGGACAGTCCATGGAACCCGCCATTGGTGATGAGGATCCTGTCCACCGCGACGCCTTCACGATCTGCAATCCACTCGCGCAGTGGCGAGATGCCTTCGGTCCTGGAGTATTGGAGCGCAGGAACCCCGGACCTGCTCAAGACCCGGGCTGTCGCAGCCGCCAACTTCTCCGTGGGCAGCACGCTAGGGTCGGGAATGCCGCCCAGCAGTTCGATGGCATCGGCCCGCCGGTCCCGAAGGGTTGCGTCGCCGAAGCCCTGCGGCGCGGTGAAGGCTTCAATGAGTGCCGGCCGCCGGGTTGTGGTCAGGTTGATGGTCATGCTGTTGCCTTTACTAGGTGGTGGTCTGATGCGGCTTCCACCGCGACGGCGGGGGCGGGGACAGGATCCGCCCGGGAAGCGGGTGCCGTCAGGGGGATCGCGTCCAGGAGCGCACGGGTGTAGGGGTGCTGCGGGCGCAGGAAGATGTCCTCCACCGGCCCGTCTTCGACCACCTGGCCGCGGCGCAGGACGGAGACGGTGTCCGCGACTTGCCGTACCAACGCCAGGTCGTGGGAGACGAACAGGTAGGTGAGCCCGAGTTCGCGCTGCAGCTTGGAGAGCAACTCCAGGATTCCGGCCTGGACGCTCACGTCCAGCGCCGAGGTGGGCTCGTCCAAAACGACGACGTCGGGCCGCGCCACGAGTGCGCGGGCGATGGCCACTCTTTGGCGTTGCCCGCCGGAGAGCTGCCCGGGCCGGCGGGTGAGGACGGTCTCGGGCAGGCCGACTGCTGCCAGTGCTTCGCGGACCTGGCTGGTGCGCTGGGCCTTGGTGCCCACACCGAACTGGTCCAATGGTTCACGGACGATCTTGCCGACCCGCCAGCTCGGGTCCAGCGAGGTGAAGGGGTTTTGGTACACGAGCTGCAGGTGGCGGCGGGTTTCCCGCACTTCGGCCCGGGACCTGCCCGAGGTGGGTTGACCAGCGATTGATATCTGTCCGGCGTCAGGCTGTTCGAGACCGAGCAGCATCCGGACCGCTGTGGTTTTGCCGGATCCGGACTCGCCCACGAGGGCGTGTGTCCGTCCTCGTTCAACGGAGAAGGAGACGCCGTCGACGGCGAGGACCTGAGTGCCGCCGGCCGTGAAGCTCTTGGTGATATCCCGGATTTCAATCTGGGGACTCGTCTGTGGTGACGCGGGGGCGTCTGCCCGGGAGCCGGCGTCGTCCCTTGCCGTACCCGAAGCCGGCAGGACTCGCTGGTTCCGGTAGCGGTCCGGGTGCAAGGCCGGGACGTCAGCCTGCAGGCTGCGTACGTACTCCGTCGCAGGAGCTGCGAATACCTCCCGGGAGGCCCCGCTTTCCTGTACCGAACCGTCCTTGAGCACTACCAGGGCATCAGCTCGCTCGGCGGCGATGGCGAGGTCGTGCGTGATGAGGAGCAGGCTGATGTCCAGCTCCTGGCGGAGGTCGGTGAGCATGTCCAGGATCAGCTTCTGGACGGTGACGTCCAGTGCGGAGGTGGGTTCATCCGCCACGATCAGCGACGGGCGGGGCAGCACTGTGAGGGCGATTAGCACGCGTTGGAGCATGCCACCCGAGAGCTGGTGGGGGTAGGAGTCATAGACCCTGGCGGGGTCGGGCAGGCCTACCTGGTCAAGGACTGCCAGGATCTTTGTGCGCCGTACTTCAGGATTTGTTTCGCCAAGGAGTGCGGCGGCTTCGTGGGCCTGCGCCCCGATGGTCCGTACCGGGTTCAATGCCGATGCCGGGTCCTGCGGGATGAAACCGAGTTCCCGGCCGCGAAGGGGGCGGAACTGGTTTTCGGGCAGGGGAAGGACGTCGCGTCCGTTAAGTTTCACCTGGCCTTTGGTGCTCGCTCCGTCCGGTAGCAACCTGAGGATGGCCTTGGCGATGGTTGATTTGCCTGAGCCCGACTCGCCGATCAGTGCCAGACTTTCGCCGCGGCGCAGCGAGAACCCGACATCGTGCACGACGGCGGCAGGACCGTAAGCGATCGTCAAGCCTTCCACTGCTATCAGGTCTGCTGACACGTCGGTGTCCTTTCGTGGAGGGGCCATGTCACTTGGCGTTTCGCAGCCAGCGGCTGATGCGGTTTACGGAGAGGACGGTGACCACAATGACCAGGGCGGGTGCGTACACCAGCCACGGTGCCGTGACGTAGGTTTTGCCTGAGGCGACCAGCAGTCCCCAGTCCGAGGCAGGGGGCGGATCGCCGTAGCCGAGGAAAGCCAGGGAGGCGATGACCAGAATGGAGGTGCCGAACTGCAGGACGGCCAGTACCAGGACCGACCGGTAGGCGTTGGGGAGGATGTGGCCCAGCAGCGCGTGGAGCCGTGTTCCCCCCTCGAGGTAGGAGGCTTCCACATAGGTGGCGCTGCGGACGCGGATGACTGCGGCGCGCATCAGCCGGGCGAACACGGCGACGGCCGACACTCCGGTGGCGATCGCGGCGTTGATGGTCTGGAAACCCAGGGAGCCGACAATGACCACGGCCAGGAGGAAGCCGGGAATGGCCAGCAGCACGTCCACAAAGCGGCCCAGAATGGCGTCCAGCCAGCCGCCGCGGAAGCCGCTGGCCAGGCCGATGATGCTGCCCACCACCAGGCCTATCAGCACAGCCACCAAAGCACTGGTCACTGAGGACGCGGTGCCGTAGACAACGCGGGCGTACTGGTCCCGGCCCAGGTAATCCGTGCCGAACCAGTGTGCTGCGCTCGGGGCGGCGAGTTTGGCGGCCGTGTCTCCGTTGACGGGGCTGTAGGAGGTGAAGATCCCGGGTGCGAGCGACCACAGGATCACCAGGAGCACCACGGCGAACGAAAGGATGACGGTGACGGGCGGCAGGGCCGAGGTCAACTTCCCCGGCGCAGCCCGGAGTTGCCCTATGCCGGTGCCGGGCAGCTGGGGGTTGCTGAGTATGGCAGTCATGCGCCTACCTTTTCGTTGAGTTTGACCCGGGGGTCCAGCAGCGGCGACGCGAGGTCTGCAACCAGGTTTACGGCCACAAAGATCACGGCGGAGAGCGATACGACTGCCTGCAGCACGGGCTGGTCCTCGCTGGTCACGGCGTTCTGGACTACCGTGCCGATCCCGTCGCGGCCAAAGATGGTCTCCGTGATCACAGAGCCGCCCAGCAGCTCGCCGACGATGAGTGCGACCATGGCCACCGAGGGCAGGGCGGACGGCTTCACCAGGTGCCGGGCGAACAGCGTGGCTTCGCTCAGCCCGCGGGAGCGGGCCACCACGGCGTAGTCCTGGCGGGATTCGTGGTCCAGGCTGGCGATCAGCACTTCGGCCAGTGGCGCGGATACGGGGATGGCCAGGGTAACCGCTGCGAACAGCGTGGCCACCGCGCTGTTCGGGTCTGTGGTGGTGAATGAGTGGAGCCGGAAAGCGAACAGTTCGATCAGTACCAGGCCGATGACGAAGTTCGGCACGGAGAGGAAGAACGACGGGATGGAGCGGACAATCGCCGCCCACTTGTGAGGCAGGTACTGCGCCCCGTAAGCGATGGCCACGGCGAACACAATCGCGATGAGCAGCGCACTGGCCGCCAACGTCAGGGTGGACGGCAACGCGTCACCGACCAGCTGAGTAACCGGCAGGTTGGACTGGAAGGAGAATCCAAGCTCCCCGGTCAGGAAGCGCCCCAGCGACAGCGCGAGTTGGATGATGACCGGTTGGTCCAGGCCGTAGAAGGCGACGATCCTCTGTATGTCCTCATCGCTGAGGCCGCGCTGGGGATCCCGCAGCGCGTTGGTGATCGCATCCCCGGGGAGCACGGTGATGACCAGGAACGTGAGGACATAGGCGAGGAAGACGACGACGATGGCCTGGCCGGCGCGGGTGAGGGCGAAGCGTTTGTAGTCGCTGGTCACTTGGTAACCCAGGCGGTGTAAAAGTTTGCGTACGCCAGCCCGTTGTACTGGACGTCCTTGATCTTGGGGTTGATCAGGTAGAGGCGCTGCACGAGCTGGTTAAGGGGGATGAAGTAGCCCTGTTCCAGGACGTACTGCTGCAGCTCGTCGGCTATCTTTTCGCGGGACGCCCGGTCAGATGCCGTGGCAATGGCGGTGGAGAGGTCGTTGAGCTTCTGGTCGCTTGTTCCGAGCCCGAACCAGTCTTCACCCTTGTTCTGGCTGGTCAGGACACCGGCGACCGTGCCGACGTCGACGAAGCTTCGAGATGTCTGGAACAGCGGCGGCTTGCTGGCCTGCACGGCAGCGTAGCCGGCCACGTCCACCACCTTGAGGTTGACCTTGATTCCCACCTTCTTGAGTTGCTGGGCGATGAGTTCATCCTCGGCCTTGGTGGACGGGACGTAGGGGTTGGGCGTCAGGGTGAACTCGAGGGTCTTGCCATCCTTGACGCGGTAACCGTCAGGCCCGGGCGCCCAGCCGGCGTCGTCAAGGACCTTGTTGGCCTTGTCGGGGTCGAATTTGAAGGAGTCGCTGAACTCGCCGGCTTCCGGGACGTTGCCCTGGATGAAGGTGGTGGCCGCGTTCCAGTCGCTGGTGTAGACGGTCTTGAGGATCTCTTCCCGGTCGATGCCGTGCTGGATCGCCTGACGGACGGCGAGATCGTTGGTGGGGAAGGCTTGGGTGTTGACCTGGAAACCGTCCACGAACCCGAGGTAGCGGGGGGTGCCAACGGTGAAATTTTGGGCCTTGAGTGATTCGATTTCCTGCGGTTCAACGTTGAAGGCAACGTCTGCCTGGCCCGAGACAACGGTGGAGGTCCTGACCGAGGTGTCCTTGATGACCTTGTACGTGATGGTGTCCAGGCGGGCCGGGCCGGTGTGTCCGAGTGCTGCCGGGCCCCAGTTGTAGTCCTTGCGCTTTGCCAGGACGTAGCTGTCGCCCTGCTTCCAGGACTTGACCACGAACGGGCCGCTGCCGATTTCCTGGGTCAGGTCGGCTTGGGCTTCCACTGGCAGGGCGAGGGTCTTCGGGGAGAGCAGGATGCAGCCGTGGTAGGCGAGGGTTGCGATGAAGCCCAGCGCGGGCGAAGAGAAGGAAACCTTGACGGTTTCCGGGTCTGTGGCCTCGGCGGAGACGAAGTTGCTGGACGGGAACAGGCCCACCTTGCTGATTCCGCGGTTCGGATCGCCCTTGGCCCAGGCGTTGAGGTTAGCCACAACAGCGGCGGCGTCCAGCGGGGTGCCATCGGAGAAGGTCACGCCCTTCTTCAGGTGCAGGACGAAATCTTTCGCACCGTTGAGTTCTTCCCAGCTCTCGGCCACCCAGGGGCTGAGTTCACCCTTTTCGTTGACGTACACGAGCTTGTCGGTGATGTGTCCCCAGAGGTTGCCCTCGTAGCTGGAGATGGAGGTCTTGCTGGACACCCAGCCGGTGTCGTAACCCTGGATCAGGAAGGTGATGTCCCCGCCGTCGACCGGTGTACCGGAAGTGTTTGTGCTGGTGGCGCTGCCGCCACCGCACGCAGTCAGGAAGGCCGTGGTGGACAGGGCGCCAAGGCCCGCTAGGAAGATGCGTCGGCGGATTTCGGGCGTGTTGGTTGTGTTCATGGGGGTCTCCTTGAGGTCTTGGCTGGCCTGGGCCGTGTGCTGCAGGCAGGGGGCTAGATAGCCTTGCCGGGGTTGAGTGTCTGTTGGGGGTCCAGGGCGGCCTTGATGGCGCGCTGGACGCGGCGGCTGCGCTCGGAAAGTTCCAGCGCTGCCCATTCGCGCTTGATGGTCCCCACGCCGTGTTCACCGGTGACCGTGCCGCCCAGTGACAGCGCCACTTTCACGAGTTCGGTGGCTGCTTCCAGGAGGGCTGCCGGGGGGTGGGTGCCATCCCCGGCGGTTTTGTCCTTGGTGATGAGTGGGTGGAGGTTGCCGTCGCCGGCGTGGGAGACGGCGGAAATGTTCACGCCGAAACGGCCTTCGAGAGCGGGGAAGGCTGCGTAGACCTTGGCGAGTTGGGACTTGGGTACGGCGATGTCCTCGCCGATGTACCACTTATCCTGCGGGAGGCCGCGGCCGCTGCGGCGAAGCTCCCACAACTGTTCGCCGTCCTGGTCCGACTCCACCGTCACCCGGCCGCCTGCCTTGGTGAGCGCTGCAGTGAGGTCCGCGGCCTGCTCGTTAATGCCGTAGCCATCGAGTTCGACCAGGATCAGCGCGGCACCGCGGGCCCGCAGGTTGGTCCCGGAGTGGGCGTCAATGTTTTCCAGGCTCGGGGCGTCGAAGAATTCGATCGCAGCGGGGCGCACGGGTGAAAGGGTGATGGCAGAGAGTCCCTTGGTGCCCTCGGCGGTGCTGTTGAAGTACGCGCTGACCGTTTTGCGGGCGACCGGAACCGGTCGCAGGCGGACGGTCGCGCGCACAACAATGCCGAGGATGCCCTCGGAGCCAACGAACAGCGAGGTTAGGTCCAAGCCGGTGACGCCCTTGATCGAACGGTGTCCCACGCTGATCAGGCTGCCGTCCGCCAGGACGACGTCCAGTGACAGGATCGATTCGCGTGTCACCCCGTATTTCGCGCACCGCAGTCCCCCGGCGTTGGTGGCAATGTTTCCGCCAATTGAGGAGATATCGAAGCTTGCCGGGTCCGGAGCATAAAACAAACCCAACGGCGCCAAATGCCTATTAAGTTCGGCATTAATAACGCCCGGTTCAACCACTGCGACTTCATCCAGCTGCGAAACCTCGATAATGCGGTTGAGCTTTTCCGTGGAAATAACCACTTGGTCCTGTCCAGCCGTGGCACCGCCGGACAGGCCCGTGCCGGCACCGCGGGGCACCACCGTCAGTCCAAGTTCCGCTGCAAGCTGTACCGCCGCCTGAACTTCCGCTGCTGTTGAGGGAAGCACCACCACCGGTCCCGGTTGCGACGCGGCGCTGACCGTGGCCGCATCATGGCTGTAGCGAACCGTTCCGGCACCAGGTTCAAGGATCTCAATGGCTTCAAGACGGCCGGTGAGTTCCAGGATGTAGTTCTGAATGGACCTGGCTGCTGCGGGAATCAGCTGCGTTGTACTCATATCGGCGTCTCTCCCCCTGTAGTGGCAGACGCTGGACGCAGGTGACCCGTGTACTAGCCATTTCAGGACTTCTTGGTGAATTTCCCAATCTCGATATAACTGGGAGTCAGTGCTAGAAAAATTAGCCGGGATGGGATAACCAGCACCAGCGGGAACGACATCGCAATCCACACTTCGCAACCTGACGTCGTAGATAGCTTAATGGCGTAAAACTGAGTCACTTAGAGACACGTAATGTCTTCATTATTCGTAAATGGTTCTTTTGCGCCATTCATCCGCATCTACTTTGTAATTGATGTCGAACCCGCGTGCACTGAGCGGATGAACCCTGGCGGGTGACCGGCCGCGTTCCGTTCGGCAATATTTTCCGAGGACGGGGATTCCACATGACCACAACAGCAACATCAACGAGGTTCCGGGTCCGCCCGGCAACCGAAGCTGAGCTGGACACCGTCGGGCAGCTGACATTCGAAGGCTTCGGCCACCACCTGCCGGGGGCACCGCAACCCACCCCCGAGCGCCGGGCGCTGCTGCTGGACGCAGCCGCACGGGCGCGCGACGGCGTCATCCTCGTCGCTGAGAACCTCGACACAGGCTCCCTGGTGGGCACCGCAACGCTTCTGCCGTTCGGCTCCACACTGGCCCGGCAGGCTTTGGAGGGCGAGACCGAACTCCGGCTCCTCGCCGTCCTGCCGGAGGCGCGAAGGTCTGGAATCGGCTGGAAGCTCCTGGAGGAGGCAGTTGCCCTGTCCATCGAAAGCGGAGCGCACACGGTGGTACTGGATACCGGCCTCGAAAACGAACAAAGCCAGCTGCTCTACCGCAGGTTCGGTTTCGTCCGACGACCCGAGCGGGAGAAACCCCGGCCCGCTCCCCACGTGCAGCTCGTGATCTACACCCTCAACCTGCCACGGCCCCACTCCAAGCCCGAAACGAGAACCGGTGTGTCGTAGGGGGGACTATCCGCACATACAGCGCAAGCCCTGACCGCAACCGGAAACTAATGGCGCAATCAGTGTCCAGCCAGTTGCCGGCAGAACACCAGGTCCAGACGTGCGGCATAGCCGGGATCACCGGGGGCAGCAGCAATCGCCTGGTAACGGTGCCCGTCCTCGGTGCGGACGGTCAATGGGAGTGGAACCAGCCTTCGCGCTGCGTGCTGGTGCTCGGACCCGTACCTGGTGCCGCTTCTTTCACCCAGTGTCGGAACTCGCTGTCTCGGCAGCGACATTCATCATTAGTTTCGAGACGACGAGCACTACACACCACCTTCTGCGATTGCGTCCGGTTGCAGCACACCCCAACCTGACGTCAGGCGAGCAGCCAGCCGACGTCAGAATAGGACCCATTCGCAAGTTTCTGGACAGAGCACTTACGGGGTCATAGAACTCATCCTGACACCGTTCCGGCGCGGGAGGTTTTAGCGGGGCCTAAATAGATGAGTTCCACCAGGGGTCAGCGCGAACGCCTGGATTTGAAAATGCCCTTAATAAGGAACGTCAATAAGAAAGGTCAGTGGGCATCACGATGGCCAAGCAACTCGGGTTAACGGAAATCAGCCGGGAAGGCACTCCATCAGGCTCCAACAAAACAGCCACTTGTAATACAAGTAGGCAACTTATATCCTAAGAGCGTGGGCGAAGGAGCCCAGCCCCGCCTTTAGGAGAATCCATGAGCAGCGTCGATCTGATCCGGCACGTCAAACTATCCACCGCCCGCCTCCCCCTCGCTGTCCCCATCAGCGATGCCAAAGTCTTCACCGGCCGGCAGAAGCCCATGACTGAGGTGGTTTTCCTCTTCGCCGAGATCACCACCGAACTGGGGCACACCGGCGTCGGCTTCAGCTACTCAAAGCGCGCCGGCGGCCCCGCCCAGTACGCCCACGCCAAGGAAGTGGCCGAGGGCATCATCGGCGAGGACCCCAACGACATCGCCAAGATCTACACCAAGCTGCTCTGGGCCGGTGCCTCAGTGGGCCGCTCCGGCGTCGCCACCCAGGCCCTCGCCGCCATCGACATCGCCCTCTATGACCTCAAGGCCAAGCGGGCCGGCCTGCCGCTGGCCAAGTTCCTCGGCTCATACCGCGACTCAGTCCAGACCTACAACACCTCCGGCGGCTTCCTCAACGCCAGCCTCGAAGAGGTCAAGGCCCGCGCCACCCAGTCCCTCGAAGAAGGCATTGGCGGCATCAAGATCAAGGTGGGCCTCCCGGACAGCAAGGAAGACCTGCGCCGCGTCGCCGGCATCCGCGAACACATCGGCTGGGACGTCCCCCTCATGGTGGACGCCAACCAGCAGTGGGACCGCGCCACCGCCCTGCGCATGGGCCGCCAGCTTGAGGAGTTCAACCTCATCTGGATCGAAGAACCCCTGGACGCCTACGACTTCGAAGGCCACGCACACCTCGCCAACGTCCTGGATACCCCCATCGCCACCGGTGAAATGCTTGCTTCCGTGGCCGAACACAAGGGCCTCATCAACGCCAACGGCTGCGACATCATCCAGCCGGACGCACCCCGCGTGGGCGGCATCACCCAGTTCCTCCGCCTCGCCGCCCTCGCCGACGAACGCGGGCTTGGCCTGGCACCGCACTTCGCCATGGAAATCCACCTCCACCTCGCCGCCGCCTACCCGCGCGAGCCTTGGGTGGAGCACTTCGACTGGCTGGACCCGCTGTTCAACGAGCGCCTCGAAACCAAGGACGGCCGCATGATCGTTCCGGACCGCCCGGGCCTCGGCGTCACCCTCAGCGACCAGGCACGCGCCTGGACCACAGAGTCCGTGGAGTTCGGCGCATAACCCTGAAGCCGTAACCTTGAAGCCATGAGCCGGAACCTCACCGCGGACCTCGCCGCTGACCTTCGCACCCGCATTGTCGACGGCGTCATCCAGCCAGGTGAGAAGCTGCCCAGCGAGAACACCCTCATCAGCGACTTCGGCGTCAGCCGCACCGTGGTCCGCGCGGCGCTGACCCGGCTCCAGGCCGAGGGACTCGTGGAAACCGAACGGGGGCGCGGCAGCTTCGCCCTCACCCCGCCGTCGGACGGGCCCCAGGCAGCACCTGGGTCCCGTCCGGTGGCCACCATGGAGGACCGCCTCCACCTGCTCGAGTTCCGCATGGGCGTGGAAACCGAGGCCGCCGCACTTGCCGCCCGCAACCACACCGAGCGGCAACTCCGCGCCGTGACAACTGCGCTTGAGGAGTTCACAGCCAGTGCCGGACACCCGGCCCACGCCATGAAGTCCGACTTCGAGTTCCACCGCGCCGTGGCGGCCGCCTCCGGCAACCCCTATTACTCGGACTGCCTGGCCGCACTGGGCCAGACGATGATCGCGATGCCGCGCACCCGCTTGATGACCGGCGTCGAGCATTACGCCCGCGACCACTTCGACCAGGTGGTCCAGGAGCACCGCTCCATCTCGGACGCCATCGCCGACGGCGACGAGGCTGCCGCGGCCGCTGCCATGCGCAGCCATTTGGCCAACTCACGACGACGGTTCAAGGCCTCCGCGCGCCCGTAGCCTCGCGCGCGTCCCGGCAAAGCGACCCCATCAGCCCGCCGCCTCCGCCAGCGGTTCGATCAGGTCCAGGAGCCTCAGGACTGCCGGGTTGTCCGTCTCCTCGTTCCATGCCAGTTCGAGGTCCACCCGGTTCAGCTCCTGCATCCCGTGCCGGCCGTCGATCTCGCGGAACTCCACCCCCGGCGGCGCAAACGCCATGGCTGACGCCGGCACCAGCGTCACGCCCAGCCCGGCCTGTACAAAGGCCAGGAGCGCGGGGACCTGGCTGGCGTACTGGGTGATGTTGGCATGGGCACCCGCGCTGGCGAACAGCCGGAGCACCAGATCGTGGAAGTAGCGCGCCTCCTTGGTGGAATACATCAGCAGGGGCCGCCGGTCCAGTGATCCCAGCGGCAACGGCTCCCCCACGGGCGGCGCAGTGCTGCCCAGGAGCAGACTGCCCTCCGGCAGCGCCACCACCAGCCGATCCTGCATGAGGGGCCGGGACACCACACCCGGCCGCGCCACGATGGGCCGCAGTAATCCGATGTCAACGTTTCCCTTCACCAGCCCGTCCATCTGGTCCGTGGAAACCAGCTCCCGCAGCACAAAGGACACCCCTGGCATCCCTTCAGCCGCGCGCCGCAGCATCATGGGCAGAGCACTCTGCCCCGCGATGGCCGTGTAGCCCACCGTAATGGTGCCGGCCTGCCCGGAGGAGACCCGCCGGACATCCATGTCCGTTTTGATGCACATGTCCAGGATCTGCCGGGCGCGCGGCAACAGCATGGCCCCGGCCGCCGTCAGTTCCACCTTCCTGCTGGTCCTGCTGAACAGCAGTGTCCCCAGCTTCTTTTCAAGCATTTGGATCTGCCGGCTCAGCGGCGGCTGCGTCATGTTCAGCCGCTCGGCAGCAGCCCCGAAGTGGAGCTCTTCGGCCACAGCCACAAACGCCTCTAACTGGGGTAGCGAGAACATTCATACCTTTTCTGGATGGTTGAGTGCAGAAGTTGGCTTGGACGTGTATTGATTGCTTCCCATATCGTCAGTGACCAGGAGCACATATGCAAGTCAATCCGGCACCCGAGTCAATGAGGACCTTGATGAACCACGCGCCCGCAGCACAGCTACAAGCCCACCTCAACCAGGCCAGGATCACCGGCGTCACCATCACACCTGTGGCCTTCAAGGACCCGCCCCTGCTCAACACCGTGGGCGTCCACGAACCGTTCGCCCTTCGCGCCATCGTGGAGGTTCACACGGACGCCGGCGTTTCGGGCTTTGGCGAAACCTACGGCGACGCCGGGCACATCGCCCGCCTCAAGCTCGCCGCCGATTCCCTGCCCGGCACGGACATCTTCAACATCAACAGCATGCGCGTTGCCATTATTCACGCCCTCCACCAGGACACCATCGAGGGCGGCCACGGCATGAGCGGCATGGTGACCGGCTCCAGCACCGGAGACCGTGTCCTTTCCGCGTTCGACGTCGCCGCCTTGGACATCCAGGGCAAGCTGCTGGGCCGGCCCGTCAGCGACCTGCTCGGCGGCGCGGTCCGCGAGGCCATCCAGTTCAGCGGCTACCTCTTCTACAAATGGGCAGCCCACCCCGGCCAGGCCGGCGACGCTTGGGGCGAGGCCCTGGACCCCACCGGCATCGTCCGGCAGGCACGGACCATGGTGGACCGCTACGGCTTCGGCGCGCTCAAGCTCAAGGCCGGCGTCTTCCCGCCCGAGGAGGAGATCGCCGCCATCCAGGCCCTCCGCGGGGAATTCCCGGACCTGCCCCTGCGCATCGATCCCAATGCGGCCTGGACAGTCGAGACCTCCATCCGTGTGGGTAAGGAACTGGACGGAGTGCTGGAGTACCTGGAAGATCCGACGCCGGGCATCGACGGCATGGCGGCAGTCCGACGCGAGGTGGGCATGCCGTTGGCTACCAACATGTGTGTGGTCAGCTTCGCGGATGTTGCACCCGCTGTGGCTGCCGGAGCCGTGGACGTCATCCTGTCCGACCACCACTTCTGGGGCGGCCTGCGCCGCAGCCAGTTCCTCGCCGGCATCACCGAAACATTCGGCCTGGGCCTGTCCATGCACTCAAACTCGCACCTGGGCATCAGCCTGGCCGCGATGGTCCATCTCGCGGCAGCCACCCCCACCCTCGATTACGCCTGCGATACGCACTGGCCCTGGAAAGACCCGGCCGAGGACGTCATCAAGCACGGGGCACTGAAGTTCAGGGACGGTGCAGTCGAGGTCCCCACCGGGCCGGGGCTCGGTATTGAGGTGGACCGCGATGCCCTGGAACGCCTGCACCGCCAGTACCTGGACTGCGGCATCCGCAGCCGGGACGACACCGGCTACATGCAGCGGATCAACTCCTCGTACCAGCTCCAGAGCCCGCGCTGGTGAGCGCTGCTCCTGCGGGCGCCGTGGAGCCATTGCGGATTGTGGTCACCGATCCCATCATCAGCAGGTTCCAGGACGTATTAACGCACGACGGCGGCGCTCACCGCTGGGACATCGCGGCGGCCTGGAGCCCGGAACGGAAGCGTGACGCACTGGAGCGGGCCGACGTCGTCGTTTGTTCTTCCCTGGCACCAGCGGAAGCCGAGCGTGCCGCGAACCTCCGCCTGGTCCATGTCACCGGCGCCGGGTACGACAAAATCGCCCTGGACCACCTGGCACCGCAGGCCGCGGTTGCCAACACCTTCCACCACGCCCGGCCCATCGCCGAGCACGTCCTGATGGTCACGCTGATGCTCTCGCGCAATGTGGTGAGGGCGGACCGGGACGTGCGCAGGGGCCAATGGCACACCATTGCCACGGCCGGGGACGTGCCGTTCCATCCCATCCTCGCGGACCTGACGCTTGGCCTGGTGGGACTCGGTTCCATTGGCGCGGAAGTGGCGCGGGTGGCCGCAGCGATGGGGATGGAAGTGCGTGCTGTCCGGCGAAACCCGTCCGCCCCCCTCCCCGAAGGAGTGCAGCTGGCCTGGGTGGGCGCGAAGCCGGATTTGCACGAGCTTCTGGCCAGCTCCGACGTTGTGGTGGTGACGGTCCCGCTGGATGCAGACACCAGGGGCATGATCGGGGCAACCGAGTTCGCTGCCATGAAGCCGACCGCGCTGCTGATAAACGTGGCACGTGGCCCCGTGGTGGACCAGGCTGCGCTGTTCGAGGCCTTAAGGGGACAGCGGATCGCGGGCGCGGGGATTGACGTCTGGTGGGGTGCCCCCGCGGACGGCATCATCCCGCCCGCCGAACTGCCCTTCGCCTCGTTGGCGAACACCGTGCTCACGCCCCACCATTCCGGCCACGCCCGGATCACCTTTGAACGCCGCGCCCAGGACATCGCGGCCAACATCCGGCGGCTGGCCCGCGGCGAAGAACTCCGGAACGTGGTGCGCGAGCCTGTTGCGGCGGGCTGACCTTCGGGACCGGCCGGCTACCCGGACAAAACCAGCTGAAGCACCAGCAGCACACTTCCCAGCGCCGAGGCACCAAACGCCAGCCCTTTGAGCCGCGCCGGGGTGAGGAACCGGTTCACGTACCGGGATGCCACGTAGCCGGCCACAACCGCCGGAACCATCCACAGTGCCAGGCCCAGCATGTCCGGCGTGACTTCACCGGCCAGCCACAGCATCGCCATCGATATGGCCGAGCCCACCATAAAGAAGGCGCTCATGGTTCCGCGCAGGCGTGGCCCCTCGTGCCCTTGCCAGACGAGCGCCATGGGCGGGCCGCCGATGGAGGTGGCTGTACCCATGATGCCCGAGGCTGCCCCGGCCGCCATCAAGGTTCTGCGGCGGGGCCGGGGAGCCCATCCCCTCACGGCCAGGACCAGGCCCATCAGCACCACAATCACCACTACCCAGGCCAGACCCTCCCGCGACGACGCCGCCACCAGCCAGGCGCCCAGGAAGCTCCCGGGGATCCTACCGGCCAGGGCCCAGCCGGTCCCGCGCAGGTCCAGGCTCTGCCGCTCCGTCACGGTGACCATCACCGTCACCAGCAGTGCCAGGAGGATCAGGGTGGCCGGCAGCAGCGCCGGGTCGATGATCGCGATCACCGGCGCTGCCAGCAAGCCCATGCCAAAACCGCTGGAGGCCTGGAGGCAGGCCGCCAGGAAGACCACTCCCGCGATCACGGCATATTCGGGACCAGTCACAAGGCACCCGTCACCTGTCGCCTGTCACGGGGCACTGGCGGTGACGGCCGCGCCCGACAGGCCTTTGAGGGAATCGAGCGGGAAGTGGCATTCAGCGCTGTGCCGCCTGCCGTCCGGCGCGGTCAGGACCTGGGGTTCCGGGGCCACGTCGGCACAGATATCCTGCGCCTTCCAGCACCGGGTGCGGAAGCGGCAGCCTGACGGAGGATCCAGCGGCGAGGGCAAATCGCCCTTCAGGACAATCCGGTCTCGCCTGCCACCGGAGACGTCCAGCTTCGGTGAGGCCGACATCAGGGCCGCGGTGTACGGGTGGCGGGGATGGTCGAAGACTTCCTCCGTCTCGCCCGTTTCGATGATCCTGCCGAGGTACATCACCGCCACCCGGTCCGCCACGTGCCGGACCACCGTCAGGTCGTGGGAAATAAAGATGTAGGAAACGCCAAGTTCGCGCCGCAGCTCGTTGAGCAGGTTCAGGACCTGCGCCTGGACTGACAGATCCAGTGCGGACACCGGCTCATCAAGGATGATGACATCCGGGTTCAGCGCCAAGGCGCGGGCGATGCCAATCCGCTGGCGCTGGCCGCCGGAGAACTCCTGCGGCGACTTCCGGGCGTCCGATGCGCGCAGTCCCACCATCTGCAACAGCTCACGGACCCGCTCGTCCCGTTCCTTTGACGTCGGATAGAGGCTGCGGTGGGTGGTCCAGGGCTCGGCGATGATGTCCCCGGCACTCATCCGGGCATTCAGCGAGGCGAAGGGGTCCTGGAAGACCATCTGCACCCGGCGCCGCCAGCCCAGCAGTTCCTTGCCGCGCAGCCCGAACGGGTTGGTCCCCTCAAAGCTGACGGTCCCTTGGTCAGGCGTTTCCAGCATCATCAGCGTCCGCGCCAAGGTGGACTTTCCGCAACCGGATTCGCCCACCAGGCCCAGGGTCTCACCGCGGCCCACCGTCAGGCTGATCCCGTCCAGGGCCTTGAGTTTTGTGTTGCCGCTGGCGCTCTTGGCCACGTGGAACGTTTTGGTCAGGCCGTCAATGCTCAGAAGCGGTTCAGCCATTGGTGATCTCCTCGCTGAAGTGGCAGGCGGCGGTGCGGACCGGCCGTCCCGCACTGAAGGTGCGGTCCGCCGGGGTGGTTCCCATTCCGCCGTCGTCCGCTTCCAGTACGTCGGTTCCGGCTGGATCAGCCGTACGGCGCCGGCCTGCCGGGCGGAGCGCGGGGCGTTCAGCCCGGCAGATGTCCTGCACCAGGGGGCAGCGCGACTGGTACACGCAGCCGGCGGGAATGTCGTGAAGCTCCGGCGGGCTGCCGGGAATGGACTTGAGCTGGGCGCCGCGTTCCAGGTGGACGGGAACGGACTCCAGCAATCCCTTGGTGTAGGGATGCCGGGGGTCGGCAAAGACCTCGGCCACGGGGCCGCTCTCCACCACGTTGCCGGCATACATCACCGCCACGGAGTCCGCTTCCTCCGCCACCACCGCAAGATCGTGGGTGATGAGGATGACGGCCATCTGGCCTTCCTCGCGGAGCGTGCGCAGCAGCTGCATAATCTGGGCCTGGACCGTGACGTCCAGTGCGGTGGTGGGCTCGTCGGCGATCAGCAGGCGCGGGTTGAGGGCCACCGCCATGGCGATGAGGATCCGCTGGCGCATACCGCCGGAGAACTGGTGCGGATAGGAGTTGACCCGTGACTCCGGTTCAGGGATGCCCACCCGCTTCATCAGGTCGATCGCTTCAAGCCGGGCCTGCTTCGCGTTCAGGCCCCGGTGGATGCGGAAGGCCTCCCCGAGCTGTGTTCCGACTGTATATACAGGGTTCAACGCGGTGAGGGCGTCCTGGAACACAATGCCAAGTTCCGGTCCCGCGAACTTCAGCCTCTCCTTCGGGCTCAGCGCAGCAAGGTCGGTGCCGTTGAGGACTATCTGCCCGTCGGCGAGGTCGCACACCGGGTCCATGATTCCGGCCAGGGCCTTGGCGGTCATCGACTTGCCGCACCCTGATTCACCGAGCAGTGCCAGGGTTTCCCCGGCCCGTGCTTCAAACGCCACGCTGTTCACGGCGCGGATGGTGCCGCGGTGTGTGCGGATGTCCACCGCGAGGTCCTTCACCTGCAGGACAACATCGTGGGCCTGCGACTGTATTGCGGGCGTCCCTGCCCGCGGCCTGCTGTTTGCGGGAGCTTGTTCGGCAGCTGTTCTCACGGTTATGCCTCCTTCGCTGGGATACGGACGATCAGCCGCTTACGGGGAAGTGCCAGGCGCCAGCGCTGCGCGGGATCCGTTGCGATCCGCAGCCAGGCAGCCAGGACGTTGGCGGCGATGGTGGTCACCACGATGGCGACGCCCGGGAAGATGGACAGCCACCATGCCGTCTGCAGGTACTGCCTGCCTTGCGAAACCATCAGGCCCCAGCTCACGTCCGGCGGCTGGATGCCAATCCCCAGGAAGCTGAGCGAGGATTCGGCCAGCATGACGTAGCAGAACTCCAGGGTGGCCAGGGTCAGCAGGGTGGGCAGCACCACCGGGATGACATGCCGGACGATGATGGCGTTGGGTTTTGCGCCAAAGGTCCGGGCAGCATCCACAAAGGTGCGGCTCTGCAGTTCGGCGGACTCGGCGCGTCCCGTGCGCAGGTAGATAGGGATGCGGGTCAGGGCGAGGATCAGCACGATGTTCGCGGCGGAGGGGCTGAACACGTACAGCACCACCACGGCGAGCAGCAGCGATGGGAAGCTCATGATCACGTCGGCGATGCGCATGGACACGTTTTCCCGCCAGCCCCGGTGGAAACCGGCCCAGACACCCCAAAGCGAACCGATCACCAGGGCCACCGCCACAGCCGGTAATGCCACGGACAGCGTGGTGCGGCTCGCCACCACCAGCCGCGCCAGCATGCTGCGGCCCAGCGAGTCACTGCCCAGGAAGTACTCCCAGCCGTGCGCCATGGTGAAGGGGGCCTTGTTGGCAAACAGCAGGTTCTGTTTGGTGGCCAGGTCACCCATCAGGGCCGGGCCCACCAGCGCCGTCAGGCCCACGGCCACCAGGACCAGCGCGGATGCGGCGGCAAAGCGGTCCTTGAGCAGGAGGCGGAACAGGCCAGGATTCCCGCCCTTGCCGGCCGCCGTGTTTTTGGTCGGAGGTTGCTGTGCGTCCGGCTGTGGCACCGCGGCGCTGTCAGTCATTGAAGTCGTCATGGGTCCTCCTAGGCTTTGACCGTCACGGGACGGACGCGTGCGTCCAGCAGCGCGTAGCCCATGTCAATGAGGATGTTCAGGGCAAAGATGGCGACAGCGGTGAGCAGCACTGCTGCCTGCAGGACGGCGAAGTCCCGCTGCAGGATCGAATCGATCATGAGCTTGCCAATGCCGGGCCAGCCGAAGATGGTCTCCACCACTACGGCGCCGTTCACCAGGCCAACCGTCAGGTCACCGGCCACGGTCAATGCCGGTGCGGCGGCGTTGCGCAGTGCGTGGTGGGTGACCACCCGCAGGTCACCGGCGCCGCGGCTCCGGGCCAGCTTGACGTAGGGCTCGGACAGTGCGGACACCATGGAGCCGCGGACAATCTGCACCAGCACACCGAACGGGCGCAGGAGCAGGGTGGCGATCGGAAGCACCCAGGCGCTGGCTCCCGACACACCGGATGTCGGCAGCCAGCCCAGGGTGATGGCAAAAACCCAGATGCCCACAATGGCCAGCCAGAAATCCGGGATGGAAGCGGCAGCCATTGAGATGAAACTTGAGATCCGGTCCGCAACGCCATTCGGCTTCAAGGCTGCCCAGCAGCCCACCACCAGGGCGAGCAGTACCGCCAGCACCATGGTGGTTGCGGCGAGCTGGAGCGTGGCCGGGAAAGCCCGCAACGCCATGGCGGCAGCATCCTGCCCGGTCCGCAGCGACTGTCCGAAGTCGAGCCGGAGCACCCCGCCGAAGTAGTCTGCCATCTGCACCAGCAGCGGCTGGTCCAGGCCATTGCGGGCCGTGAAGTCGTCCCGCATCTGCTGGGTTGCGTTCAGTGGCAGGTACAGGCTGGCCGGGTTACCGGTCATCCTGGCCAGCGCGAAC
This sequence comes from Pseudarthrobacter sp. fls2-241-R2A-168, assembly GCF_030209335.1. Classification (NCBI taxonomy): domain Bacteria; kingdom Bacillati; phylum Actinomycetota; class Actinomycetes; order Micrococcales; family Micrococcaceae; genus Pseudarthrobacter; species Pseudarthrobacter sp. fls2-241-R2A-168. The sequence continues at coordinate 84,727 of NZ_JARVSG010000003.1, forward strand.
ACGCCCACGACCACCACCACCAGCGGCAGTGCGCTGGAAACAATGCGCTTTCTCAAGTAGATCAGCATGGTTGTCCTTCCCTCCCGGTGGCGGGACCTAGTTCGCCGGCGTCATTTCCGAAATGCGCAGTTCATCGCCGCTGGACGAGTTGGGCTTGTAGGTCAGGGACTTGGCCAGGCCAAGGATGCCGGTCTGGTGCGAGATGTGTGCGAACTGGACCACCTTGTCGTTCTGGTAGGCGAAGATCTCCTCAAACGCCTTCTTGCGGTCCTCCCCGGAGGCAGCATCGGCCTTCTTGATCATGGCGTCGAACTCGGGTGTGCCAAAGTAGCTCTGGGCGCCGGTGGAGAGCATGTACTGGTCAACGGTGAACGCTGCGTCACCCGCCTGGTTGCCGTGCTGGGTCATCAGGGCAACCGCTCCCTCATCCTCCGCGAACGGACGGACCTGGTAGGTCAGGTGCTGGCTGGTTTCAAGCATCTTGAGCTTGACGTTCAAACCGGCCTGGCTGAGTTGCTCCTGGAGTACCTGGGCCAGTTCCGTGATCTTGGGGAACTGGGCACTGCGGACAACCAGCGAGATCTGCTTTGACGTGTCCACGCCGTCGGCCTTTGCCTCGGCGACGAGGGACTTGGCTTTCTCCAGGTCGAACGGCCAGCCGGACAGGCTCGAGTTGTGGCCGACGATGCCTTCCGGAACCAGCTGTGCCGCCACCTGGTGCTTGCCCTGGTAGAGGGAGTTGACGATGCCTTCCTTGTCGATGGCGAAGTTGACCGCCTGGCGGACCCGGATGTCATTGAGCGGCGCCTCGTTCGCGTCCATCCGCAGGGCAACGGTCTCGTTATTCGGGTAGTCCACGCCGAGGTCACCGATGTTGTCATCAGGGCTCAGCCCCATGGCAACATCGGCTTCCCCGCTGGTGACCATCGCGGCCCGCACCGAGCTCTCCGAGCGCCACTGGTACTCGGCTTTGGCGTAGGCCGGTTTGTCTCCCCAGTAGCCATCCCAGCTGGAGAGCGTGATCTTCTGTCCGGCGTCCCAGGAGTCGATCTTGTACGGGCCGGTGCCTACCGGCTGGCGAACCTTCTCCGTGGTGCTCGTGGACGTCGGCACCACTTCGAGGAAGGAGAGCCGCAAGGGCAGGATGGGGTCCGGTTCGGCAGTAGTCACGGTCAGCGTGGTGGCATCCACGGCCTTGACGGCCAGGTCGTCATCGCCGAAGACGTACCCCTCAACATTGCAGCCAAGCTTCGAGTTGACGGCCCGGTCGATGGTGAAGGCAGCTGCCTCGGCGTTGAAGGGAGTACCGTCCTGGAACGTGACGCCCTCACGAAGCTTCAGCGTCCATTCCGTATCGGACGTGGCCTTCCATTCGGTAGCAAGCTTGGGTTCGAGCCCGCCCGTGGTGGGGTTGCGTTCGATCAGCGGCTCGGTCACGTTCGAGCGCACCACAACACCGGTGGACGTCAGGTTCGATTCACAGGCTTCGAGGGTGGGCGGTTCCTGGCTGAGGACCACGCGGACCGTATCAGCGGCGGCAGCACCGCCGTCGTCCGAATTTGCAACGGTGCAGCCGCTCAATCCCAGTACTGCGACGGATGCCAGGGCAGGCCACTTAAGCGCTCTGGCGATGGGAAGCTTTGAAGAAGACATCTTTGGGTTCCTCCAGGTTCGATACGTACGGCAGCGGGACGCTCCTGCACCGCCGGGCAACGCCGGATAACAGGGCCTTAGGGGCCGCCACGCTGGACTCAAGCTAATTGAGCTCCTGGGGGTCCACAAGGAAATTGGCCGTCCCTCCGCCCGGGCGGTCGCGCCGGAAATCCGCTTTTATGCGCTGTGATCAGGACCACTCGCTACGGAATTCCGCGCCATCGCGGCGAAGCAGCGCGATCAATACAGTTCAGGCATCGATCCATGCCAATTCCAAGTTGGACCTGTATGAGTCACGAAACCTAGGGTGCAGCTATGAAGAACAACGCCGTCCTCCAGGTAGGGCCACTGATGCCGATCGTCCAAGACACCATTGCCGGGGACTACGGGGCGGTCCGCCTGCCCGATTCCGCCCAGGCGCGGAACGAATTCCTGCACGAACACGGCGCGTCCTTCGCTATTGCAGTGACGTCCGGCAAATTCGGCGTGGGGACGGAGCTGATGCGCGCCCTGCCGAACCTGCGCGCAGTCATCAATTTCGGCGTCGGCTATGACACCACTGATGCGGCCCAGGCACTCGAACGGGGCATCACCGTCAGCAACACCCCGGATGTGCTCAACGACTGCGTGGCTGACACTGCTATTGCGCTCTACCTTGACGTGCTGCGGGGAATCAATTCCGCAGACCGCTTCGTGCGCCGCGGCGACTGGCTGAACAAGGGCAACTATCCGCTCGCCACGAAGGCCAGCGGCAAGCGCGTGGGCATCCTGGGGCTGGGCCGGATTGGGCGTGTCATTGCCCGTCGTCTTGAGGCGTTCGACTGTGCGATCAGCTACCACAGCCGCCACCCGGTAACGGAAGCCAGCTACCGGTACGCCGCTTCCCCGCAGGAGCTCGCAGCCGGCTGCGACGTCCTGATAGTGGCCGCGGCCGGCGGGCCAGATTCGGAAAAGCTTGTGGACGCGGACACTATTGCCGCACTTGGCCCGAACGGATACCTGATTAACATCGCTCGAGGGTCAGTGGTGGATGAGGACGCCCTTGTTTCAGCCTTGCTGGCGGGCCGGCTCGCCGGCGCCGGGCTGGACGTGTTCGCCGAGGAGCCCAAGGTCCCCGAAGACCTCCTGGCGCTGGACAACGTGGTACTCCTGCCCCACCTTGGCAGCGGAACCCACGAAACCCGGGCCGCCATGGCGGAGTTGACCCTTGCCAACCTTCGCTCCTTCGTGGACAACGGAACGGTCCTCACGCCCGTGCATGCCTGATCCGATCCCGCAGCCCGGCCATGCGAAACCTAACCTTGTTCGCGAATCCGAACCCTCAAGGCCAGGATTCGCGAACAAGCCCAGGATCCGTGACCAGACGTTAAACAGAAGAGCCCCGGTCCTAAGACCGGGGCTCTTCATTTGCGTGCGCGAGGGGGGATTTGAACCCCCACGCCCTTTCGGACACTGGCACCTGAAGCCAGCGCGTCTGCCGTTCCGCCACTCGCGCGCAACTTCCTTCACTGAATTCCGGCCGGTTTCCCTGATCCGCAACCCTGTAAAAGCAGCGAGATCAAGCATAACGGACATTGCAGGGAAAACACCAATTGGGCTCCGGAGCGGCCTTTGATGCCCGCAAGTAGGGACCACAAAGGCTGCGCCGCAGAGCTGAATCCAAGGCCACCACGGCACCAAACCCAACCTCAAACCGAACTTTTGGCGGCGCCCGGCCGTTGTGAATTAGGGTCATTCACAGGCCTGCCCAGTAGTATCGGATGTAGGAGTGGCTGCTGCCTGCGGGCACACCGAAGGCCTGGCAACACCACTGCAAGTGAACTTACGGAACGAAAACTGCCCCGCAGCCGGGGGGAAAGGAGAAGAACCATGGGTCTGCTGGACAAGGTGGAGCGCGGCATCGAAAAAGCCGTCCGGGGCGTCTTCTCCACCGGCTCGCGTGCCCAGGTGGAACCCGTGGAGATCGCCAGCCGGCTCCGGCGCGAAGTGGACCACAAATCCCTCACCGTTGCCGCCGGCCGCACCCTGGTGCCCAACGTTTTTGACGTCCAGCTCAGCGATGAGGACTTCAAGCGCGCCCAGGAGTGGGGTACGGCCCTGGCCGAGGAACTGTGCGACGTCGTCATCAACCACGTCCGCAGCCAGGGCTACATCCTGCAGGGCCCGGTACGGATTTCCTTCCGGCGCGAGTCGGAACTGCGGCCCGGCGACTTCGAGATCGTTTCCACAACAGAAAAGTCCGGTTCCGCGCCAGCCCGTCCCAACGTCCCGGCCGCTCCCAACCGCCGGCCAGTACGCCTGCAGCCTGTCCTGGACATTGACGGCCAGCGGTACTCACTGAACGCACCGTCGATCGTGCTGGGCCGCTCTTCAGAAGCTGACATCCACATCGAGGACACCGGAGTTTCACGGCGCCACCTCGAAATCCGGACTGTCAACGGCGTCACGAGCGCCGTGGACATGGGCTCCACCAATGGCAGCTATGTCAACGGACACAAAGTTTCCGGAAGCACCGAACTGACCGACGGCTCCACCATCACGATGGGACGGACAAAGATCATCTTCCGCCTGCTCCCCGCCAGCCCGGGTGGCTCCGTATGAGCGAACTGACCATCACCGCCCTGCGGTTCGGCTTCCTGCTGCTGCTGTGGGTGCTGATCTTCAGCATCGTTTCTGCCATGCGCCGCGACCTCATGGTGGGCCGCAAAGCAGCCGCCGGCGCCCCCACCGCCCGCCAGGTCCGCAAGAACCCGGACCTCGCCGAGGCTCCCCCGCAGCCAGTGAAACAGCATGCCAGGCAGCTGGTAGTGGTTGAAGGCCCCCTCAAGGGAACGACCCTTCCCCTCGCCGCAAGCCCCATTCTTTTGGGCCGCGCCCAGGAGGCCACCCTGGTCCTGGAGGACGACTACGCCTCCGGCCGCCATGCCAGGCTCTTTCCCCAGGGCAGCCGCTGGTTCATTGAAGACCTCGGCTCCACCAACGGCACCTACCTGGGCGATCAGCAACTGACCCGCGCCCTGCCCGTTGAACCTGGTGTTCCCGTGAGAATCGGCAAGACGGTCATCGAATTGAGGCCATAGGCGTGGCCGAACCGCAAACTCCCGCAACCGACCCCAAGCCGGTGGAGCGGCCCCTCATCATGCGCTTTGCCGCGCGCTCCGACGTCGGAAAAATCCGCGCCAAAAACGATGACTCCGCCTATGCAGGACGCCATTTGGCCGTGGTGGCGGACGGCATGGGCGGCCACGCGGGCGGTGACGTTGCCTCCGCGGCCACCGTGCTGGACATGATCCACCTGGACCACGGCGATTACGACGGCGACGCTGCCACCACTTTGGCGGACGAGATCCAGACCGCCAACTCGCTGCTGTCCGAACTGGTGCACATCAACCCCAAGCTCGCCGGCATGGGCACCACGGTCACCGCGCTGCTGCTCGCCGAAGGAAAGCTGCACTTCGCCCACATCGGCGATTCACGCGCCTACCGCCTGAGGGATGGCAAGTTCGAGCAGGTCAGTGTTGACCACACCTTTGTGCAGCGACTCATCGACGAAGGACGGCTACGCCCCGAAGAGGCCGAAACCCATCCGCACAAAAACGTCCTGATGCGTGTCCTAGGTGACGTGGACGCCAGCCCCGAACTGGACCTGGACAGCCTCGACGTCAGGCCGGGTGAACGCTGGCTCCTCTGCTCCGACGGGCTCAACTACGTGGCCGGGCATGCCGTGGAACGCACCGTGCGCGAGACCAGGGACCTGGGCGAATGCGCGGAGATCCTGGTGGAGCTCACCCTTGAGGCAGGCTCCCCGGACAACGTCACCGTGGTGATGGTGGACATCGTTGAGGAAACGCCCGACGACGTCAATACCGCCGCCGTCGACGTCATTCCTTCCCCCGGGGCCACCAAAGGCCCTGCCGCGGCAAAGGATGCGCGTCCCCTGAGCGCCACGCCGCCGGAAGGAAAGGACTCCGCCAAGGCTGCCGCCCCGCCAAGCCCAGCTGCCCCGGCAGCCAAAACTCCTGCCGCCACCGACGCCCAGAATGCCGGCGCAGGTGCGGACTCTGGCACCCCGAACTCTGACGAAGACACCGGCAAAGCAGACTCGGAGGCAGACCCCGAATCAGGTTCGTCCGGGTCGGATTCATCTGAGCAGGACCCCTCTGACGCCGGTTCCACCGACCCGCACCTCGGCGAACACCTCACCGCCGAAGTACTGCGCGAAGAACTTTCCTCTCGCCCGCACGAACTGGTGGGCGCGGCAGCAACAGCCGCAGAGAGCGGATCCATTCCCACCATCGCCGGCCGCACCGTGGCACGGCGTGCCGCCACCCTCCTCACGCACAAGGCTGAACCGCAGCCCGGCGATGCCGAAGACAACCTCGTGCCGCTCAAACCGCGCCGGTGGGTCACCTGGTCCGTCGCCGCATTGGTGCTGGTGGTCCTGACGGCAGGACTCTGGCTCGGCTACGCGTGGACCCAGACCCGCTACTACGTTGGCGAGTTCGATTCCCGGGTGGCCATCTACAACGGCGTCTCCCAGCGGCTCGGACCCATCCAGCTCTCCACCCTTGAGGCGGTTACCGAGATCCGGATGGACTCGCTCCCCCCGTTCTCGCAGCAACGGGTCCGCCAGACCGTCCCGGCCCAGGACCTCTACGACGCCCAGCGCATCGTCAAGAACCTCGAACTTACCGGCACCACGTCCCCTGAAGAGGGGTGCCCGTCCGCGTCGGCATCGCCCGCCGCGTCCCCCGTAACGGCCAGCCCGCCGCCGTCGACAGAAGCCCCCGCGCCTTCACCCAGCGCCTCAGCCGCCGCGGCACCGCCGACACCGGCAGCGCCCTCCCCCACACCCAGTCCCACGATCTCCTGTGAGGTGGGCAAATGACCCAGCCCAGTACCGCGCCCAAGCCACGACGCAACGTGGAGCTCGCCTTGCTCCTGCTTGCCCTCACCGTAGGCATCGGCGCGAACATGCTGGTTGGCGTGGACCAGGAGAAGGCCTTCGATTCGGACTTCTGGTTCCAATCGAGCCTCCTCGCCGTAGCCGCCCTGGTATTCCACGGCGTCCTCCGCTTCCGCGCCAAATATGCTGATCCGGTAATACTTCCCGTGGTGGTGGCCCTCAACGGAATCGGCCTGGCCATGATCCACCGCCTGGACGCGCCTGGCGATGACACCGGCAACAACCAGCTCCGGTGGACCCTCATCGCCATGGCGGTGGCCATCGCGGTGATCTGGTTCCTCAAGGACCACCGTGTCCTGCGCAAATTCACGTTCATCTCGCTTGCCGCCAGCGCCCTGCTCCTGTTGCTGCCCCTGATCCCCGGCATCAGCGCCGGGGAGATCCTGGGTGCGCGTGTGTGGATCCGGCTCGGTCCCATGACTTTCCAGCCAGGTGAAGTCGCAAAGATCACCCTCGCAATATTCTTTGCCGGGTATCTATCGTCCAACCGGGACCTGATCCTGCTCGCGGGCCGGAAGATCGGGCCGCTCCAGTTCCCCCGTTTCAAGGACATGGGACCCATGATCACCGCCTGGCTGGTCAGCATCGGCGTGCTCATCTTCCAGCGCGACCTGGGCTCCTCAGTCCTGTTCTTCGGCCTCTTCATCGTGATGATCTACGTTGCAACCAGCCGCATCAGCTGGGTGGTGATCGGCCTGGCCCTCATCCTTGGCGGCGGGTTCGTGGCGGCCCAGGTGTTTTCCCACGTCCAGCAGCGTGTGTTCGGATGGCTCAATGCCTTTTCCCCCGAGGTCTACGAAAACGGCAGCCGGCAGGTGATCCAGGGACTGTTCGGCATGGCCAACGGCGGTCTGGTGGGAACAGGCCTGGGCCAGGGCCGCCCGGATCTGGTGCCCTTTGCCAACAGCGACATGATCATCGCCTCCCTCGGCGAGGAGCTGGGACTGATCGGACTGTTCGCCATCGTCCTGATGTACCTGCTGCTGTTCACCCGGGGTTTCCGGGCCGCCCTCGGGACGCGGGACGCGTTCGGAAAGCTGCTGGCCTGCGGCCTGTCCTTCGCCGTCGCGCTGCAGTGCTTTGTGGTGATCGGCGGCGTCACCCGGCTCATCCCCTTGACCGGCCTCACCACCCCGTTCCTGGCCGCCGGCGGGTCATCGCTGTTGGCCAACTGGATCATTGTGGGCCTGCTCCTGCTGATTTCCCATACCGCCCGCGGACCGGTGGATACCACTCCGCCTCCCTCGGCAAAGGAAGCCGATTCCCTGGGCATTGATACCCCTACCGAGGCGGTGAAGCACCTGTGAATCAGGCAATACGGCATTCGTGGGTAGCGGCAGTTGCCATGTTTGCACTGCTCTTCGGCGCCATCAGCTTCGTCCAGGTGGTGGGCGCGGACGATCTGAAAGCCAACCCGCTGAACCAGCGCGCCATCCTGCAGAACTACTGCAATGACCGCGGCGCGATCATCGTGGGCGGCACTCCCGTGGCGGAATCGGTGGAGAGCGGTTCGGAGACCTGCAAGTTCCAGCGCACCTACTCGCAGCCTGAGCTGTATGCAGGCATCACCGGCTACTTCTCGCAGAACTACGGCGCCACGGGCTTGGAACAGGCCCTCGGCCAGCAGCTGGCCGGCAATTCGGACCAGCTGTTCCTGGACCGGGTGGGCCAGATGTTCCTGGGAAACCAACCCAAGGGCGCCTCGGTGGAACTCACTATCGACCCCGGGATCCAGAAGCTTGCCTATGACCTGATTCCGGACGGCCAGCGCGGCTCGATCGTGGTGACCAACCCCAAGACCGGGGCCATCCTGGCCATGGTGTCCAAGCCGTCCTACAACCCGAACCTCGTGGCAACCCAGAACACCGAGGAAGAGTCGGCCAACATCAACGAACTGGTCAAGGTCCCCGGCATCAACCTGAACGCCAACGTCAGCGGCCCCACGGGCGAGCAGCTTGCCCCGGGTTCGGTCTTCAAGCTGGTGGACGCCGCCGCGGCCCTTGCCTCGGGCAAGTACAACAAGGACAGCGAGCTGCCCAACCCTGCAGAAATGCCCTTCGACGGCATCCAGTACAAGCTGCCCAACTATGCCGGCGGCAACTGCTACACCCGGAACACCGCGGACTTCGCATTCGCCCTGCAGCAGTCCTGCAACACCCCGTTCGCCAGCATCGCGCTGGACCTGGGGCGCAACGCCATTGCCGAGCAGGCCAAAAAGTTCGGCTTCGGCGAAGACATGGGCGACCAGCTGAAGCTGGGTTACGCCAAGGGCAACGGTTTCCCTGACGACCTGGACGCTCCGGGCCTGGCGCAGTCCGCCATCGGCCAGCGTGACGTCCGCGCCACACCGCTGCAAATTGCCATGATGACTGCCGCCATCGCCAACGACGGGGTGCAGATGCAACCCACGCTGATCAAGGCCCTGCGCTCCCCGGACCTGCGCGTCATCGACGAACCGCAGCCGCAGCAGCTGCGGACCTCCACTACTCCGGCGATCGCCAACCAGATCACCGAATGGATGACCAGCGCGGTCAGCCAGGGCATCGCCAACAGGGCTGCAGTCCCCGGAGTCCAGGTGGCCGGCAAGACCGGAACCGCGGAGTTGGGCAACGGCGTCAACAACTCCTGGTTCACCGGGTTTGCCCCCGCAAACAACCCGCAGGTGGGAGTCACGATCGTCATGGAGGGCGTGGACATCACCACCGGCGCACAGCTAACCAGTCCGAACGCGAAGAAGATTTTTGAGGCGGTGTTGAATAAGTGAGGCCTACAACCGGAATCACCCTCGGCGGCAGATTCCAGCTGACTACGCGGATCGCGATTGGCGGCATGGGGGAAGTCTGGAAAGCCAAAGACCTTGTCCTGGGCCGCATCGTCGCCATCAAAGTCCTGAAAGAGGAGTACACGGGGGACCCCGGCTTCCTTCAGCGATTCCGCGCAGAGGCCCGCCACACTGCCCTGCTCAACCACGTGGGCATCGCCAATGTCTTCGACTACGGCGAGGAAGAGGGCTCCGCCTACCTCGTGATGGAACTCGTTCCGGGCCAGCCGCTGAGCAGCATCATCGAGCACGAGCAGGTGCTGTCCCCGGACCGCACCCTGTCCATCATCGCCCAGACCGCCCGCGCGCTCTCCGTTGCCCATGCCCAGGGCCTGGTGCACCGCGACGTGAAGCCCGGCAACCTCCTGATCACCCCTGACGGCCGCGTGAAGGTCACCGACTTCGGCATCGCCCGCCTCGCCGACCAGGTCCCGCTCACCCAGACCGGCCAGGTGATGGGAACGGCGCAGTACCTGGCACCTGAGCAGGCCACCGGACAGACGGCCACGGGATCCTCTGACATCTACTCGCTGGGCGTCATCGGTTACGAGTGCCTTGCCGGGCACCGGCCGTTCTCCGGTGAGTCCCAGATCGCCATCGCCCTGGCCCAGGTCAACGACGCTCCGCCGCCCCTTCCCGAGTCGCTTCCCGCCCCGGTGCGCGCCCTCCTGATGTCCATGCTGGCCAAGGATCCCAAGAATCGTCCGGCCAACGCCATCAAACTTGCCGAAGCTGCCGAGGCCATCCGGAACGGCGACATCAACGCCGCCCGCGCCGCCGTACCGGGCATGCTCCTCTTCGACGCGGACACAGGTCCCATTACTGCCCCCGTGGACACGGCGACTGCCCCCACCGGCGTGATCGGCGCCCAGCGGGACTCGTCGCCGGCAGCCACCTCGGCGCTCCCTGTACTGGGTGCCGGCGCGGCAGGAGCCGCGGCCGGGATGGCGGCAGGCGCTGCCGGCGCGTCCGCAGCAGACGGTGAACCACAGGGGACACTGGCCCGCGCCAATGCCCTGGCCGCCGAACGGAATTGGATCCCGGAAGAGACAACGTACGACGACGAGCCCGCCGATGAGCCGCGGCGCAAGGGCCGCAGCCCCTGGACGTGGCCGCTGGTTGCCTTGATCCTGCTGCTCCTGTTTGCCCTGGTGGGGTTCCTCGTCAGCCAGTTGGGACTCTTTTCGCCGTCCGGCGATCCCTCACCCGGCGCTACCTCCACCAGCGCGCCGGCCACATCGGCCAGCCCCACCCGGACCACGCCGTCGGCTACCCCAACGCAGACCCGCAGCACGCCGACGCCCACACCCACCCAGGAGCCCACCCCGGAAACGGTGAACGTCATCCCCGAGGCCTACCTCGGCAAGGACTACCGGACTGTTCAGTCGCAGCTCTCGGCAATGAACCTGGATGTGACCGTCCAGCCGCAAGTTGATGTGAATTCTGCGCCCAACACTGTGATTGCCCTGTCCCGCTCGGGCCGGGTGGAAGTGGGATCACCGATCACAGTGACGTACGCGGTGGCGCCGTCGCCCGCGCCCACCACAAATGCTCCCACTCCCACCTCCGCCCCCAGCACGCCGTCCGCAGCGGGACCTACGGCGCCTTCATCCCTCCCGGCTTGTGGACCAGACCAAGTGCCCGGCCTGCCTACCTGCCGCCCGTAACTGCCAGGACAGCCAGTGAACGAGTCAGCGCGCACACCGTTGCACCGGGAGGACAACGTCCCGGTGGATAACCAGCGTGTCCTCAGCGGACGTTACGAACTGGGCGGCCTCATTGGCCGCGGGGGCATGGCGGACGTCTACCGGGGCCTGGATACCAGGCTTGGCCGTACCGTCGCCATCAAACTGCTCCGGGCAGATATGGCCCGGGACCCGCAGTTCCAGGCACGCTTCAAGCGCGAGGCCCAGTCAGTGGCCGCCCTGAACCACCCCTCGATTGTGGCGATTTACGATACGGGCGAGCACATGGTCCATGACGGCTCCGATGACAACGTACGGGTGCCCTACATCGTGATGGAATACGTCGAAGGCAGGACTATCCGGGACCTGATCCGGGCCAACGAGGTCAGCATCAGCCAGGCCATCGATTATTGCCTGGGCGTGCTCGGCGCCCTTGAATACAGCCACAAAGCCGGCATAGTGCACCGCGACATCAAGCCGGCCAACGTGATGTACTGCGACGGCACGGACTCGGTAAAAGTCATGGACTTCGGCATCGCCCGGGCCATCGCCGATTCCTCCGCCACCATGACCCAGACCCAGGCCGTGGTGGGCACGGCGCAGTACCTCTCTCCCGAGCAGGCCCGCGGCGAAACAGTGGACGCGCGCAGCGACCTCTATTCCGCGGCCTGCCTGCTCTACGAAATGCTGACCTCCCGCCCGCCGTTCGTCGGTGACAGCCCCGTGTCGGTGGCCTACCAGCACGTGCGCGAGATTCCCGCGCCGGCGAGCACCCTGAACCCTGACATTTCCCCCGCACTGGACACCGTGCTGGCAAAAGCGCTGCAGAAAAACCGTGACGACAGGTTCCAGGACGCCGCCGCCTTCCAGCGTGCCCTGCGGGCTGCGAGGGCGGGGGTTCCGGTCCCGGCAATTGCTGCTTCGGAGGCACCCACCGATCCCAATGACCACGTCCCCGCCCCAACCACAGCGCCCGTCACCGAAGCGTTCGCGGCAGCCGGCGCAGGCTTCCTCGATGACCCCCCAACCGGGCGCTTGGCTGCCCTGCGCACTACAGCCGACGACGACGGCGGCGCCACTTCCGCCGCTTACGAACCTTCAGCACGCGATGACCTGCCTCTCGGCTTCCCTCCCGAGCGTGAGCGGACCGCACGGCAGAAGTCCCGCCGTCGTGCCTGGATAACCACCCTGGTGATTTTCACCCTCCTGGTCCTCACCGGCGGCGGGCTGTGGGTGTACAACACCGTGAACCGTCCGGCGCCGCCGCCGCCCAAGGTGCAGATCCCGGCGGTGGCAACACTGACCGAATCGGCGGCACTGCAGGAGCTCTACGGCGCGGACCTCAAACCAAAAATCGTACGCCTTCAGCATGACACCGTGCCCAAGGGGACAGCCATCGGAACGGATCCAGCCTCCGGCACGTCCATGGACCCTGGCTCCGATGTGGTGCTGAACATTTCCGAGGGGCCCAGCGCCGTGAAGATTCCGGACAGCCTGCCGGGCAAGACGGAGGCCGCGGCCAGGGATATCCTGCGGCAAAACGGACTGGTGGGTGCGCCGTCCACCACCACTGCCAACAGCGCCACCGTCCCGGCCGGAATTGTGATTACCACCAGCCCTGCCCCCGGGCAGATGGTAGGAGTGGGCACCACGGTTGAGCTGGTGGTGTCCACGGGCAAGGTGGCAATCCCGGAACTGCGCGGCCGGACCCGCGAAGAGGCTGAAGCGGCACTGAAGGAACTCAGCCTCGTACCAGCGGTCACGGAGGCGGAGAACGCCCAGGTGGAAGCCGGCAGGGTGACGGACCAAAGCGATCCCGTTAACTCCGTGGTGGAGCAGGGAAAGATCGTCAGCATCGTGGTGGCCAAAGCCCCGCCGCCGCCACCACCGTCCCCCACTCCTACGCCGAAGCCCACACCGACGCCCACCTCCACCAAGAAGGGCTAGCGGCAGCCGGCGCCCGGATTGGCGAAGGCTAGTGCTGGATGAGCGGGCTCAGCTTCGCAGCTCGAGCCGCCGCACCCTTCATGCCCAGGGATTCGAGCCAGTTCCCCAGCATCTGGTAGCCGCCTTCGGTGAGCACGGACTCGGGATGGAACTGCACCCCGCACAGCGGCGCGGTCCGGTGCTGAAGCCCCATCACCACCCCCGACGCAGTTTCCGCGGTGACTTCCAGGACGTCCGGGAGCGTTTCGCGGACTGCGGCCAGCGAGTGGTACCGGGTGGCCGTGACGGGGGAGGGGAGCCCGGAAAAAACGCTGGTCCCGATATGCTCCACCAGCGACGTCTTGCCGTGCATCAGTTCAGGCGCGTGCGTCACCTTCCCGCCGAACGCCTCGGCCAGCGCCTGGTGTCCCAGGCATACGCCGAACATGGGCACGCTGTTCTCGCCGCACCATTTGATCAGCTCGATGCACACACCCGCCTCGGCAGGGTTGCCGGGGCCCGGTGAGATGAGGATGCCGTCCCGCGTGCCGGCCAGTTCGATGGCCTCGGCGAGGGTGACGTCGTCATTGCGGACCACAGTGGTCTCGGCGCCGAGTTCCTGGAGGTAGCCCACCAGGGTGTAGACAAAGCTGTCGTAGTTATCCACTACGAGGATCTTGGTTGTGGTCATGGCTGGCTTGCGGAACCAATCGTTGAGTCGGTGAATTGGGTGTACTCGGACATCCATGGGAAAAGGAACTGAACCATCAATACCAGCGCGGCGGCGACCAGCACCAGCGAGATGGCGATCCGCAGCCAGAGGGGCCCGGGAAGATGGCGGAAGATCCAGGCGTACATGCTCAGCCCCTTCCCGTCGCTGCGGCTACCTGGGCTGCTATTTCCGCCGGGGCACCGGCGGCGGCAGGGCGCCAGCTGTCCAGCAGCGCATAGGCGATGATGCGCTCTTCAGCACCAAAGCGGGGGTTGCAGCTGGTCATGGTGAGGAAACTTTCGGTGGGGGCGACGCCCGGCTGGGTGGGTACCGGCTCCAGGACGTCGGTTCGGGAGGGCATAACGATCTGGTTGTTGCGGAAGACGTAGATGTAGAAGCCGTCCTTTGTCTGCACGTAGATCTTGTCCCCGGGCACCAGGGTGTGGATGTTGTCCAGCACCGCGCCGTGCGTCTGCCGGTGGCCGGCAACGGCGAAGTTTCCCACTGCACCTGGCATGGCGGTGTTGCTGTAGTGCCCCAGCCCCAGGGTGTCCAGCACATCCTGGCTGGTTCCCTGCACGATGGGCCGGGTGTAGTTGGGGCCAAACCGGGGAATGTACATAATGCCGATGGTGCCGGCATGGCCGGGCGGGGTTCCCACGGCGGGAGGGCCGAAATCTTCAGTGGCCGGGGCGGCGGGGGCTTCCGGAGCGGCCGGTTCGGGGGTGCCCAGATCCTGGGCGAACTCCTTGATCGCTGCGCTCTGCTTGGCATCCGATTCAACGTTGGTCCACCACAGCTGCCAAGCGACAAACAACAGCAGGACCACCCCGGCGGTGATGAGCAGCTCACCCAGGACCTGGATGGTTCCGCGCAGAAATACGACGCCGGCACGCGGCGCAGCGGCGGGCCTCGCCTTCTCCTGCAGTACCACGCATTCTCCTCGGGGCGGTTGCGGCGGGCACTGGTGCCCCATGAACTACGACTAGAATTGGCTGCTAGTAAGAATCCAGATTTGACCAAGATCGCGCAGACCGCTGGCAACTTCCTTCTTGCAGGATATCAAGCCCGGAACGCCGAGCTTGCGTCAGCCCGCCAAGGAGAGCCAGTGCCCGAGTCAAAGCCTCGCAAGAAGACCGCCAGCACCACCGCGCAGGCGTCGTCCCAGACCTACAAGCCCAACCCTGTCTGGTTCAAGCCGGTCATGTTCGGCCTGATGATCATTGGCCTCCTCTGGATCATCACTTTCTACATCAGCGAAGGCCGGCTTCCAGTCCAGGCGTGGGCATCATGGAACATCGTGGCCGGCTTCGGCATCGCGATCGTCGGGTTCCTGATGACCACGCGGTGGCGTTCATAGCCGGTGGCATCCATGGCGCCTGACAGCGGCGCGGTGCTGGGCGAGGACGGGCTCGCCCGTCCCCTGTGGGCTTCCACGGACCCCCTCCTGCGCGAGTACTACGACACCGAGTGGGGCCTGCCGGTCACCGATGAACAGGGACTCTACGAGCGCATCTGCCTTGAGGGCTTCCAAGCCGGGCTGTCCTGGGCAACCATCCTCCGCAAGCGCCCCGCATTCCGCGAGGCATTCGCCGCCTTCAACCCCGACTCCGTTGCCTTGTTTACCGAGGCCGACGTGGAGCGCCTGATGCAGGACCCGGGCATTGTGCGGAACCGGCTGAAGATCCGGTCTGCCATCAGCAACGCCAAGGCCACCCTCGCCCTGCGGCAGGACGGTGGCCTGGTGGACTTCGTGTGGCAGTTCAAGCCCGCGCAGACGCCCAGCCCGGCCTTCCACGGTGACATTCCCACGCAGTCCCCGGAGTCGGTGGCGCTGTCCAGGGCGCTGCGGAAAAGGGGATTCTCCTTCGTAGGACCCACCACCATGTTCGCCCTGATGGAAGCCATTGGCATGGTGGACACCCACCTGCTGGACAGCCACCGCCGTGGATCCTCGGGAATCTGGCCCGCTCCAGGCGTCTAGCCTTCTAAGTTTTCCCCAACTGTTGGGAAAGTTATCCACACTGTTGAAAACTTTCCACTGCCACCGCACCGAAGGCGTACTCGGGAGCCATGACGCACCAAAAGCGTCAAACCGGCCATCCGCATGCAGTTATTAACAGTGTGGAAGACCTGTGGATAAACCGGGGAAGCGCACGCATAATCGAGCTTCGCCCGGGCTTAGCACCGGGGAACCTGCTCTCTACCGGTCCCGGACGACCGGATGGTGGCTGGTTATTGAGACCCGGTTGAACGCATTCATGGCAATGGCCAGCCAACTCACCGCGGAAAATTCCTCCTCCGAAAGGTGCTCCCGGGCGTAGGCTTCCTCGTGCCCCTGCACACTATGGCCCGGCAGTTCTGTAATGCTCTCCGCCAATGCGAGTGCCGCCCGCTCTTTCTCCGTAAAGAGAGCCGTCTCGCGCCATGCCGGCAGCACAGCCAGGCGCTGCGCAGTTTCCCCGGCCTCCATGGCTTCCCTGACGTGCAGGTCCAGGCAGTAGGCACAGCCGTTGAGCTGTGAGACCCGCACCCGAAGGAGCTCCACGGTGGTTTCGTCCAGCCCGGCCGCCTCCGCGGCCTCCCGCACCTTTAGTCCCAACCCGTTGAGGGCCCTCCACAGGGCAGGATGCTGCTTGTCGAGATAGACGTGCTGAGTAGTGGCGCTCACGGGATTCTCCTGCTCGGGGACAGAACGGCGGCGGGACAACCCGTCGGCGCCCGTAGGAGGGAAGGCGCAGGCGGTTGTCCGTTGCTACCAGCTTTCCACACCGGCAGAACTGATCTTTTCCACTTACCAACAACGCGATACCCACAAGTTATCCACAACTGTGGAAATGCTGGGGGAAATTTCGACCGCGTGGGCCGTTTGGCACTGCTGCCCGGGTGTTTTTCCAGAAGGAACTACATGACTGTCAGTTATTAACACTGTGCACAAGCCTGTTGAAAGGACCCTGACAAAGGGCTCGGGGGCGCGCTAAGCCGAGGTTTTCACCGCCTTTTTCCACAGAACGCCACCTGGGGGCCGATTTGTCCACTTAAGCACAGCCCTATCCCCAAGAGTTATCCACAGATGTGGATGAAGGAAGGGGATATCCGGGAAAACTCCCGCCTGCTGGCGGGAAAGGTGCTTTTCCCATCAGAACTACAGGCGTGTAAGTTACCAACACTGTGGATAAAGGCTGTGGATAAAGAAGGCCCCGGCATCCGCGTGGATGTCGGGGCCTTATCTTGAGGGAGTGGAAGCTGCGCTGGCTGCGGGACCTACAGCGAGATGCGTATCCAGCTGGCGGCAATCAGCAGCGCCAGGACGGCTGCCAGCCCCGCTGCCTGGATCAGGCCTTGCCTGGGTCCGCGGGGGGTGTAGGCGAGGACGGCCGCGCACAGCGCGCCGGTCACCAGCCCGCCGAGGTGCGCCTGCCAGGCGATCTGGGGGATCAGGAAACCGATCACACCGTTGATGGCGATCAGCACCCAGAGCTGGCGGGTGTCCCCGCCCCGGTGCCGCTGCACCAGAAGCATGGCGCCGAAGAGGCCGAAGATGGCACCGGATGCACCGACCACTGCTCCTGGTTGCTGACCCGGCACGTAGAGCGACGTGAGCATGAGGTAGCCAACAGAGCCACCGATGGCAGAGACCACGTACAGTGCCAGGAAGCGCACGCGGCCCAGCAAAGGCTCAAGGGCCTGGCCAAAAATCCACAACGTATACATGTTCAAGATGATGTGGAGGTAGGAGCCCTGGGAGTGCAGGAACGCCGCCGTGAACATCCGCCAGGGCTCAAACTCCCCCCAGCGTGGCTCTGCAAAGACATTGGCGTAGGCCAGACCCTGTAATACCGCTTGGTTCGGCACCAACAACTGCAACGCGTACATCACCACGCACACGGCGATGATGGCGTACGTTACCAACGGTTTGCCGGCCACTGCGGCGCCGCCGTAGACCGTCCGTACCTCCGGCGTCGTACGCCGTGTTTCGTTGACGCAGTCAACGCATTGGAATCCGACGGCGGCCGCCCGCTGGCAGTCAGGGCATGCGGG
The DNA here is from genome assembly GCF_030209335.1 of Pseudarthrobacter sp. fls2-241-R2A-168. Taxonomy (NCBI): domain Bacteria; kingdom Bacillati; phylum Actinomycetota; class Actinomycetes; order Micrococcales; family Micrococcaceae; genus Pseudarthrobacter; species Pseudarthrobacter sp. fls2-241-R2A-168. The sequence continues at coordinate 102,531 of NZ_JARVSG010000003.1, forward strand.
GCGTCCGCACCGCTGGCAGCGCACATAGGATGGCCGGTCCGGGTGCCGGGGGCACACCGGAACCTGCGCGGACGGCTCAGCCGACGGAATTCCGTAACTCATGGAGGGGGATTACAGCTGTTCGATGTCGATGCTGTTGATGGTGACGTCCTCTACCGGGCGGTCACCCATGCCGGTGCGGACACCCTCGATGGCGTCAACCACCTTCTTGGATTCGTCGTCCGCCACTTCACCGAAGATGCTGTGCTTGCCCTGCAGCCAGTCGGTGGGGATGGTGGTGATGAAGAACTGTGAGCCGTTGGTGCCCTTGCCCATGCGGATGCCGGCGTTGGCCATGGCCAGCTTGTACGGCTGGTTGAAGCTGAGTTCGGGGTGGATCTCGTCGTCGAACTGGTAGCCCGGTCCGCCAACGCCGCGGCCCAGCGGGTCGCCGGCCTGGATCATGAAGTCCTTGATGATGCGGTGGAAGATGGTGCCGTTGTACAGCGGCGTACCCGTCTTGTCCTCGCCCGTCTCCGGGTGGGTCCAAGCCTGCTCGCCGGTGGCGAGGCCAATAAAGTTCTTGACCGTCTTGGGCGCGTGGTTGCCGAAGAGGTTCACGACGATGTCGCCGAGGCTTGTGTGGATGGTTGCTTTTGCGGTTGCGATGGCAGTCATAGGCCCATTCTTTCACGGCCCAATCGGGTGGCGAGGGCTGAGGGGACAGTTCCGCGCTCGGTGAAATCCGCCTAAAATCCGGGATGAGAATAGCCGGTGAACATCAAGCCACGTAGGCTAACCACAGACCGTCACATTAATCGGGAGGTAGTTGTGAAGAAATCGGATCGTATTGCCCGTGACCTTGAGCAGTCAGTCACCAGCGCCGTAGAGAATGCCCGGGATTGGGCAGCCCCCCGCGTGGAAGCAGCTGTTGACTGGGCTGTTCCCCGTCTCCAGCACAGCCTGGATACTGCTTCTCCCAAGATCCAGGAAGGCCTGAAGAGCGCGGCGCACAACCTGGCCGACGGCGTTGCAACCGTGACACCGCGCCTCCAGGATGGCCTGGCGAACCTGGCCCCGCGCATCAACGATGCCGTGGAGGGCGCATCTCCGCGGCTGCATGAGGCCCTGGACAAGGCCACCCCGGTCATCCTCAATGCCCGTGACCGGGTGGTTGTTGAATACCTTCCCCGCCTGTCGGACCAGATCGGCCAGGCATCCGAGGTTGTGCACCGCACGCTCGAGAACACGCCGGCCCACGTTGACGCCGTGGCCCAGAAGCTGGGCGACGTTGGAATCATCCACGCCCTCCAGGAGCAGGCCCAGGCCACCGGTACCCAGCTGAAGGCAGCCGCAACAGAGGCCGGCCGCACCGTAGGCATCCAGCTGGCAGAGCCGCAGAAGCCCAAGAAGCGCGGCTGGCTGGTCTTCGGTGTCATCGCGGCAGCCGTTGCCGCCGGCGTGGCAGCCTGGAAAGCCTCCAAGCCGGTTGAGGATCCCTGGAAGACGCCGTCCCCGGTCACGCCCACTCCTGCACCCGTCCCGGCTACGACGGTGAACGACGTTCCCGAGGCCACCAGCGGCACCGTGGCTGACACCACCGCGGGTGCGGCCGCGGCAGCCGATGACACCGCCGATGACGCCGCGGACAAGGCCAAGCACGTGGCCGAGGATATTCCGGGCGCCACGGCGCCGATCGTCACGGACGCCAAGACCGCCACGCAGAACATCGCCTCCAACATCGGCAACGGAAAGTCCACCGCGGACAAGGACGCCACGCAGTCCTAGTACTCCTGCGCTGTGCCTAAGGGCTCCGCCCCGGTGACAAGTTCACTGTGGCGGGGCCCTTTATTCATCTCTACCTTCCATCGCGCTCAGCGGGCGGGCCACTGATCGGTGCTAGATTTGGACTGATGTCAGCCGATCAATCCTCTGAGGATGCCTTGAACGACGCAGCACACCAACCCCGCGTGTCCATTGTCATCCCGGCATACAACGAGGAGAGCGTCATCCGGCAGTGCCTCATAGCTGCCATCTACCAGTCGGTGCCCGCCCACGAAATCATCGTGGTGGACAACCTCTCCAAGGACCGGACCGCTGACATCGTCCGCCAGATGCAGCTTGAGTATCCGGAAAGCCCCATCATCCTGCTCAGCCAGGACAAGGAACAGGGACTCATACCCACCCGCAACTTCGGCCTGGACAACGCCACCGGCGACATTTTGGGACGCATCGACGCCGACTCGGTGGTTGAGCCGGACTGGGTAGAGCAGGTGCAGCGCGCCTTCGACGACCCGTCAGTCCAAGCCGCCACCGGCCCCGTGGTCTACTACGACATGCCCATGCGCCGCTTCGGCCTCAAAGCAGACGACAAGATGCGCCAGCTCATGCTGAAGCTGGCCAAGCACCAGTACCACTTCCTGTTCGGCTCCAACATGGCCCTGCGTTCCTCTGCCTGGCAGATCATCCGCTCCGAGACGTGCCGTGACGAGAAGGACGAGATGCATGAGGACATCGATCTGTCCCTGCACCTGGCAGACCACGAGCTGAAGATCAACTACTGCCCCCAGATGGTGTCCGGTATGTCCGCACGCCGGCTGGAGGATTCACCCCGCGACTACCGCTATTACGTCACCCGCTTTGACCGCACGTACAAGGCTCACAACGTTAAGAAGATGGCCCTCAAGGCACCCATGGTGGTCTTCTTCTCGGTGTACTTCCCGGCCAAGCTCCTGCGGGCCATCCACACCGTTAACACAGCCCAGCCTGCCCGCCGCGGCGGCCAGTAGGGTTCGGCGGGAAACGCCGGCCTAACGGGTCAGTCCGTCCCCAGTTCGGCCAGCGGCCGGTCCGGTGGTCCGTCCTGGTCCCGCTTTCCTGCTCCGCGTCCCGATCTTCCCGCCCTTCCGGGCTTTTGGCCGAGGACAACGACGGCGAGTCCCACCAGGATCAGTCCCAGTCCCGCATAGGTACCGGCGGGGAGTTTCTCCTGGAGGAACAAGGCGGCCAGGAGGGCCGCACCGGGGATTTCCAGCAGGATGATCATCGACACCAGCAGCGGACTCATCGTGGCGAGCAGGTGGTTGAACGCGGTATGGCCCACGAGTTGGGCGCAGACGGTGATCGCCAGGATGCCCAGCCAGCCGGTCGCCTCAAAGCCTGCCAAGGGCTGTCCGCCCAGCAGCGCCATGACCGCCACGAGGACAGCACACATCCCATAGCAGAGTGTTGTGTAGGTCCCGGTGGTCATACTTTGCCGGGCCTTGCCTCCCGCCAGGGTGTACAGCCCGGCCAGGGCTCCGCCGGCAACGGCCAGCAGGTCTCCCAGGAGGGCGTCCGGAGAAGATCCCATATCAAAGCCCGTAATCGCCACCACTCCGCCAAACGCGATGCCCAGCCCTGCCAGCACCTGCCACCGGTGCCTGGTTCCCCTGAAGAGCTGGAAGACAGCGATCCACGCGGACTGCAGGCACACCAGCGCCGTCGCTGCTGCAACGGACGTCAGCTGCAGCGACGTAATGAAGCAGGCAAAGTGCAGGGCAAGGGCGACGGCGGCGAGCAGCGACCAGCGGAATTCCCCCCTGGTTACCCTGCCGAACTGGGCCGGTTGGCGGATGAGCGTAGGGGTTGCCATGACGGCGGCACCGATGGCATTGCGCCAGAAGGCTATGGCCAGGGCACTGACGCTGGTGGCCCCCAGTGTGGCTGCTATCAGCGGGCCCGATGAGGCGACGCCCAGCACACCAAGGGCTGCAATAAAGAAGGCCACCATCCACCCCTACGTGTGCCGGAGAAAACAAAAGTCCCGGCCAGCGTTTCCGCTGAACCGGGACTTCCTTATGGTGGAGGCACGGGGACTCGAACCCCGAACCCCCTGCTTGCAAAGCAGGTGCGCTACCAATTGCGCCATGCCCCCATAAGAAGCAACCCGTCCATCATACCCTAGAACCTTGGGGCTGCTGACCAGCTCCAGGACCAGGCGTCCGGCCTAGTCAACCGAATCGGTCGACTCGCTCCAGACTGTTTTCCGGGCTTCGGATTCCTGTGCTTTCCGGTAGACCAGGACGCCTGCGATTGCGGCTGCCAGTACAAGCAACTTCTTCACATGCTCCCCGTTCCGGTCCGGCCGCAGTACTGCGAACCGAACCTCCACTTGAACCTGCACAGGTTCCGTGGGCGTACCAGGACTTGAACCTGGGACCTCTTCGTTATCAGCGAAGCGCTCTAACCGCCTGAGCTATACGCCCCGATACCTCATCGGGCCGAGACATGACTTTACAGCACATCCCGGCCCGATCTCAAATCGGGCGCTTTCACCGCAATTTGCCCGGTGAAAGCAAGGGCCTAATCGTCGGTGAGGGTAACGCCGATGCCGCCCACCAGGGTGGCGGCAATGTTGTACAGAACAGCCGAAAGCATGGAGAGCGCGGTCAGCAGGACAACATTCACCACGGCAATGATGGTGGCGAACGAGGCCACCTGCCCAAGCGATGCAACCTTCTTCAGTTCGAAGCCGCCGCCCTCAGAGCCGGCGAGCGTACCAAGCAGGCTGTCCACCTGGTCAAAGATGCCGGTGAGGTCCAGGACGGTCCACAGGACGATCGCAGCCACCACCGTGACGATTCCCAACGCCACGGACAGCAGGAAGGCCATCTTCAGGACGGACCACGGGTCAACCTTGCTGACCAGCAGCCGCGCGCGCCGGACCTTTGCCTTGGGCGCCGGTTTTACCAGCCCCGGACCGCCCTGGACAGGCCGCTGGCCCTGCTGCGGGCCCTGCGCCGGACGCTGGCCGGGGACAGACGCTCCCGCAGCCGTGCGCGGCGCGGCCTGTCCCGGCGTCGGCCGTTCACCCTGGAGGGGACGCTGGCCGGGGACCGCAGGGCGCTGCCCTGGGGCTGCCGCGGGGGCGGCAGGACGCTGCTGCGGACGAACAGGAGCGTTAACCCGGGGTGCGGCCGAGGGCCGGTTTCCCTCGGAAGCTGAAGTGTTCGGCCTGGGAAATGAGTCGGGATTACTCACTCGTTACCTCCGTGTTGTCTTCGTTCGGCTCAGCGTCGCCCGAGGCGTCCTCTGACTCAACGGCCGGTGATTCTTCTGCCAGTGCTGACTCTGCGGCTTCCTCCGGGGAACCGCCATCTTCAGCCAACGTTACGTCATCGGCCAGCGATTCCTCGCCCTCAAGGCCGCGTTCGCTGTTGCGCGCCACCTCGATGATCCGGTCGTTTTTGTCCGGCTTGGCGAAGATAACGCCCATGGTGTCGCGGCCCTTGGCAGGGACACCGGCCACCGAGGAACGGACCACCTTGCCGCCTTCCATCACCACCAGCACCTCGTCCTCTTCCTGGACAATAAGCGCGCCCACCAGGTCACCGCGTTCTTCGGCAAGCTTGGCAACCTTGATGCCCAGCCCGCCGCGGCCCTGGAGCCGGTATTCCTCAACCGCAGTGCGCTTGGCGTAGCCGCCCTCGGTCACGATGAACACGAATGAGCCGTCGGTCACCACGTTGGCGGCGAGCAGTTCGTCGTCCTCGCGGAACTTCATGCCCGTGACGCCGGAGGTTGCCCGGCCCATGGGGCGGAGTGCATCCTCAGTGGCGGTGAAGCGGATGGACTGCCCCTTGCGGGACACCAGGAGAAGATCGTCGGTTTCGGAGACCAGCTGCGCGGACACCAGTTCGTCGCCGTCGCGGAGGTTGATGGCGATCACGCCGGCGGAGCGGTTGGTGTCGTAGTCCTCCAGCCGCGTCTTTTTCACCAGTCCGCGCTTGGTGGCGAGGACCAGGTACGGAGCCTGCTGGTAGTCCTTCAGGTCCAGCACCTGGGCGATGTGCTCGTCCGGCTGGAACGCCATCAGGTTGGCAACGTGCTGGCCCTTGGCGTCGCGGCCGGCTTCCATCAGCTCGTAGGCCTTGGCCCGGTACACCCGGCCGAGGTTGGTGAAGAAGAGGAGCCAGTGGTGGGTGGTGGTGACAAAGAAGTGCTCCACCACGTCGTCGCCGCGCAGCTGGGCACCCTTGATGCCCTTGCCGCCGCGCTGCTGCGAACGGTAGTTGTCGCTCCGGGTCCGCTTGACGTAGCCGCCGCGGGTGATGGTGACCACCATCTCCTCTTCGGGAATGAGGTCCTCCATGGACATGTCGCCGTCGAAGCCCATCAGGATCTTCGTGCGGCGGTCATCACCGTGCTTGTCCACGATCTCGCCAAGCTCAGTGCTGATGATTTCGCGCTGGCGCTGCTCGGAGGCGAGGATCTCGTTGTATTCGGCAATGAGGGCTTCGAGCTCTGAGTGCCGGTCCTGGATCTTCTGGCGTTCCAGGGCTGCAAGTCGCCGCAACTGCATGTCCAGGATGGCCCTGGCCTGCAGTTCATCGATGTCCAGCAGTTCCATCAGGCCGTCGCGTGCCGCTTCGGTGGTGTTGGACGCGCGGATCAGGGCGATGACCTCGTCCAGCGCGTCCAGCGCCTTCAGCAGCGCCCGCAGGATGTGGGCTTCTTCTTCGGCCTTGCGCAGCCGGTACCTGGTGCGGCGGGCGATGACGTCCATCTGGTGGGTGACCCAGTGCCGAATGAAGGCGTCCAGGCTCAGGGTGCGGGGGACGCCGTCCACAATCGCCAGCATGTTGGCGGAGAAGTTGCTCTGCAGTTCGGTGTGCTTGTAGAGGTTGTTCAGCACCACCTTGGCCACGGCGTCACGCTTGAGCACGATGACCAGCCGCTGGCCGGTACGGCCCGAGGTTTCATCGCGGAGGTCCGCGATGCCCTGGATCTTGCCGTCCTTGACCAGTTCGGCGATCTTGATCGCCAGGTTGTCCGGGTTGGCCTGGTACGGCAGTTCGGTGACCACCAGGCACGTGCGGCCCTGCAGTTCCTCCACGTTCACCACGGCTCGCATGGTGACGGAGCCGCGGCCGGTCCGGTAGGCGTCCTCGATGCCCTTGTGGCCCAGGATGGTGGCGCCGGTGGGGAAATCGGGTCCCTTGACCCGGCGCAGGAGTTCTTCGAGCAGTTCCTCGCGGCTTGCGGTCGGGTTGGCCAGGTACCACTGCACCCCGTCGGCCACCTCGCGGAGGTTGTGCGGCGGGATGTTGGTGGCCATGCCGACGGCGATGCCGGAGGAGCCGTTCACCAGAAGGTTGGGGAACCTGGCCGGCAGGATGGTGGGTTCCTGGTTCTTGCCGTCGTAGTTGTCCTGGAAATCGACAGTTTCCTCGTCGATGTCGCGGACCATTTCCATGGCCAGCGGGGCCATCTTGGTTTCGGTGTAACGGGGTGCAGCTGCGCCGTCGTTGCCCGGTGAACCGAAGTTGCCCTGGCCCAGGGCCAGCGGGTACCGCATGGTCCAGTCCTGGATGAGGCGGACCAGTGCGTCGTAGATCGCAGTGTCGCCATGGGGGTGGTACTGGCCCATGACCTCGCCCACCACGCGGGCACACTTGTTGAAGGATCGCTCCGGGCGGTAGCCGCCGTCGAACATCGCGTACAGCACGCGGCGGTGCACGGGCTTGAGTCCGTCGCGGACGTCCGGGAGGGCCCGGCCCACGATGACGGCCATGGCGTAGTCCAGGTAGGACCGCTGCATTTCCGTCTGCAGGTCCACCTGCTCCACGCGGTCAACCAGCACATCGCCTTCAAGAACGGTGTCCGGGTTCCCGGCTTCGGGGGCCGGGTTCTCGGGTGTTTCGTCGCTCATTTTTTATTTCCGTTTCAGGTATATGTCGGCTCTGGAATATCTGTGCGGTGAAGCCCTAGATATCCAGGAACCTGACGTCCTTGGCGTTCTGCTGGATGAAGTTACGGCGTGATTCCACGTCCTCGCCCATCAGGACGGAGAAGATCTGGTCCGCAGCCAATGCGTCATCCATGGTGACCTGCAGCAGCGTGCGGTTGTCCGGATCCATGGTGGTGTCCCACAGTTCGGTGTAGTCCATTTCGCCGAGGCCCTTGTAGCGCTGGATGCCGTTGTCCTTGGGGATGCGGCGTCCTGCCGCCTGCCCGGCGAGGAGCTTGGCGTCGCGTTCCTTGTCGCTGTACACGTAGTCGTGGGCAGCATTGGACCACTTGATCCGGTACAGCGGCGGCTGGGCCAGGTAAACGTAGCCGTTTTCGATCAGCGGGCGCATGTAGCGGAACAGCAGCGTCATCAGCAGGGTGGTGATGTGTTGGCCGTCCACATCAGCATCTGCCATCAGGACGATCTTGTGGTAGCGGAGCTTGGAGAGGTCAAAGTCCTCACCGATGCCCGTGCCGAAGGCCGTGATCATGGACTGGACCTCCGCGTTGCCCAGGGCCTTGTCCAGCCGGGCGCGCTCCACGTTCAGGATCTTGCCGCGGAGGGGAAGGATGGCCTGGGTCTCGGGGTTGCGGCCGCGCTTGGCGGAACCGCCTGCCGAGTCACCCTCCACGATGTAGACCTCGCACCTCTCCGGATCCTTGGAGGAGCAGTCGGACAGCTTGCCCGGCATGCCGAAGGATTCCAGCGGGCTCTTGCGGCGGGCGTTGTCGCGGGCTTTGCGTGCAGCCATGCGGGCCTGCGCCGCGGAGATCGCCTTGCGGATGACGTCGCGGGCGGGACCGGGGTTGCGTTCCAGCCAGTCGCCGAGCCCGTCGGTTACAACGCGCTGGACGAAGCCCTTGACCTCGGAGTTGCCCAGCTTGGTCTTGGTCTGGCCCTCGAACTGCGGCTCGGCGAGTTTGACGGAAATGACGGCGGTGAGGCCCTCACGGATGTCGTCACCGGTGAGGTTGTCGTCCTTTTCCTTGATGATGCCCTTCTCGCGCGCGTAGCGGTTGATCAGGGAGGTCATGGCAGCGCGGAAACCCTCTTCGTGGGTGCCGCCTTCGTGCGTGTTGATGGTGTTGGCGTAGGTGTGGACGCTCTCGGAGTAGGCGTTGGTCCACTGCATTGCCATTTCCAGGGCGATCTTGCGCTCCTGGTCCTCGGTTTCGAAGGCGATGACGTCCTCGTGGACCACGTCCACCTTCTTGCCCGAGTTGAGGTGCTTGACGTAGTCCAGCAGGCCCTCGTTGTACTGGTACACCACGGTGCGGTGCTCTGCGCTGACTTCGCCTTCGGTGACTACGCCGTCCAGATCGAGGTCGGCATCCGCCTCGCTGTCGCCGGCGGGGGTGCGTTCGTCGGTCAGGGTAATGCGCAGGCCCTTGTTGAGGAAAGCCATCTGCTGGAAACGTGCGCGCAGGGTCTCGAAATCGAACTCGGTGGTCTCGAAGATCGCCGGGTCCGGGTAGAACGTCTGGGTGGTTCCGGTGAGGTCTGTTTCCTCACCCTGCACCAGGCTGCCCTGGGGCTTGCCGCCGTCGGCGAAGGACATCCGCCAGACATGGCCCTGGCGGCGGACCTCTGTGTCCACCCGGCTGGACAGTGCGTTGACAACGGAGATACCCACGCCGTGGAGGCCGCCGGAAACGGCGTAGCCGCCGCCGCCGAACTTTCCACCCGCGTGCAGGATGGTCATAACAACTTCCACCGTGGGCTTGTGTTCGGTGGGGTGCATGTCCACGGGGATGCCGCGGCCGTCGTCGACAACCTTCACGCCGCCGTCGGCCTGGAGCACTACCTCGATATGAGTGCAGTATCCGGCCAGGGCTTCATCAACGGAGTTGTCCACCACTTCGTACACCAGGTGGTGGAGTCCGCGGGGTCCGGTGGAGCCGATGTACATGCCGGGACGCTTCCGGACAGCTTCCAGGCCTTCAAGCACGGTAATGTCGCTGGCGCCATACTCCCGTGGAGTGTCAGGCGTGCGGGCATCCTCGACTGCGGATTCAACTGCCAGAATATCTGTATTGTCGTTAGCCACAGGCGCTGTCGACTCCTCTGTTCTCGATGATGGCCGGCCGAAAAGCTCTTCCAGGCATGGAAAAACCGTCCGCCAACAGGCACAAACTTATGGCGCCGGCTACTAGCTGATGGTGGGATCCGATATCCGCGTGCTGGAACCATGCGGAGAACGGACTCAGTCAACGTTTCACCGGCGCCCAGTTATCTACAACGATTCTACCGTGTAACAGGCCGGATTCCCGCATTCCGGAGACCGTGGATGGCGGGCGATATGCCTGCTGCAGGGCGTAGACCGCGCCTTGGGCGCTCCGAAACTCCGGCCTGCGGGTGCCTATACACCCTCCGGCCCTTCCAGGGCGCTACACGGCAATCAGAGGATTTTCAAGAGTTCGACGGCGGGCTATCCGTAAGTGTCCCGCGGTCCCCGGCCGTTGACGGTCCGGCCACCCTTGCGCCAGCTCGGCGCGGATGGCCCCAAAACCTGGATGCTCGTGACCACGCCCTCGCCCAGCTCCACCCGGAATTTCTCGAGCAGGCTCATGCTGAGGAGCCGCAGCTGCGTGGCCCAGGCCGTTGAATCACACCTGACATGCAACGTGGTGTCCGTGAAGCTTTCGGGCGTGCAGTGCGCCGAGATTTCCGGCCCCACCAGGGTGGCCCATTCCGCCATCACGGAGCCGACGGCAACCGGGGAGGTCCAACCGCGTTCGGCCACCAAACGGCCAACCACTTTGCCCAGTCCCAGCGGATCGCGGCCGGTGGCATGGAACTGGCTGAATCCGCGGGTATCCCGGATACCGCGCTTGGCCTTCTGGGATCCGGGACGCACTGCTGTCCTGCGGATCTCGCCCCGGGCGGCCGCAGCTTCCCGCATTCTGTTCAGGGCGGCCTGGGGCGCATCGATATTGTCGGGCTCACGGCCCGGCTGCCGGGCGTCGTCGTCCTTGGCCCTACTCATCGATACCTCCCGCGATGACCTTCACCCGCCGTCCGGACAGCTCTTCCGGGATATCGGCGTCGACGGCGGCGGTCACCAGGACCTGTTCCGCACCCGAGACTATTGCGGCCAGTTTACGCCTGCGCTGCACGTCCAGCTCGGCAAAAACGTCGTCGAGGATCAGGATGGGCGCGGAACCACCGGTCCGGGCGTCGTCCAGCATCACGTAGTAGGACGCGAGGCGCAGCGCCAGGCACATGGACCATGTTTCTCCGTGGGATGCGTACCCTTTGGCGGGCGCCTGGCCCAGGACCAGTTCCAGTTCGTCGCGGTGGGGACCCACCAGCGAAATGCCGCGCTCCAGTTCCTTGCGGCGGGAGTCGGCAAAGGCGCGCACATAGCGCTCCGTCAGCTGTTCCACGGTGAGCTGGCGCAAGTCCTCAGGTTCCGGTGTCGTACCTCCGGCTCCGCTGCCGGCAGGGCGCAACTCGGGGGCGCCGTCGTCGTCCATCTGGTTCTGGAGGGTGGAACGGTAGATGGCGTCGGCCGGCTTTGAGGTGTCCGTGAGCCCGGCATATGCCTTGGCAAGGTGCGGGCGGAGGCGCTCCACGAGCTCGAGCCGTGCGTGCAGCAGTTCGGCACCGGCTTTGGCCATGTGCTGGTCCCACACATCCAGCGTTGCTTCATGCACCGGGGTGAATTTGCCTGCCCGGGCGGACTTCAGCAGTGCGTTGCGCTGTTTGAGCACGCGGTCGTAATCGCTGCGGGTGGCCGCGTGGTGCGGAATCAGGCTGGCGAGGAGTTCATCCAGGAAGCGGCGGCGGTTGGACGGATCACCCTTCACCAGGGCCAGGTCCTCGGGCGCAAAGAGCACCGTCTGGCAAATGCCCAGCAGGTCGCGGGCGCGGACCGGATTGCTGCGGTTGATCCGGCCGCGGTTGGCCCGGCCGGCATTGATTTCCAGTTCGAGAACCGTGGTCTGCCCGCCGCGGACCAGCCGGGCCCTGACCAGCGCGCGCTCGGTACCGAACCGCAGCAGCGGACCGTCGGAGCTGACCCGGTGGGAGCTGAGGGTGGCCAGGTACCCGATGGCTTCCATCAGGTTGGTTTTGCCGATGCCGTTGTAGCCCACCAGGACGGTGACGCCCGGGCCCAGGGCAAGGTCAACCTGGGCGTAACTGCGGAAATCAGTCAGCGAGAGGTGTTCTATGTACACGCGGTTTTCGGCAATTCCGGGAACCTCCCAGGTTCCCTCTGGTTGCTACTTGGCAGGACGGGTGGCGTGCCCGCCGAACTGGTGGCGCAGGGCGGACACCATCTTCATGGCAGGCGAGCTGTCCTCGCGGGATTCGAAGCGGGCGAACAGGGCTGCCGTGATGGCAGGTGCGGGAATGGCGTTGGCGATGGCCTCCTCCACAGTCCACCTGCCCTCGCCGGAGTCCTCGACGTAGTCATCGATGTTCTGCAGCCCCGGGTCCTCGTCCAGCGCTTTGACCAGGAGGTCCAGCAGCCACGACCGGACAACGGTGCCCTTTTGCCAGGCGCGGAAGGTGCCGGGCAGATCGTTGATGATGTCCTTGGATGCGAGGAGCTGGTACCCCTCGGCGTACGCCTGCATCAGGCCGTACTCAATGCCGTTATGCACCATCTTGGCGTAATGGCCGGAACCGATTCCGCCCACGTGGACAAAACTGTCAGCGCGTTCACCTTCGGGGCGGAGGGCGTCAAAGACCGGAAGGGCGCGCTCAATGTCGGCGGCGTCACCGCCTGCCATCAGGCCGTAGCCGTTCTGGAGCCCCCACACCCCGCCGGACACACCACAGTCTGCGAAGTGGATACCCTTGGCCGCCAGGAGTTCGCCGTGTTTCTGATCCTCCGTGAAGCGGGAGTTGCCGCCGTCGATCACCAGGTCGCCCTCGGTGAGTTTTTCGCTGAGCTCCTTGACGACGGCGTCCGTGATGTCACCGGCAGGAACCATCACCCAGATGAGCCTTGGGGCGGGGACTGCTGCGATGAGCTCATCAATGGAACCGGCGTCCGTGACGTCCGGGTTCCGGTCATAGCCGGTGACCTCAACGCCGCCCTTGCGCAGGCGTTCGCGCATGTTGAATCCCATTTTGCCAAGGCCAATCAGTCCAATGTGCATGGTGGAATCTCTTTCTGCGCTGGGGGTGGGAAATTCTCTGGCTTGCCCAACTGGGTAGCTCTAAGTGTCGTTTTGGGCGGCCAAAACGACACTTGCTGCTACTTAGTTGGGGAGGCGGACCGGCATCACGAGGTAGCGGTAGTCATCCTGGTCTTCGCCGTCCGCGTCCGCCTGGGCCGTGATCATGGCCGGCTTCGGTGCCGTGGTGAACGAGAACCGGACGAACTTGGTTTCGATGACGCTTAGGCCTTCCACCAGGTAGTGCGGGTTGAAGGCCACAGTGATGTCGTCGCCGGAAAGCTGGGCTTCCAGTTCCTCAGAGGCCTGTGCGTCCTCGCCCGTGCCGGCGTCCAGGTTCAGCAGGCCCTGGGTAAAGGCGAGGCGGACCGGGGTGTTGCGCTCGGCTACCAGCGAGACACGGCGTACCGCTTCGACGAGTTCCTGGGTCTGGACAGTTGCGTGGATTGGCGTGGAATCCGGGAAAAGGGAGCGGATCTTCGGGTAGTCGCCGTCCACCAGCAGGGACGTGGTGGTGCGGCCGCCGCTTTCGAAACCGATCAGCCGGCTGTCATCATCCGAGAGGGCAAGCTGGATGTCTCCGCTGTTGCCCAGGGTCTTGGCAACCTCGTTGAGGGTTTTTGCCTTGACCAGTGCGCTGGTGGAGATGCCCGGAGTGACAGGCTTCCACGGAACTTCACGCATGGCGAGCCGGTAGCGGTCAGTGGCGAGAAGGGTGATGAGGTCGTCCTCGATCTCCATCCGCACACCGGTGAGGATGGGCAGGGTGTCGTCCTTGCTCGCAGCAATGATCACCTGGGAAACAGCCTGGGCAAAGGAGTCACCGGGAACTGTTCCGCTCACCGTGGGCAGGGCGGGAAGCGGCGGGTATTCCGCTTCCGGCATGGTGGCCAGGTGGAAGCTGCTGCGGCGGCAGGTGAGGGTGACTTTATTGCCGTCCGTTTCGACGTCCACGGGAGCGGAAGGAAGGCTGCGGCAGATGTCAGCAAGGAGGCGGCCTGAAACCAGGATGGTTCCTTCGTCCCGGATGTCAGCGGCAATCTCCAGGCGTGCTGAGGTTTCGTAGTCAAAGCTCGAGAGGCTGACCGTGCCTGCTTCAGCCTTCAGGAGGAGGCCGGAAAGGACGGGGACGGGCGGCCGCGGAGACAACGAGCGGGCTGTCCAGGTGACGGCTTCTGCCAGGACGTCCCGATCGACTCTGAACTTCACGGAAGGGTGCCGCCTTTCATTGCTGCTGCGTTGGTGTTCGACGAAACTTCCCGCAGGAAGCTCCTCAAGGGAGTTGTCCCACACCTGAACTTGCATGGTCCGTGCTGCCTGAACCACGCAGAAACCCAAGGATGGGAGCGCTGCTGACAGCTTAGCCGGAAGATCCGCGATTAACCCATCCCCACTTTGCAGCGCTGGCCCCTTGGGGCCGGCGGCCCCTCCGAGCGGTGCGGGCGGATCGATCTTGTTGTTTGAGGGATTTCGAATTTTTGGGATTAGTAGTGTTAATAACTGCTGTGGAAACTGTGGATAACTGCCTCTCGCCGTACGATCCGGCGGTTAAGCCCTGTTCATGGACTGTGGGTGGAGCAGGTTTTAAACAGGGTGTGGATGGGGATAAGAATTTTGGCGTTTTTCGCGATCCACAGGCGGCTTAAGGGTTTTAAGCCCATTAACCGCGGTTGTCCCCTTAAGTATCCACAGGCTTATCCACATGCACCTGTTAATAAGGTATAGGTGCTTGGTCAGGAATCCCGTTGCTGTTGCTTAATCCGGTTGGTCAGCTCGGTCACCTGGTTGTAGATCACACGGCGCTCGGCCATCAGTTCACGGATTTTGCGGTCGGCGTGGATCACGGTGGTGTGGTCGCGGCCGCCAAGCTCCTGGCCGATCTTGGGAAGCGACATATCGGTCAGCTCCCGGCAGAGGTACATGGCGATCTGGCGTGCGGTGACCAGCGTCCTGGTGCGGGACTTGCTGCAAAGCTCTTCCATGCTGAGCTTGAAGTACTCGGCCGTCTGCTGCAGGATCTGGCTGGACGTGATCTCCTGGGCGCCGTCGTCGGTGATGAGGTCCTTGAGCACCATCTCGGCGAGGGCAACGTCCACGGGCTGGCGGTTGAGGCTTGCAAAGGCAGTGACCCTGATCAGGGCGCCTTCAAGTTCGCGGATGTTGCTGGAAATCTTGGACGCGATGTATTCGAGGGCGTCATCCGGAGCCGACAGGCCTTCACTGAGGGCCTTCTTGCGGAGGATCGCGATACGGGTTTCCAGTTCCGGCGGCTGGATGTCCGTCAGCAGGCCCCATTCGAAGCGCGATTTCATCCGGTCCTCGAACCCGGCGAGCAGCTTGGGCGGCTGGTCAGAGGTGATGACCACCTGTTTGTTGTTGTTGTGCAGCGAGTTGAATGTGTGGAAGAACTCCTCCAGCGTCCGGTCCTTGCCGGCCAGGAACTGGATGTCATCGATGAGAAGGACGTCCACGTTGCGGTAAGTGGTCTTGAAACTGGCGCCTTCATCGTCACGGATGGAGTTGATGAAGTCGTTGGTGAATTCTTCGGAATTGACGTACCGCACGCGGATGCCGCTGTAGAGCCGCCGGGCATAGTGGCCGATGGCATGCAGGAGGTGGGTCTTGCCCAACCCCGAATCGCCGTAGATGAACAGCGGGTTGTAGGCCTTGGCCGGGGCTTCGGCGACAGCGACGGCCGCGGCGTGGGCAAAGCGGTTGGACGAGCCGATCACGAAGGTGTCAAACACGTACTTGGGGTTGAGCCGCCCGAATTCGTGGGAGGTGCTGGGCAGCATGGGCTGCGGCTTCTGCTCGATCAGCTGGTCCGGCGAGAAGGAAGGCTCCACAACAGGTTCGGGCTCTTCGTGGATGGGCACCAGGTCCGTGTCCACGTCAATGGCACAGCGGATGTCCTCGGAGAAGACGCTGTGCAGCGCATCATCCAGGGCGTCCTTGACCTGGGTCTGAAGCACTTCACGGGTGAGTTCATTGGGTACTGCCACCAGCAGGGTGGAACCGATCAGGCCCTGGGCCTGGGCAAGGATGACAAAGCCACGCTGACGGGGTGAAACGCGGTGGTCCTGTTCCAGCAGGCTGACAACGCGGCGCCAGGAACTTCCGACAGTATTGGCGTGATTGGCTTCGTCTACTGTCATCAATTGGTTCCCTCAAAACTTGCTTTGCCTGCATTGCCTGCAGCCGCAAGCACGGAACCAGGATCCGGTTCAGCTTCATCCACAGGGTTATACACAGCACGTGGATAATCGGCTACTGGGCCACTCTAGGGGATGAAAAGCCTAGAAGATAGCTGGCAAGTAGCTTGTGGATAATTACACGGTTGTGGTTCTGAAATGGAGCCTGTGAGCCACTTCATCCACAGGCTCGAAGGGCAGGTTTGCCACAGCTGGGGACAACGCCGGCGGCCGGCTTCGGTTTGACTGGGGGCAGTGAATTGCCCTAACGTTGTGAAGTCCTTTGTGTCCGCTTTTTGGCCCCATCTGAATCTCTCAGACGCAGTGCGTGTGAGCAGCCGGGGGAAGCGTGCATATACAAAACTTAGCGTCGGCCAGTTCTTCCCCATACTGATCGGGTGGGCGCACCTTTGATCCACTGGAGTAACTAACGTGAGCAAGCGGACTTTTCAGCCGAATAACCGCCGTCGAGCCAAGAAGCACGGCTTCCGCCTTCGTATGCGTACCCGTGCCGGCCGCGCAATCCTGGCAGCCCGTCGTGGCAAGGGCCGTACCGAGCTGTCGGCGTAAATAACTGACTTGTCGGTAGACATTTCTTTGCGAGTTTAAGGTGCTGGCCACCCGCAACCGTTTGAGGACTGCAACCGATTTTTCAACAACTGTACGTTCCGGTGTCCGCAATGGACGCCGGAACGTAGTGTTATATGCGGCAGCTATTGCTGCCGACGAACCCAGCCGGATCGGGTTCATTGTTTCCAAAAGTGTTGGGAACGCTGTGGTCAGGAACCTCGTTAAGAGGAGACTGAGGGAAGCCGGTGCTGCCTCGCTGCGCGAGTACGGTACCGGGTTCGCCATAGTGGTCAGGGCGCTGCCTGCGTCCGCGTCCGCGAGCTGGGAGCAACTGCTCTCGGATTACAACGCTGCACTGGAGTCGACAATGGCCCGTCTGGCCGGCCGCTCCCGGGCTGCCGCCAACGGTTCGGCCGGTACAACACAGGAGGGGACACCGCGTGCCTAACGCTACCGCCGTCGTCGCCCATTTACATCCTGTTGTGGCCGCCGTGGCGCTGTTCCTCTGGAACCTGCCCCGCAACATCCTCATTCTTCTGTTGAAGGCCTACCGCAAGGTGGTTTCTCCCTTGTACGGCCAGGTCTGCAGATTCTTCCCTTCATGCTCGGCATATGCCCTTGAAGCGATTACTGTCCATGGTGCCGTCAAGGGAAGCTGGCTTGCTGCGCGCCGCCTTGCCCGCTGCCACCCATGGAATGCCGGCGGTGTGGACCATGTCCCCGCCGGCCACCGGGAATGGCCTGCCAGCCAGACCCCCACAATTGTTGTGCTGAACAACCCGGACAAGTACCTGGCTGCTCGGACTGATGGAGAAGGCCGCACGGCGGCCTGACGAATAGGGATAAGTATGGACTTCTTTGAAACAATCATGTTTCCGTTCAAGTGGCTCGTGTCCGTCATCATGGTGGGCTTCCATGAGGGCTTGAGCGCGATCGGCCTGCCCGAAGCATCGGGCTGGACCTGGACGCTGTCCATCATTGGCCTGGTGCTGGTGATCCGCGCCGCCCTGATTCCCGTGTTCGTCAAGCAGATCAAGGCCCAACGCGGCATGCAGCTGCTCCAGCCTGACTTGAAGAAGCTGCAGGACAAGTACAAGGGCAAGACAGACCAGCTGTCCCGCCAGGCCATGGCGCAGGAACAGATGGCCATGTACAAGAAGCACGGGACCAACCCGTTCTCCGCCTGCCTGCCCATGCTGATCCAGATGCCCTTCTTCTTCGCCCTGTTCCAGGTGCTGTCCGGCATCAGTTCTGCCAAGACCCAGGGCAAAGGCATCGGTGCCATGAGCCAAGAGCAGGTGGTGCAGTTCGACGAGTCCAGCATCTTCGGGGCTCCGCTGTCCGCCGCACTCCTTCACGGCGGCGCCACCAACGTGGCCGTCGTGGTCCTCTCGATCATCATGATCCTTGCCATGACGGCCTCGCAGTTCATCACGCAGAAGCAGATCATGGCCAAGAACATGTCTGAAGAAGCCATGGCCAGCCCCTTTATGCGCCAGCAGAAGATGATGCTCTACATCCTGCCCATTGTCTTCGGTGTAGGCGGCATCAACTTCCCCATCGGTGTGCTCATCTACTGGACCACCACCAACCTCTGGACCATGGGCCAGCAGTTCTTTGTCATCCGCCGCATGCCGACGCCGGGATCCCCCGCAGCGAAGGCCCTCGCCGAGCGCCGTGCCGCCAAGGGCCTTCCGGCCCTTTCGATCTTGAGTGGTAAGAAGGACGACGACGCGGACGCAGCGGACGCCGCCGCTGCCGTGGCGCAGGCAAAAGGACAGCGCACCCAGCCACAACGCAAGAACAGGAAGAAGAAGTAATGTCAGCCGAGAGTACTGAACAGGCCCTTTCTGAAGTGACTGTCGACGAGCAGGACGAGTCCTTGGACCAGGATCTTTCCTCCCCCAAGGCCTCCTCAGCGAGCCGCCTGGAGGAAGAAGGCGACGTCGCAGCGGACTACCTCGAGGAGCTGCTGGACATTGCAGATATCGACGGCGACATCGACATCGAGGTCCGCAACGGACGCACCTACATCTCCATCGTTACGGAGGATGAATCGGACAGCCTCGACAGCCTGGTGGGCGAGGACGGCGAAGTCCTTGAAGCCCTGCAGGAACTGACCCGCCTCGCCGTGCTGTCCGCCACGGAAAACCGTTCGCGCCTGGTGCTGGATATCAACGGCTACCGGCAGGAGCGCACCGGCCACCTGCAGAAAATTGCCGAGGACGCGGCCGCCACTGTAAAGGAAACCGGCCAGGCAGTTGCCCTCAAACCGATGAGTGCCTACGAACGCAAGATCGTCCACGACGCCGTTGCCGACCTCGGCCTGGTGAGCGAGTCCGAGGGCGAAGGTGCCGGCCGCCATATCGTTGTATCCGCGGACTAGAGAATTGCTGATTCGCTAATCATGGTTGACATCACGCCAGCTGAGCTTCTGGCAGCTGAGAAGATTTTCGGTGACCGCCTGGACCTTGCTAGGCGTTATGTGGAACACCTCGCCACTTCCGGAACTGAGCGCGGGCTGATTGGCCCCCGCGAGATCCCCCGGCTGTGGAGCCGCCATGTCCTGAACTGCGCTGTCATTGAAAGCGCAATTGCCCACGGCAGCCATGTAGCGGACGTGGGAAGCGGGGCCGGGCTCCCGGGCCTGTGCCTCGCTATCGCGCGCCCGGACCTGGAACTGACCCTGATCGAGCCTCTGGAACGCCGGGTGATCTGGCTTCAGGAAGTGGTGGATGACCTGGGCCTGGATAATGTCACAGTGATGCGCACCCGCGCCGAGTTGGCAGTGGGACACGTGGACGCCGATGTTGTGACCGCGCGGGCTGTCTCTGCCCTGAGCAACCTTGCCGGCCTCACCATCCCCCTGCTCGCAGGCAAGGGTGAAGTGGTTGCCATCAAAGGCCGCAGCGCGGGCGAGGAAATCGAGAAGGCGGCTAAGGTCATCCGGAAGCTGGGCGGCGTGGAGACGTCGGTCCTGACGGTTGGCGATAACCTGCTGGAAGAGCCCACCACTGTGGTACGCATCGTTGTAAACAAGTCCCAAAAGAAGCCCTAGTGTTGGCCCGGCAGCCGCAGTCTGCCGGGGTAAGCAGTTAGGCTAGTCAACGGCAGCAAAAATAGCTGAACGAGAGTGAGTGTGCCCCAGTGACCAGTAGCGAAGCCTCCACACAACGGATACCCCCGTTTGTGTCTTTGGGGTCAGCACGTTCTTTCGCTGGGACTGTCTCGGGCGCCTCCGGTGTTCTTGGAAATCAACCTGGTGCGGTAACAAATTCATCTCCGGTGTTCGTTTCACGTGAAACAACCTCCACAAGTAGGGGGAACATCATCGACGCCATTGATGATTCCAGTCCCATTGCCCGTGAATTGGCGCATGAGACCCGCCGGCGCGAGCGGTTGGTTGGACGACAGTTGCCGCGCCCGGAGAAGACGCGCATCTTCACGGTATCCAATCAAAAGGGCGGGGTGGGGAAGACCACTACCACCGTCAACATTGCTGCGGCCCTCGCAGCAGCCGGACTGAACGTCCTGGTTATCGACATTGACCCCCAGGGCAATGCGTCCACAGCGTTGGGTATCGAACACCACGCTGATGTGGACAGCATCTATGACGTCCTGATCAATGACGTGCCCCTCGCCGATGTGGTGGCCCAGTGCCCGGACATCGGAAATCTCATTTGCGCGCCGGCCACTATCCACTTGGCCGGTGCTGAAATTGAACTTGTTTCCCTGGTGGCCCGTGAGCAGCGTCTCCGCCGGGCCATTGACGTTTATGCCAAGGCCCGCGAGAAAAATGGCGAACAGCGCCTGGATTACATTTTCATTGACTGCCCGCCGAGCCTTGGCCTCCTGACGGTCAACGCGTTCTGTGCAGCCAACGAAGTGCTCATTCCCATCCAGTGCGAGTACTACGCGCTGGAGGGCCTGAGCCAGTTGCTCAAGAACATTGAGATGATCCAGAAGCATCTCAATGCGGATCTTGTGGTTTCCACCATCCTGCTGACCATGTATGACGGCCGCACCAACCTTGCGGCGCAGGTGGCTGCTGAAGTCCGACAGCACTTCCCGGAACAGGTCCTGTCCGCCGTGGTGCCGCGTTCGGTGCG
Organism: Pseudarthrobacter sp. fls2-241-R2A-168; assembly: GCF_030209335.1. Classification (NCBI taxonomy): domain Bacteria; kingdom Bacillati; phylum Actinomycetota; class Actinomycetes; order Micrococcales; family Micrococcaceae; genus Pseudarthrobacter; species Pseudarthrobacter sp. fls2-241-R2A-168. The sequence continues at coordinate 123,283 of NZ_JARVSG010000003.1, forward strand.
CATCTCCGAAGCGCCGAGCTACCAGCAGACGGTGATGACTTACGACCCCTCATCCAGTGGTGCCCTGTCCTACCTGGAAGCTGCTGCTGAAATAGCAGAACGCTAAAATCTTCAAGAACTGCAACAACTGGAGCCTGGCTGGACCTGGCTCTTCCACTGGAGGGATTTATTCATGAGCGAGAAGCGACGGGGCCTGGGCCGCGGTCTTGGCGCACTGATTCCGAGTTCCGCCGGTGCTAACGGGGCGGGCAACGGAACAGCTGTGGCGCGCCCTGTCGATCTCTTCTTTCCCGAGGGGCGCCGGAAGACCGATCCCGCCGAATCTATTGTGGATTCAGCACCGGTAGAAGAGTCCGCCGCCGGCACTGTTGCCGGGACCTCTTCTCTTGAGTTGCCGGATGCGGTCTCGAAGGGATCAGCGTCCACATCCTCAAGCAACGGCTCTCGCAAGCCCGCGGCCGCAAAGTCCTCCAGCGCAAAGAGCGCACCTGGAGCGGCCAGCCCCCGCTCCGATGGGCAAACTACAAAATCCAATGCCAGTTCGAACGGTGCGGGCAAGAGCACCGCGCCGGCCAAGAAGGCTGCCGATGCGAGTGAAGTTCCCAATGACGAGCAGGAGGTTGGGCATGGTGGCCCATCCCCCGAATCTGCGGCAATTCCTGCGACGGACAACGGAGTGGATCTGGTAGAGGTACCCGGTGTCCGCTTTGCCGAGATCCGTGTCACGGACATCCACCCGAACCGCAAACAGCCCCGTTCCGTCTTCGATGAAGACGACATGGCTGAGCTGGTTCACTCTGTCCGTGAAATCGGCGTTCTCCAGCCAATTGTGGTCCGGAATTCAACCGAGCCCGGTGGAGAACCCTTTGAGCTCGTTATGGGTGAACGCCGTTGGCGTGCAGTGCAGGCCGCTGGACTGGAAACCATCCCGGCAATAATCCGGGACACCACCGACGACGACCTCCTGCGTGACGCTCTTCTCGAAAACCTGCACCGCAGCCAGCTCAACCCCTTGGAAGAGGCGGCGGCCTACCAGCAGCTCCTCGAAGACTTCGGCACCACTCACGAGCAGCTTGCAGACCGCATTGGCCGGTCACGCCCCCAGGTCTCGAATACCCTGCGGCTGCTGAAGCTGCCTCCCCTTGTTCAGCGCCGGGTTGCTGCGGGTGTTCTCTCCGCTGGCCATGCACGGGCTCTCCTGGCCCTGCCAGACGCCGCAGCGATGGAACGACTCGCCCAGCGCATTGTCGCTGAGGGAATGTCGGTACGGGCCACGGAAGAAGCCGTCACCATGTACCAGGATCCCGCCAAGCCTGCCAAGAACAACATTCCGCGTCCCGGCGCGCGTCACGAGCGCCTGGACTATCTCGCCTCATCCCTCTCGGACCGCTTGGACACCAACGTCAAGATCTCGCTGGGAGTCCGCAAGGGCCGGGTCAGTATTGAATTCGCCAGCGTTGAAGACCTCAACCGCATCATGGACGTCCTGGCACCCGGGGCAGACAGCTAACAAGGGTTTTTCGCGGGCGGTTGCTTGGCGGCTTGTGCAACCGCTCACGCCCCGGCTGTTGCACATCTGGGTGCTCTTGGATGTTTAATGCTGCTGATTCCCGAGCTTCGCAGTGTGTGCGCTGTCAGCTCAACGAGCCGTTCTAGTTCTTGCCGCTTGGTTGAATGGACACGGCGCGCCCTGCATCTTCTCGGTTTGGGGCTGATGCAGGGCCTTGGTTTACCGTCGAGACTTAGAAGACGCGCTCCTCTGCTCGATCGCGCCCAGCTGCCTTGCGAAGATCGCATATATCCCGACTGATTCAGCCGGAAATTGCGCTTTAGCTTCTCTCTCTTGTCTTCTCAGGATTCGCGCGGACTATGCCCCGGCAGCCTGTGGTTTGACGTTTCACGTGAAACAGGCAGAGGGTTAGGCGCCGAGAGCGTTGCATCGGGTCGCTGTACCACCGGTGCAAGGAGGATACAGTCACCTTTCCGGTCCATCTGCGACGGCGGTTCTGTTTCTGAGACGCGCAGTATTCTGCTTCAGCTGCGTCCGGAGATGGGCAACTCGAAGGACCGGGTGACTGTGCAGGAGCCTATTCGCCGACTCAGGGGCGAGGAGGCGGGCTGAATAGAACTACAGAAGGCGCTGCGGCACCCAATTTCGTCTCCCGACCTATAGCCAACGCATCCGATAAGCTCTTGCGCGTCCGTTGTGCAGATATTGACTGGCGAATGTCGTGTTGTGGAGGACGCCTTAGGTATTGCGCCACGTCCGAGTACCGTGATGCACCTCCCCACATGTGCGCTGCTCCAGTCGTCCGCTGGCCGTGGCGCCGCGAGCTCAGCCTTTGCGTGATCCGTAGAGTAGGGGTTCGCGGGCGACATTCCGTTGCTTGGGCCTTGCGTTTCGGCCCTCCGAGCGCTCACCTTGCAGAAGGCCAAAGTGATACGCGTATATGGGGTGGGCGTACGTCAGCAAAGACGTCTAACCGGCAACGAGCAATTGCCAAGGTCTATTCGAGGCCATCGATGCTGCCGTCTTGCAATAGGTCAATGCGCTTTCCCCGCCCTGGCGCATCCCGGCAGGGATAGTTTCAGCGCCTTAGATTCGTCGTCCTAAATGCGACCGTTCCGCTACGCATCAATGAACTTGCCGCCACAGTGCAACCGGTGTCCTAATCGATCAGGGCCATCTATACGACGGCCCGATGAGCATTTTCCACCTTCTCCTCGCGGTAGAACCGGCACCACGACGTTTCACGTGAAACCGTCTTCTGTCATCTGCCCGCTCAAGTCTGCCTCTTTGACGTTGATCTCACGAGCTAGGCTTCTAGATCGAAACGCATCCTTGGCATTACCGCCACGGGTGCGACAGTGGTGTTCGGAGAAGGAGATCACCGCTGCCAGCCAACCAGTATCCGTGCTGGGTTACGGCGGTTGCACGAATTGCATTTCGGGGGTGGTCGAACGGGTAAGCTTTCGCCAAAGCCGAGGCGCCCGGCATCACTTCACGTAGAGAAGGTGGCGAGCCGTTTTCAATGCGGCGGACGGTCCCCTTCTGCGTTGGTTCTCTAGTGTTCGGTCCTACTCGCGCTAAGGTGCACCGCTTCAGGAGGTCATTAGTGCCTGCGCCAATAGTCTCAGGCACCAGGATTGCCCTCGACGATCTGCAGTGGACCGATCATGCCGGCTGGGCGCAGCGTATTGGGTTTCGAGCTACGGCGCTGGCCAACTGGCCTAGCGCATAGCAGGCTCTAAATGGTTTTGCGCCACACACTCCCCCTTGGATGCGTCCGGACCCGGCAGAAAATTATGGGTCACCATGTTCTTCCTGTTGCTACTCGGGGTATTTGCAGAGCCCGGAGGGCTCGCTCCTGATGGTCAATATGGACGAACCAACGAACCCATATCAGCTGGAGGAAGAGCGTCCTCGCGTCGACACTGGTCTGACCCCGTCGTCGTTTCACGTGAAACATGTTCAGCTGGGATTAGCATGCGCCACAGTCAGATCTCAGCTTCATTTGGGAGGCGCGGCTAGGCGGGCAAGCAGGTACTTGTGCGGCTCGTGCGGACGTGTTGGATAGGCGGTTCCCGACCGTTTAGCTATTGGTTAGCGCCCAGGCAAGTGTCGGCCGCTATCTTGCTCCGGGATACTTTGGCCTTGGCTGCTACGACGCCTGCCTGGCTGCTACGACTCCGGGCCTAGGCATGGAGCGTGGGCGTTCTCGCCTCGATCCCCGAGTTCATCGCAACTGGCGATCGCCTCGCAGGAAGGGCAGCTAGGGAGCGGAGTCTGTGGACCTAGCCGTGTTGTGAAGAAGCCCTGCTGGCTGACTAGACGGAACTGCTCGGGTGCTGGCAACTGGTCAGTGTGGAGAGGCAGGACGCCTCCGGCTCGTGCCTGCGAATTCGAAGACGGTCAGTACGAACCGCCTGGGGCCTCTCCATGTGACAGCCTGTGCCTTCCCGGGCCCAGTTAGAGGCGGAGTACTCCCAAGCGCTGACCGCTTCTGGTGCCAAGGTCGTCGGTGGATATCCCTGTGGATAACGGTGTGGATAATCTAGCTTGTCCCTGTGGATGTGACAGACTTCTCATCCCCTCGCTCCGCTGCTACTCTCGGCCTGTCAGAGCGCTTGAACCGCAGTCACGCCTAGGGGTTTCACGTGAAACGGATCGAGAACCTTCAAGTGGTGAATCAGTTCGGTACAAGGGGTGCACAGCGGTCCGAAGAGGCCCGTTTCCGGTTTACTTCTGGGTATTCCGTCACCGGTTCTACGTCCTGCTCTGGCCTGGTGCAGCGTTAGACTTCGCTAGACCTAGCAGCTGGGGTCTTCGTCCAACTCGTAGGCCCGCCTGCGTTCCTTAGCGTTGCCACCATCCTTCGAGTTGGCCTGTGGATAACTGTGTGGACAAGCCCACTCTGCGCCTGTGGATAACGTGGGGAAAACTCAAGCTCCATATGCCGCTTTGTGACCCACGCTGCGCGTACTTTGCGGCAGAGCATACGCAGCACGGTCGGAGCAATACGGCTATTGATCTTGCGGCGGTACCTGATAAGGGTTATGCAAGTGACGGGAATGTCGCGATAGTGTCGACTGTCCCTGGGACTGCATCCTGGTTTCCCCTCTTCGTTGCCACGGCAGCCGGCCAAGAAGTCTCGTGTTGCCTCACTATGGCACCGCCAATATTGGTCACTTGAGTGACGAAGGCGGCTGGCACATAAGACCTAGGGCAGCCGCCTGATTGCCGGCAGCGTGTTTGTGGCTTGGTTCTGGAAGGGAATGCTCCTTCGAAGAATCGGTAGCCGACATTCGTGAGTGGCGTGCGGCGGGCGACGGGGGCGGTACCGGTGAAAAGGCGCCCTAAGTGCAGTCAGAGTGCCCCTGGCGTTACAGGTGGCGGAAATTGGGCCTGCTAACAGCGCGGACTCCTCCTGGCATCTTCCACTCGTGCGCGGGGCTTTGGAGGCCTGACACGGCTACTCGACCAGGTCCAAGCTCTGGTGTGCGCTGATCTATTGCTAGGCCCCGGTACATGGTGAACTCTGATGTAGGTGAGCATCCGTCTGGTATCCCCAGGGCCGTCGGCTGATGTCTGAGGATCAAGACACGCGTTTCACGGGGCGGTACATCATCGTAGCGCTAGGGGCCATTGACTAGGCAGGAGGCCCGCGGAAGAAGGATTCGTTTCGGGGACTGGCGCAGGTGTGGGCGTTTCTTGGCGGCCCGGCTCGAGCCGACTCTGTTTCACGTGAAACAACGCGACGGCCCTGCGGTGGCCTCGGTCCGGCATACCTCTGATCGAATGGTAGCTGTCTTGATCACCGGCCCGGGGTGTTGGCTATGGTGGGCGGTCCGCGTTGCACCAACAGGCCGATCCAGTCTTGTCCTGTCACGGTTTTGGATAGTAAGTTCGGAAACTTTTGGAGGTGGTCCCCGCTTTCAGACTGGCAGTCGTTGGTTTCTACCGTGAGTGCCGGTGGAGGATAGTCGGTTCTGACCCGAACTCTTAGAGACTACACCGATAGTGCTTCCCTTTGAATCGCAGCCGTCAGCAGGTCGCGCCGGCGCCCGTATTGCACCATGGGAAGGGAACTGAAGGACAGTGGGAGTACGTTAGCCTCAGATCGTTTTGAGTTCGAGCAGGTCTATCGCTGGCGTCGCTAGGAGTTCCCCTTTGGGGGTGGAACGATGCCCCTGGCCGCCCCTCTGTTTGATCGACTTGGGGCACGAGCCTAGGAGCAAGAGTATTGAGCGCTCTGATGTCGTTCGGACGCGGCGTTGTCGGACGACTGACGGACTGCGTGCCGTGAGGTCCGCCGTTCAGCAGGCCCTCCTAGGCGCGGGTGATTTACGGGGACACCGCGACACCTCCGAACATTCGGCGTTGATGTGCGTGCAGGTGGCTCCTGTTCCTGTCCGTGTTTCACGTGAAACAGCGATGAACCGTGAGGTCTTGTGATATCCCGGTGCGGACGCGGGACGTTCAGTTTCCAATGTCCCCGGCAGAGGCTCCGATGCTGGCCCCGGCTGATGGGCCGTTCCTGTTCCTGTCTCTGTTTCACGTGAAACATGGCTGAGCCGGGAGGCTCAGCCATTCTCACGGGAGGACGAGGGACTGGGCCGTTCAGCTTCCACTGTTGCAGCGGCGTGGCCAATGCTGGCCCAGGTGAGGGCATTCGAAAGCCTTGGCGTCTTATTCACTTTCACCGCGCATGTTTTGGGGAAGGCGACGTGGTCCAAATCTCGATTGGCACAACCCGTCGAATTCGCTTCCGAATCGCAGTGAACATCCGAAACATTCCCGCCGACACTCGTGCCCTTTAGGGTATGGAGCTGGTGCAAACTCCGTGATGGTGCCATGCGCTGGATGTGGACCGGCGGTATCGGCTCCAATCGATTTGAGCGGCTACTCTTTTTGGCCCCACAGGGCGAATCGATGACGATACCGTCCCAGGCCCGGCCAAGCTTTGGGTTCTGGAGCAGCTCCGTCGCTCCCTGTTGTGCTCCCGCTGGAAAGATGACTCAAGATCGGTGAGCCGCGCTCTTCCGCTGATTCCGCGACTCAAGTGGTTTCACTTCACAGGTTGCTGCCGCAGCTCGTCAGGCTACCGGTGAGAACCAATTGGGTTCCGTGTTTCACGTGAAACAGCAGACGCGAAGCCCAGCGCGACCAGCCGTGCTCGGGAGTGATCAGAACTGTGGGCGGAACTCAGCGTTTTCCCCTGTATCCGCAAAGCTCATCCAAAGCAGTGGGCCGCGCCGTGCGGGTGTGCAGCCATAAAAGCACCCCATTCTGCCTGCGCCACAGCAGCGCACGCCTTGGGAATAAAAGAGTGGCCACTGCCCTCACGAGCAATGGCCACACTCTATGGTTGCTGGTCCCCCAGCAAGCGTTTTTTGCTAGGACAGTACGTCCGCGAATTCCTTCTCAAAGAACTGCTTCGGCTTGGCACCGATAACCGTGCTCTTCACTTCGCCGCCTTGGAACAGGTAGACGGCAGGAATGGACGTGATTCCGTATTCGGCTGCGATAGCGGGGTTGTCGTCAACGTTCAGCTTCACGACATCAACCTTCTCGCTGTACTCAACGGAGATTTCGTCGAGGATAGGCCCGAGCTTGCGGCAGGGACCGCACCATTCCGCCCAAAAATCAACGATGACCGGCTTGTCAGAGGACAGGACATCCGTGCCGAAACTTGCGTCTGTTACATCTTTTGCATTGCTCATAATCTGTCTCTCTCTTCGATAGCGTTTACGGACTTAGGCGTACAGGTCTGCGAGGTAGTGCTCCACGTCAATGGCGGCTACACAGCCCGAACCCGATGCGGTGATGGCTTGGCGGTAGGTGGGGTCCACAACGTCGCCTGCAGCAAAGACACCCGGCAGGCTCGTCCTGGAACTCCTTCCCTGGACAGCGATGGTGCCCTCGGGCGTCAACTCCAGAACGTCCTTCACCAGGTCAGTACGGGGGTCGTTACCAATAGCCACGAAAACACCCGTGACCGCAAGATCTGAAACTGAACCGTCAATAAGGTTCTTCAACTTCAGGCCGGTGACTTTGCTTTCGCCGATGACATCCTCAACGGTGCTGTTCCAGATGAAGTTGATCTTCTCGTGCGCCAGTGCCCTGTCGGCCATGATCTTGGATGCCTTGAGCGAATCACGACGGTGAACAACCGTTACCGATTTAGCGAACTTGGTAAGGAACAGCGCTTCTTCCATGGCTGAGTCTCCCCCACCGATGACAGCAATGTCCTGGTCCTTGAAGAAGAAACCGTCACAGGTTGCACACCAGCTAACACCGTGTCCGGACAGCCGCTTCTCATTCGGAAGGCCAAGCTCACGGTAGGCGGAGCCGGTGGAGAGAATCACTGCCTTGGCCTGGAAAGTTTCCCCCGTGGCGATGGTGACCTGCTTGATCGGTCCTTCCAGTTGGAGCGACGTGACGTCTTCGAACTGGATCTCCGTGCCGAAGCGTGCTGCCTGCTTCTCAAAGTTCTCCATCAGGTCTGGTCCCATGATGCCATCCGGGAAGCCCGGGTAGTTCTCCACATCGGTGGTGTTCATCAGTTCACCGCCGGCGGTGACAGACCCTGCCAGCAAAAGGGGCCTCAGGTTGGCCCGGGCAGTGTAGACAGCTGCCGTGTAACCAGCGGGGCCGGAGCCGACGATGATGACATCACGTACATCCGACGTGGTGTTTTCTGCGATGGTCACTGAACGGTGAACCTCTTCCTTATTAGACGCGCCCCGCCTTGGAGGCCGGCCACATGGCACAACTGATACTGCTGGCTGATTATTCCGGCGCCCAACACGATGGATTTGCGGCAGGCAGCAACAAGCCAGCTCCGTGAGGCGCTCTTTCCAGATTACCGTCTCGCGGCAAAAGGAAAGTGCCGCAGCCCGATGACCATGGACTGCGGCACTTCCATCAGATAACTAAGAGAGAGACCCTTCCGGGTGGACCCGCCCTTACTGGACCTTGATCTCGGCGAGCCGGAGGCCGTATCCATAACGTGTCTTCGGAGCCGCCAACCGGGGCAGCGAATTGATCGACACGATCACATACTGCGCCTGAACCGGTTCTGCCAGGGGGATGTTCAGGTCCGTGGACGTGAAGCTGTTCGTGCCAACAGCCTTGGCCCCGTCGATCGAGGGCCGGTCGTTGGTGTACAGGGTGATGTTTCCACCGGAGCCGCCGAGCTGCGAAAGCGTGATCGACGAGACGGTGGCAGGGCTCTTCAGCTTCACAACGAGCGGAACACCCTCGGGTGCGAGTCCGCCCCAGTTCTCAGTGGCAAATTCCATGTCCGACCAGTAGCTGGCGGCGTTGCCGTCATAAGCCTTCACCAAATCGCGGTCGAACGTGGCGGCGAAGTCGAAGTTACCCTGGCGGGTGACTCCTTCAATGGCCGGTGGGACAGCAGGCGGTGCAGAGGTAGGTGCCTGGGTTGCGGTGGCGTTCGCAGAGGGAGCGCTGGTGTTGGTGCTGGCCGCCGTCGGCTTGGCCTGTGGCTGTGCAGAAAAGAGGCTGCCAAGGTTGGTTACGGCAAACACCAGCCCGGCGATCAGGACCACTGCGAGGAGCCCGCCCACCAGCCACCGCATGGAGCGCGGTTCACGTTCCGGGGCATCGCGGTCGTCGCCGTCATCATAATCATCTTGATCGGAGTACGAAGCGCCTGCAGCGGCACCTGCAGCAGCGGCCGGAGCGGCGGACCGTGCAAAGACCGGAGACTTCTTTTTGGCAGGCCGCGGCTCTTCTTCTGCCTGGGCATCTTCGTACAGGTCCTGGTCATCGACGTTCGCGTAGTCGTCCTCGGACCACAGCGAGACCTTCGGCTTCCCGGGACCGGACGGGGAGACGGATGACTCATCCCGGTCTGAAGGGCCCGACGGGAAGCTGGCGGTGGCCGGCTCCTCGGACTGAACCGCTGGCCTGGTGGCCGGACCCGAAACGCCCGGTGAAACGGCACCGGCAGCCGCGCCAGCCGCCGCACCAGCAGCAGCCCCACCCAACGCAGACGAACCGGAGGGCTTGCGTCCAGCGGCGGGTGCCGCCGCAGGCCGTGCCGGCGGCTTGGGCGGCACTACGGGCGCTGCAGGGTAAGGATCAACCTGGCTGCGATGTCCGTCCGAGTAATTGATGTAGCCGGCGTCGACGTTTTCTTCGTCATCATAGGGCTCGGGTTCGCGGGACCGGGGCTGCCCAAAAATCTCGCTCCCCAAGGTGTCCGTGAAGAACGGTTCCACATAGGGAGGGTTGGAGGCCACCACGAGGTCCAGCAGGTCCGCAGCGGACGTGTGGTTGGTGATGAGGTACGTGGCCGCAGCTGTGACGCCGAGGTCCAAGACCTGGACTGTGCCGGGGCGCTCCCCGGTGGCAACCTCCCGGGCGCTTTGGGCCACCTGCTCTGTGTTGTCGGGTCCGGCAACCAGGATGCTGACCGGACGGTTCAGTACCTGGTCCACACCATCCAGCACCAGATCGTGGTCGTGCGAGGCCAATACGGTGGCTGTGACCTTGTAACGGCCGCCCAGTACTGATCCCACATCGATCGGGTTGGACACGTGTTCCTCCTAGACTGTCCGGTATTGCCGGCTCGGTTGACGCAACCACCGTTCAGGGACCGGCGCGAGGCCGGCCCTTGAATGCAACTACCCCTGTTCCCTTCCGATCCTAGCCGATTGAGCCCAGCCCACCGTGGACAAAGGCAGCGGCGAACGGCCCGAATATCACTTCTTGCGCGGCCGCCGCGGCCTGAAATGCGGGTTCTCGCCGGGCTTGCCCTGGAAGGTCCGCCGGCCGGGCAGCGGGATTTGCTCACTCAGCAGGCCACCCCGTGCAGTACTGGGCTGTTCCTCTCCGGGGAGATAGCCGCCGTCGTCCTGGCGCCTGCCGCCCTCCGCAGGCGGCTGTGCGGCCGCCTCGCGCCGCGGAGCGGGGCCGGCGCGGAAGGAAACGGCGTCGAACTCGCCGGAAATCCGGGGAATGAGGCCTGTGTCCACAGAGGTGGTGGCGCGCTCTGGCGCCTGCGGCTGGCGATCGCCGGAGGAACCACCGGAGGAACCACCGGAGGGACCACCTGAGGAAGAGCCCGACGGCGGCGCGTCGTCTTCCGCTGAAGGGGCAGCCGGCCCCCCGCGCCCCAGCCGTCCCATCAGCGGCCGGAGCAGGTCCCGCAGTTCCGATACCCGGAACAACCTGAGCAGGAAGAAGTAGGCCACCAGCATGACGGGGCCCGCCACAACTACGGTGATGAGCGCCGTGATCCGGTTCTGCCAGGCAAAACCGTCCGGGTTGTAGCTGCCCAGGAGCCAGAGCGCGCCCGCACCTGCAATGGCGGAACCGAGGGCTGCGTAGCCCATGCGGATGTAGGAGTTGGCGATCCGCGCACCGTCCAGGTGGCCCAGGAGCCGGCGCAGGAAGTACGCGCTGATCACCACCGAGAGGATATTGCCCACCATATAGAGGACCGCGATGGCATAGATGATCTGGTTGACGGGCAGGAACTGGATGGCAAACGCCCCGGCCACGTACACAACGGCCAGCAGCAGCTGGATGTAGAAGGGTGTCCGGGCGTCCTCGTTGGCATAGAACACGCGGGACATCATGAAGTTTGCGCTCATAAACGGCGTGCTGAGCGCGAGGATAGTTAACGTCTGGGCCAGCATCACGCCGTCCTGGCGGATGCCGCCAGAGAAGAACATGCCCAGCGGTCCGGCCAGGGCAAACAGGGCAAGGGCTCCGAACACCGTGGCCACGGCCATGGTCCGCAGGCCGTGTGAGAGGGCGTCACGCAGTTCAGCCCGGTTGCCGTCCTGCGATGCGCGGGTCATCCGGTTGAACAGGACTGTGGCCAGGGACAGGGCAATGATGGAGTGCGGCAGCAGGTACAGCTGGCTGGCCACCTCAAGGACGGCGTTGCCCGGAAGCATCTCCGCAGCGGGGTCGCCCGCCTCCTTCAGCCGGAGGCGTTCGGCACCGGGGATGGTGGCGATGCGCATGACGTACAGGAAGGCGAGCTGCCCGACGGCGGCCGTCAGCAGCGTCCAGACGCTCAGCTTGGCTGCCTTGCCCAGTCCCACACCACGCCAGCCGAAGCGTGGACGGAGGCCCAGCTTCAGCCGGATCACTGGAATCATCAGGATGGCGGTCTGTGACACCACGCCGATGGTGGAGAAACCGGCAACAAACAGGGTTTGGGTGGGCCCCCAGTTGTCCAGGGTGTGCGCATTGATTTCGTTGGCGCCGAAGATCCAGATGAACATGCCCAGCCCGGCGATGGCCACCACGTTATTAAGGATGGGCGCCCACATGGCCGGCCCGAACGCACCATTGGCATTCAGGACCTGGGTGAGGAGGGCATACAGTCCGTAAAAGAAGATCTGCGGCAGGCACCAGAAAGCAAACGTTACCGCCAGCGCTTTCTGCTGCGGCGAGTACCCCTGGGTGGTGAGCTCAATAACCCCGGGCGCTGCCAGGGTCACCAGGGCGGTCAGCCCCAGCAGGAGCAGGACAGCCAGCGTCAGCAGGCGGCTGATGTAATCCGCTCCCCTGTCCGGGGCCTTGCTTGCCTTGATGATCTGCGGCACCAGCACGGCATTGAACACGCCGCCGGCCACCAGCAGGAAAATCAGGTTGGGCAGGTTGTTGGCATTGATGAAGGTGTCGTTGACCGTCGATCCCAGGCCCAGGGCCGTGCCCAGCATCCAGGTCTTGCCGAAGCCCAGGAAACGGGACACCAGGGTGCCCGCGGCCATGATGGCACTGGAACGGGTTTCGCTGGGGCCTGCAGGAGCTGGCTGGGCAACGTCCGGGGCGGCCGGCTCAGGCGGAACGCCGTCGGGCGCCGCGTCGTCGGGCCGGCTGGACCTGTCGGAAGGAAAATTGGAAGCTGACATCGAGTTCATCGTCTCACCCGCAGCAGCCCATCGCCGCACGGCAGTCGCCGCGGTGCGCCCCTAAAGGTGTTCGGGAAGGACTTCCCGGGCGAGGTCGGCGATCCGGCGTTCATTGGGGAAGGACAGCTTGCGGGCAAGTTCCTGGATGGGAACCCACGCCACGTCCACCGCTTCCTGGTCCGGATCGTTTTCGATGGTTAGTTCGCCGCCCGTGGCGCGCAGGAGGTAGTGGTGGACCGTTTTGTGGACACGGTGGCCGCTGACCGTGAACCAGTAGTCAATGCTTCCCAGCGGTGCGAGGATGTCGCCTTCAATGCCGGTTTCCTCGGCAATCTCCCGGACGGCGGCCTGCTCGTTGTTTTCCTTGCCTTCGGGATGCCCCTTGGGCAGGCACCATTCCAAACGGCCGCCGCGATTGAGGCGGGCGATAATCGCCACCCTCAGTTCGGCGTCGGACGTATCCACCACCACGCCGCCGGCGGAGACTTCCTCCACCGTGGGCAGCGAGGCCGGCGCCGAATGCGGGGCAGGCGCAACGTGCGCACCGATTGCCGACGGCAACGGTGCGTTTGTCCTCCTGCCTGGAGCGCTCGGTACTGGATGGGCCATGGAGTCCACTCTAACGACTGTTGCCCGTCCGTGATGACCGGAACATGACATCAACATGGACGGCATATGACGCGCTTTGCCGGGGGCGGACGGAATCAGCAGGATCTTGACAGTATTTTGGCCTGCGGTGCCGCTGGTTTCTGACAAGCTTAAGTAACTATGGCGCACGCACATCACAAGACTGAATCCCACACCGTCGATTTCCAGGTGGACCCGGTGGTCCTGGAGCTCGGCCAGCGCTTCGTGGACGCCGGCCATGAACTGTCGCTGGTGGGCGGTCCCGTGCGTGACCTTTTCCTGGGCAGGACCTCCCCCGACCTGGACTTCACCACAGACGCCACGCCGGACCAGACGGTATCCCTTATCAAGAAGTGGGCGGACAACTACTGGGAGATCGGGCGCGCCTTCGGGACCATCGGCATGCGCAAGGCCGGATTCCAGATCGAGATCACCACCTACCGGGCGGAGGCGTACGATCCTGAATCCCGCAAACCCGTGGTGGCCTTCGGCTCATCGTTGACCGACGACCTGCTCCGGCGCGACTTCACCATCAACGCCATGGCCCTCAAATTGCCGTCGCTGGAACTAGTGGACCCGTTCGGTGGGGTCAAGCACCTGCATGCCTCCATCCTGGCCACCCCCGGCGCCCCTGAAGCGTCCTTTTCCGACGACCCGCTGCGGATGATGCGCGCGGCCCGGTTCGCGTCGCAGCTGGGCGTCTCCGTCCATGACGACGTCCGGCAGGCCATGACCCAAATGGCCGAGCGGATCACCATCATCTCCGCGGAGCGCGTCCGGGACGAGCTGGTCAAGCTCATCTGCGGCGCCCGCCCCCGCGTAGGTATCGACCTGCTGGTGGACACAGGGCTGGCGGAATTCGTGCTGCCCGAGGTTTCGGCCCTGCGGCTCGAATCCGATGAACACCACCGGCACAAGGACGTCTACCAGCACTCGCTGCAGGTTTTGGAGCAGGCAGCGGAGCTCGAAACCGACGCTGACGGTCCCGTGCCCGGGCCGGATTTTGTGCTGCGTTTCGCAGCGTTGATGCACGACGTCGGCAAGCCGGCCACGCGGCGCTTCGAACCGGGCGGCGCGGTAAGCTTCCGCCACCACGACATGGTGGGTGCCAAGCTCACCACCAAACGGATGAAGGCGCTCCGCTTCGACAACGACTCCATCAAGGCAGTCGCCCGCCTGGTGGAACTCCACATGCGGTTCTACGGCTATGGGGACGCCGGCTGGAGCGATTCCGCAGTCCGCCGCTACGTCACTGACGCCGGGCCGCTGCTTGAGCGGCTGCACCGGCTGACCCGATCCGACGTCACCACGCGGAACCAGCGGAAGGCCGAGCGCCTGGCGTTCGCCTACGACGACCTCGAGGCCCGGATCGCGGCACTGCGGGAACAGGAATCGCTGGAGGCCGTCCGGCCGGACCTTGACGGTGCCCGCATCATGGCGTTGCTGGACCTCAAACCGGGTCCGGTGGTGGGCCGGGCCTACAAGTTCCTGCTCAACGAGCGGATGGAACACGGACCGCTGCCTGCCGCGGAAGCGGAGGCCAGGCTCCTTCGCTGGTGGGCCGAACAGCCTGAATCAGCACCTGCCGCAACCGGGGATGGAACCTCTCCCGCCGGCGTCGCCCTTTCCCCTAAGGAGTCCAAGTGACCAACCCTGCCATTGCCCCCCGCCCCCAGCTCTGGATCCTCCGCCACGGCGAGACCGAGTGGTCCAAGAGCGGGCAGTACACGGGACTCACTGACCTGCCCCTCACCGTGGAAGGCGAACAGCAGGCGGTGGAAGCCCGGAAGGTGCTGGACCCCGTCGATTTCGACCTGGTGCTGACATCACCGTTGCGGCGCGCCCGGCGGACTGCCGAACTCGCAGGCTTTCCCGACGCCCAGCACGAACCGCTTGCGGTGGAATGGAACTACGGGGACTACGAAGGAATCAGCTCGGACCTGATCCGCAAGGACAACCCGGATTACCTGATCTGGACGCACGGCGTGCCCAACGGCGAGACGCTGGACGAGGTTGCCGCGAGGGCGGACAAAATCATTGGCCGGGTCCTCGAATCGGGAATGGATAATGTGCTGATTGTGGCCCATGGACACTTCTCCCGGATCCTGACAGCCCGTTGGCTTGAACTCCCGCCCGCTGAAGGACGGCACTTTATTCTCGGCACCGCGAAAGTGTGCACCCTTGGCTGGGATAAGCGGACGCCGGCAATTGTGCGTTGGGGCCTTTAGGAACTGTTTCTAAATCTTTTTGATGATTTCCGCGAATTAGGTAGCCGTGCGCACTAATCGTGGTGTAGCTTTATTCCTGACCCCAGAGCCACTTGCCGGGGTCACCGGCGCATGTTGCTGCAGGCGGACGGCCTGGGCAACGGCAGAGCAGAAAAGGAGGTTGGGAAAATGATTACTTTGACTAGCGGATGGAAGATGACCATCACCGCGGCCCCGGCCTCTGATGCTTTTGCGCGCCCGTTTAGGGGTCGCGCCGGCTCCTAGCCTGCGCCCTTTCCGCCGGTACTGAGTCCGGCGGTGACCGGGCGGCTGCGCACCGGCGTCTGTACCTCCTGCGCCCATTGCACGGCGCAAGAGCCTGCCCCCTTTTAGCCGCGCTTTCTGCTGCTTCCTGCAGATATCAGCTGCCTCCTTTTAGCGGCCTTTTTATGCGCTCTAATGACAGCGCATAAACTTCCCTGCCCATTGCACTACATTTCGCTGCCCCAAGTCCGCCTGTATCCGCGGTATGAAGAGGGCTTAATTGCCGCGCCCATTTTGCGGGCCAGCCAATTCGAAAAGGAGGTGACCACAATGATAAAGAAACTTCAACAGTTCCTGCTTCCCCAACGGGGAAAACGCAGCAGCCGCCGGCAATTCAACCGTCCGCTCCTGGAGAAGCAGCGGGAAGACGTATTCGTCCTTCTGCACCAGCACGTGGGTGGCCTGCGCTGACTCTGTGGCCTGTCCCTTTACCTGTCCCCGGGAGAACCGATGAAGCAGGTCCATGCGGTACAGGAGCCCACGCGGCCGCGCGTGGGCTCCTGCCGGTCCCGTTCCCCGTCCCGGGCGGCGGTAAGCTCGAGGGCATGCAGGAGAACCAGCCGCCGGAGCATCGAGGGCGGCCCCGACTGGTAGTTCCCAGCCGCAGCGACATCCTCTTGCGAAACTTCACCGAAGTCATCGGCGGCCCCCTGGGATCACGCTCTGCGCCGGGCATTGTCCGGCCCGGGGTTTTCACTGTTGAACGCGTCCTGGTCCTCCTGACGGTCCTGGCTGCCCTCGCCGGGATCCTGGTCAAGGGTTATTGCCGGGCCAATGGCTGGGAATCCCCCACGCAGTTCTATGCCACCTGCTATTCGGACTTTCCCGAGCTGTTCCGGAACCGGGGTCTGGCAGACGGGACCTTTCCCGTCCTTGGCCCCGGAAGCCTGTTTGAGTATCCCGTCCTGACCGCCCTTATTGCCGGAGTTACGGCTTGGCTGGTCCCCGGGAGCGGAATAACCGATTCGCGCGTCATCGCCTACTTCGATATCAATGCCGCGCTGCTGGCGGCGGTCACCGTGGTGGCGGTCCTGGCGACCGCCCGGATGAGCAGCCGACGGCCGTGGGATGCCGCCATGGTGGCACTGGCCCCGGGAATCGTGCTGGCCGGGACCATCAACTGGGATATGTGGGCCGTGGCCCTGCTCGCCCTTGGCATGTACTTCTTCGCGCGGCAACGGCCCCTGCTTGCCGGCGTCTTCATTGGCCTGGGCGCGGCCACAAAGTTTTACCCGCTGCTGGTGCTTGGCGCCATCCTGCTCCTTGCCCTCCGCACGGGACGGTTCCGTCCCCTGCTCGTGACGGCCGGTGCCGCCGCAGCCGCCTGGGTGGCCGTAAATGTGCCTTTCGCCTTGGCCAACCCTGCGGGCTGGAGCTACTTTTTCCAGTTCAGCGCGGACCGCGATGCCGGCTACAGCTCGCCCTGGTTTGTGTACAACCTGGTTGCGGCCCGGCTGCGATGGACGGAACTCAGCCCGGCCGCCGTCGACCTTCTGTCCCCGGGCCTCTTTCTCTTGTCCTGCGCGGCCATAGCGGCGGTTGCCCTTACTGCCCGGCGCCGGCCCCGGCTGGCCCAGCTGGCCTTCCTGATCGTGGCGGCGTTCATCCTGACCGGCAAGGTCTACTCGCCGCAGTTTGTGGTGTGGCTGGTCCCGCTGCTCGCGCTGGCACGGCCGCGGTGGCAGGAGTTCCTGATCTGGCAGGGCATTGAAGGCCTGCACTGGGCGGCCGTGTGGATGTACCTTGGACAGGTGACCAGCGCAGGCTCATCCCAGCACAACCTGGATATGCCGTACTACGCCCTGGCCGTGGCTGGGCACATGGCCGCGGTGGGATACCTGATGCTGCGCGTGACCTGGGACATCTTCGATCCGGCCTACGATCCCATCCGGCGGCACCACGTTGATGATCCCCACGGCGGCCCCTTCGCGGGCGCGCCCGACTGGTTCCGGCGGGGCCCCGGCGGATCCTCCCGTTCACTCCTCCCATGGAAAGCAGGGTCCAGTGCCTGATGTTGTGGTGGTGGGCGCCGGGCCCAACGGACTGGCAGCGGCAGTGGTGATGGCGCGGGCAGGGTTGTCCGTGGAACTATTCGAAGCCGGCCCAAGCATCGGCGGGGGCACCCGCACCAGCGAGCTGATGCAGCCAGGGCACTTCCATGACATCTGCTCGGCGGTGCATCCGATGGCCGTGGCATCACCGTTCTTCAAGGCCTTCGAACTGTTCCGGCGCGTCAACCTCATCACGCCCGAGCTGTCCTACGCCTCCCCGCTGGACGGCGGACGGGCCGCCCTCGCGTACCGGTCGCTCGATCGGACCGCCGAGGAGTTGGGCCGCGACGGCGGGGCCTACCGGAAGCTGATGGCGCCCCTGGTGCAGCGCATCGACGACGTTATGGACTTCACCCAGAACCAGCTCCTTCGGATCCCGCGCAACCCTTTGGCAGCGGGGATTTTCGGGCTGAGGACCCTGGAGCAGGGATCGCGGTTGTGGAACACCCGGTTCAGGGAAGAACTAGCGCCCGCCCTGCTCGCAGGCGTGGCGGCGCACGCGATCTCCCACCAGCCGTCCCTGGCCGCTTCCGGCGGCGGGTTGATGCTGGGAGCACTGGGACACGCGGGAGGATGGCCTATTCCGGAAGGCGGGTCCGCATCCATAGCTGCGGCCCTGGCCGAGGACCTCGCTGCGCACGGGGGTGCAATCCACACCGATGCACCAATCGACCGGCTTGAGGACCTTCCCCCTGCACGCGCCACTCTCTTGAACGTGGCTCCGCAAGGGCTGTTGAACATGGCGGGCCATGCCCTGCCCACCGGCTACCGTGCGGCCCTGGAATCCTTCAGGTACGGCAACGGTTCCTGCAAGGTGGATTTCATCCTTTCCGGTCCTGTGCCATGGACTGCACCTGAACTGGCCAACGCCGGGACAGTCCACCTCGGCGGGACCCGGGCGGAAGTTGCCCGCTCTGAGAACGAGGTCAGCGCCGGCAAACACCCGGAACGGCCTTATGTGCTGGTGGCCCAACAGTCCCGCTTCGACTCCAGCCGTGCTCCGTCCGGCCGCCACACCCTCTGGGCGTACTGCCACGTGCCCGCCGGCTCAACGAGGGACATGACGGAAACCGTCACCGCCCAGGTGGAACGTTTCGCCCCCGGGTTCCGGGACGTCGTGGTGGAGTCCAGGGCCATCACCGCCGCCGGACTGGCCCAGTACAACCGGAATTACGTGGGCGGGGACTTCAGCGCCGGGAGCATGGACATGCTGAACCTGGTGCAGCGGCCCGTGGTTTCGCCCGTGCCCTGGCGTACACCGTTGCGTGGCATATACCTTTGCTCCTCCTCGACCCCGCCCGGGCCAGGGGTCACGGGCATGCCGGGCTACCACGCGGCCAAACAT
Source organism: Pseudarthrobacter sp. fls2-241-R2A-168 (assembly GCF_030209335.1). Taxonomy (NCBI): domain Bacteria; kingdom Bacillati; phylum Actinomycetota; class Actinomycetes; order Micrococcales; family Micrococcaceae; genus Pseudarthrobacter; species Pseudarthrobacter sp. fls2-241-R2A-168. Next base: position 142,239 of record NZ_JARVSG010000003.1, read on the forward strand.
GCCCTGCAGGACATATTCGCCCTGCCCGTCCCGGCACTCGGCCTGGACGCGGCCTAGGCCCTGCTCCGTTTCGTGCCGCGGGCCATGGCAAGCCCGGGGCAAAAACCGGGAGATAATGGCGCGATGGGGATATCTACAAAACTGTCTTTGGGCATTGCTGCCGTCATTCTTGGAACATCGCTGGTGGCTTGCGATGACGGCAGGGGCGGCGCCGAAGCCGCCGCCACACAACTGGCTACCGCCGTCTCGGGACTCGACGTGGGGGCGGTGCCCTTCGACGGCAAGGACTCCACGGCCGCCAATGACCAGCTGAAGAGCGTTTTCGCCGCCCTCGACCCCTCGAAGCCGGCCGTTGAAGCCGGCGAACTCACGCTTGATGGCGACAACGCCTCAGCCCCGCTGAACTACACCTGGAACTTTGGCGGTGCCGAGTGGAAATACACCGTCTCGGCCAAATTCAAGAAGTCCGGGGACAAATGGCTTACCGTGTGGGACCCTGCCACTTTGGCGCCGGGGCTGGCGGACAGCGAGACCCTGACCAAGGGGTCGCAGTCACCCCAGCGTGCGGACATCCTGGGCGCCGGAGACGTGCCCCTGGTGACGTACCGCCCCGTGGTGAACGTTGGCATCGACAAGCCCCAGCTGGGCGCTGCAGACCCCGCTGATTCCGCCGGCAAGCTCGCCGCCCTCGTGGGCGTGGATCCCGCCGCCTACACCCAGCAGGTGCAGGCCTCCGGCGCCGAGGCCTTTGTCTCCGCGATAACGCTGCGCGACGAAGGCCGCACCATCACCAACGAGCAGATTGCGGCCATTCCCGGAGCCCGTGCCATTCCCGCATCCATGCCGCTGGCTCCGAGCCGCACCTTTGCCCGGGCCGTCCTCGGTTCCGTCGGGGAGGCTACTGCCGAGCAGATCGAAGCATCAAAAGGCGGGCTGACGGCGGGAGACGTGACCGGCATCGGCGGGCTGCAGCAACAGTACGACGAACAACTCAGGGGAACTGACGCCGTCGTAATCCGCGCGCAGCGGGCAGACCTGACCAGGGAACAGATCCAGTCGGCCGCCACGGATCCGCGTCGGGTCCTCTTCGAAGTGAAGCCCACGCCGGGAACGCCGCTGAAGACCACCCTGGACCCAACCCTCCAGTCACTGGCGGAGACCACCCTTGAAGGAGTGAAACCGGCCTCCGCGATTGTGGCTCTCCGGCCGTCCACCGGGGCAGTGCTGGCAGCAGCGTCAGGGCCGGGAAGCAACGGCTACAACACGGCCATGCTGGGCCAGTACGCACCGGGCTCCATCTTCAAAATGGTGGATTCGCTGGCCATGTTCCGGAATGGCCTGACCCCGGATTCGAAGGTTGAATGCACGCCAACATTGACGGTGGACGGGCGGACGTTCAAGAATTCGGAGGGGTACCCGGAGAGTTCGCTGGGGTCGGTGACGCTCCGTGATGCCTTCGCGCACTCCTGCAACACGGCCTTCATCGCCGCGCGGGACAATGTCTCCCAAAGCCAGCTTGAAGCAGCGGCCCTTGCCATGGGCATCGCCGTCGAAGCGCCCACCCTCGGCGCGGACGCCTTCCTGGGCTCCGTCCCCGGCGAGGCCGCCGGCACCGAGCACGCCGCCTCCATGATTGGCCAGGGCAAAGTGCTGCTGTCTCCGTTGGCCGCCGCCATGATGGCCGGCTCGGTGGCCAAGGGCGCTCCGGTTGCCCCGCAGCTTGTCCTGAATCCCGACGCCGGTGCTGCCGCCGAGGGAACCACCAGCGGGTCCTCTGTTCCGCCTGCGCAGCCCTCCGCCACCGCCAGTGCCGAGGCGCCGTCCCAAGCGTCCGGCAACCCCATCACCCCGGAGGAGGCGACGAAGCTGGCAGACATGATGCGCGCCGTCGTGACCTCCGGACATGCCGGCTTCCTCACCAGCGTCCCCGGGGCACCCGTGGGGGCCAAAACCGGCACCGCCGAGTTCGGGAAGGAAAACCCGCCCAAGACCCACGCCTGGATTGTGGCCGTGCACGGCGACCTCGCCGTTGCCGTCTTCGTGGAGGACGGCGGCCTGGGCGCAACCACCTCCGGCCCGCTGCTGCAGAAGTTCCTGACCGCCGCCGGCTAAGGCCAAAAATCCGGGAGGGCGTGCCGTGGGAAGATGGAGTACGTGGCCCATATTGACGTTTCCGGCATTGATTACTTCCTCTCCGACGGCACCCAGCTTCTCAACGGAGTGACCTTCAAGGTTCCGGACGGCACCAAAACGGCCCTGATCGGTCCCAACGGAACTGGCAAGACCACGCTGTTCCGGATCATCGCCGGGGACCTGGTGCCCGACGAAGGGGTTATCGGCCGGTCCGGGAACATGGGCATCATGCGCCAGTTCGTCGGCCAGGTCCGCGATGACTCCACAGTGCGCGACCTGCTGGTCTCCGCCGCGCCGCCCGCACTGGCCGCTGCCGCCCGTGAGGTCGACGAGGCGGAACTTGCGATGGTGGAGCACGACGACGAGCCAAGCCAGATGCGTTACGCCCAGGCCATCGTGGACTGGGGGGACGCGGGCGGCTATGACGTCGAGACCGTCTGGGATGAGGTGTGCATGGCGGCGCTGGGACTCCCCTTTGACCGGGCGCAGCACCGCCCGGCGTCGAGCCTGTCCGGCGGTGAGCAGAAGCGGCTGGTCCTTGAAGCGCTCTTTGCCGGCCCTGACGACCTGCTGCTGCTGGACGAACCGGACAACTACCTGGACGTGCCCGGCAAGCGCTGGCTCGAGGAAAAGCTGAACGACTCCAAAAAGACCGTCTTCTTCATCAGCCACGACCGGGAGCTGCTGAACAACGCTGCCGGCCGCATCGTCACCCTTGAGCCAGGCATCAACGGGGCCGGAGCCTGGATCCATGGCGGCGGGTTCGGCTCCTACGTGGAGGCCCGGGCGGACCGCAATGCCCGCTTTGAGGAACTGCGCAAGCGGTGGGACGAGGAGCACGTCAAGCTCAAGGAACTCGTCAACATGTACAAAAACAAGGCTGCGTTCCGCTCCGACATGGCCAACCGGTACCACGCCGCCCAGACCCGGCTGGCCAAATTCCTGGAGATCGGGCCGCCCGAAGCGCTGCCCATTGAGCAGAACGTGCAGATGCGGCTCAAGGGCGGCCGCACCGCCAAGCGCGCCATCGTGGCCGAAAAGCTGGAACTGACCAACCTGATGAAACCGTTCTCCACCGAAGTATGGTTTGGTGACCGCGTGGGCGTCCTGGGATCCAACGGTTCCGGCAAATCGCACTTCCTCCGGCTGCTCGCCACCGGCGGCACCGATCCGGAGCGGGAGCACCTGCCCGTGTCCGACGTCGAAATCGCCGAAGTGCCCCACGAAGGCACAGTGAAACTTGGCGCCCGCATCCGACCCGGCTTCTTCGCGCAGACACACGTGCGCCCGGACCTGCTGGGCAAAACGCTGCTGGAAATCCTGCACCGCGGAGACGAACACCGGTCGGGGCTGGGCCGCGAGGCAGCAGCCGGCGCACTGGACGGGTATGGGCTGGCCGGGCAGTCTGAGCAGAAGTACGAGTCCCTCTCCGGCGGGCAGCAGGCGCGCTTCCAGATCCTGCTCCTGCAGCTCAGTGGTGCCACGCTGCTGCTCCTCGACGAACCCACTGACAACCTGGACCTGCACTCGGCCGAGGCCCTGGAGCGCGCCATCGACCACTTCGAGGGAACCGTCCTGGCGGTGACGCACGACCGCTGGTTTGCCCGCACCTTTGACCGCTTCCTGGTCTTTGGATCGGACGGCAAGGTATATGAATCCGTCGAGCCCGTGTGGGATGAGAAGCGGGTGGAACGCGCCCGCTGACCCTCACACGCTCTCTCAGTTAATGGGCATTTTTCGCTGACCCTCTCGCATGAGTGCGAGAGGGGTGGGAGTTTTGGCGCATCAAGTGAGAGAGCGTCTGACGACTTTATGATCAAATGATCAGACGTTGCTATCATTTGATCATGAAGACGGACGAGCGGCATCGTACTATCGCCGAGCTGCTCCGCCAGCGCCAGGAGGTGACGGTGGAGGAGCTGACGCTTGCCTGCGACGCTTCCGGAGCTACGATCCGCCGCGACCTTGAGGTCCTCGCCGCCAACGGCGTTCTTCGCCGGGTCCACGGCGGAGCACGAAGCCTGATTGGCCATGGCGGGAATCCGGGCTACGGGCAACGGGAACTGGAGGACCAGGACGCCAAGAAGCGCATCGCCGCCGCCGTTGCCGGCCTCCTCCGCGACCGGGAGCATGTGTGGCTGGACAGTGGCAGCACCGCCACCGAGGTGGCCCGGGCGCTGGCAGGGAGGGACCTGACCCTGATGCCGATGTCACTGCGGTCGCTCAACGTTCTCGCCGCTGAAGAAGCTACGGCCGGAACCCGCCCCGCCCTGCTGCTGCCGGGCGGAAGCCTGGTTCCCGCCGAACTGTGTTTCCGGGGTCCGCTTGCGGAATCCAATGTCCGCTCGCTGCGCTTCGACACGGCAGTGGTCACGCCCTGCGCCGTGGACCTCAAAGACGGACTTCTTGCCCATGACCTGGAGGACGCGGCGGTGAAGCGGGCCGGGCTGGAATCAGCGTCCCGAGTGGTGGTGGCTGCCGCCGCAGCGAAATGGGATGCGCATGCCAGGGCCCTTGTGGCCGGCCTCGACCGTGTGGACATCATGGTCACGGACAAGCAGTTCAGCCAGGACGAACGACGACGACTTGAAGACAACTCTGTGGAAGTAGTGAACGTATGAGCATAAATACAGGTACGGCACAGCAGGCCGGACTTAAGGCAGCCGCGGCCGCCACTTTTGTTGTCTTTGGCATCAACGGACTGGTTTTCGCCAGCTGGGCCGCACGGATTCCCGCAGTCACGGAAACGCTGCAGATCACGTCGGGCCAGATGGGGACCTTGCTGCTCTGCACCGCCGTCGGCTCACTGCTCGCCCTGCCCACCGCAGGATGGGTGGTAGGACGGCTCGGTACGGCGAATACGGTGCGTCTGGGCGGATTGCTGGCCTCGGCCGCCGGCGTGGGAATCGCGTTGTCGCTGTCTATCGCGTCCATCCCGGGCACAGCCGTGTCCCTGTTTTTCTTCGGTATCGCCATCGGCCTGTGGGATGTTTCCCAGAACATCGAAGGTGCGGACGTGGAACACAAGCTCCGGCGGACCATCATGCCCCAGTTCCACGCTGCCTTCAGCGGCGGCGCGTTCGTTGGTGCCCTCATCGGGGCAGGCCTGTCCAATCTTGGCATTGACCTGGCGCTGCACCTGCTGGTCATCGTGGGCATTGTTCTAGTGGTGACCATGCTCGCGCCACGCTACTTCCTGCCGCACGTCCCCATCCCCGCTCCCGCCGACGGCGCCAAGGCCGTCAAAGGCCCGTCCGCCTGGCGGGACAGCAGGACCGTGCTCATCGGCATTGTTGTCCTTGGAGCCACCCTGACAGAGGGTGCGGGCAACGACTGGATCGCCAAGGCGTCGGTGGACGGCCTGGGCACCTCCGAATCCACGGGCGCCCTGATGTTCGCCCTCTTTGTCCTGGCCATGACGGCGATGCGCTTCCTCGGCGGCCGCGTCATCGACAAGTACGGCCGGGTTACCGTGCTCCGGGCGAGCATGGCCGCAGCTGCGGCCGGACTGTGCCTCTTTGTGCTTGCCGGAAACCCCTGGCTGGCCGCCATGGGTGCCGCACTCTGGGGCATAGGGGCAGCCCTGGCCTTTCCGATGGGTATGTCCGCTGCTGCCGACGACCCGCAGCACGCTGCAGCGCGTGTCTCGGTAGTGTCCACCCTGGGATACATCTCATTCCTGGCAGGTCCTCCCCTGCTGGGCTACCTGGGCGACCTCACCGGTATCCATCACGCATTGCTGGCAATCCTTGCCCCCATCCTGGTGGCGCTCCTGCTGGCCGGTGCTGCCAAGCCGTTGAAGGCCAAGTAGGCCGCAACGCCGGTAGCAGCCGCTTCCGTCCCTTGTCTACGGCGGTAGGGTGAGGGGCATGCAGAGCACATGGCGGACAAGCCATCGATGGATCAGCCGCACGGATAGATACCTCGTACGGTATGTTTCGCGCTTGCCGGGCGGAAACCATGACGAGTTTTTCCGCAGGCTTTCGGCTGCCGCCAACCACGGAAAACTCTGGATGGGCATAGCAGCGGCCATCGCCATAATTCCCGGCAGGCCCCGGCGGGCCGCCCTTCACGGACTCATCGCCCAAGCGGTGGCCTCGGCGGTCACCAACGGAATTTTCAAGACGCTCCTGCCCCGCGCCCGGCCACTCCCGGAGCACCTTCCAGTGTTCCGGTTTGTCCATCCGCAACCCAAGAGCTCATCCATGCCGTCGGGACACTCGGCCTCGGCTGTGGCCTTCGCCGTGGGGGTGGGACTGGTGAAGCCGTCCATTGGTGCAGCGCTGGCTCCGGCGGCGCTGGGAGTGGCCTACTCCCGCGTTCACACCGGAGCGCACTGGCCCTCGGATGTGCTCTTCGGCTCAGCGATCGGGGCGGGTGCTGCCCTGATAACGCGGCGGTGGTGGCCTGTCCGCCCGCCCTTTCCGCAGACCAGCAGGACCTGGACCTCAGCTCCCGAACTGCCCGGGGGAGACGGGCTGAGCATCGTGGTAAACACTCTCGGCGGGTCTTTCAAGGAAGAGACGGCCGAAGCACTCCTGAAAGTATTCCCTAAGGCGTATATAAGAACTGTGGAGCCGGATGAGGACCTCCTGGCAGCGATTGACCAGACGGCGGCCCGGCCCGGGACGCTTGCGCTGGGGGTGTGGGGTGGTGATGGAACCGTAGGAGCCGCGGCCGCGGCCGCCGTCGAACGTTCCCTCCCCCTGCTGGTGCTGCCGGGCGGGACACTCAACCACTTCGCCCGTGACGCCGGTACCGGGAGCCTGAAGGAGGCCCTGGCCGCAGCATCGAAGGGCGAAGCTGCCTTGGCCGACGTCGGCATTGTCACCGTGGAGCGCGGCCTCGCGGGCAAGCCGGAAGCAGCGGAAGTGATCATGCTGAACACCTCCAGCATCGGTCTCTATCCCAACCTTGTCCGCCGGCGCGAACACCTGCAGCCGGCATTGGGCAAACCCTTGGCAGGAGTAGTTGCCATGTTCCGCACGTTCGCTGCCGGCACCCCCACCACCCTGACCGTGAACGGCCGGAGCCATAAGTTGTGGATAGCCTACGTGGGACGCGGCCGGTACTACCCCCGCGACCACGCGCCGCTGTTCCGGCCCGTTCTCGACGACGGCATCCTTGACGTCCGGATGATTACGGCTGATGAGTCCTTCGCCCGGCTCCGCCTGCTCTGGTCCGTGTTGACCGGCACAGTGGCCACTTCACGCATTACCCACCTGAGCGAGGCGACGAACGTCCGGATCGAGGCAGGCGGCTCACCCATGGCACTGGCTGTGGACGGTGAGGCGGTGGCGGGCGTACGCAGCGTGGAGTACAGCGTGCGGCGCCAGGCACTGACGTACTACTCCCCGCGGCCCTGACACAGCAGTCCCAGGAAGCAGTCATCCAGGGGGACTACCCCGGTTTACCCCTGAATCATCCCTGAGACCGGCGAATTCGGGCTGTCGGATCGGTAGCGTGGGGTTTACACCACGTCCCAGCAACCTCTCCCGCAGCGCATACTGCCGTCCGAAGGAAACATCCATGATTGAGGCAAAAGGCCTGACCAAGGTTTATGGCGGAAAAACCGCCGTGGCCGGGGTCAGCTTCACCGTGAAACCAGGGCTCGTTACGGGCTTCCTGGGACCGAACGGTGCCGGCAAGTCCACCACCATGCGAATGATCATGGGACTGGACCGGCCGACGTCGGGTTCGGTCACCGTCAACGGCCTCCCCTATGCGCAGCACAAGGCGCCGCTGCACGAGGTGGGCGCACTGCTGGACGCGAAGGCCGTGCACACGAGCCGCAGCGCGTACAACCACCTGTTGGCCATGGCTGCCACGCACGGCATTCCCAAGGCCAGGGTCCGGGAAGTCATTGAAATGACCGGCCTGGAGGCGGTGGCGCGCAAGAAGGCGGGCGGCTTCTCCCTGGGCATGGGCCAGCGGCTGGGCATTGCCGCTGCGCTGCTGGGCGACCCCCAGACCCTCATCCTGGACGAACCGGTCAACGGCCTGGACCCGGAAGGCGTGCTGTGGGTCCGGAACCTGGTCCGCTACCTGGCCAACCAGGGCAAAACCATCTTCCTGTCCTCGCACCTGATGAGCGAGATGGCCCAGACCGCGGACCACCTGATCGTCATTGGCCGCGGCCGGATTATTGCCGATGCACCGGTGAAGGAAATCATTGCCGGAACCCGGCAGGCCAAGACGCTGGTCCGCACCGGCGCCGCCCTGGAACTCTCCGCCCTCCTGGCCGGCGACGGCGTCACCGTGGACCAGAGCGAGCCGGAGACCCTTGAAGTAACTGGGATGGACTCCCGGCAGATTGCCCGCATCGCTTTGGACAACCGGGTGCTGCTCTACGAACTCACGCCGCAGCTCTCATCTCTGGAAGACGCGTACTTCGACCTCACCAAGGACGAAGTGGAATACCACTCACACCTGACCGGCGGGCCCGCAGTATCCGCCTCGGCAGCGGCAGGAAAGTAAGGACGATGAGCACCATGACTGAAACCCGTACCGTCCCCACCCGTTCCTCCGCAGGTTCACGGGGAGTGACTTTTACCGGCGTCCTGCGGTCCGAATGGATCAAGCTGTGGTCCTTGTTGTCCACCCGCATCCTGCTGCTGCTGACGCTGCTTGCCATCGTGGGCGTGGGGGCACTTGCTGTCCTGATCCGCTACAGCTACCTGGATGAAATGATTCGCCGCGCCAGGGACCAGGGGCAGACGATGACCCCTGACATGCTGGAAAAATCCTTTCCCCCGGGCTCCGGTTTTGACCTGTACAACCTGCCCAACGCTGGGCTGCAGATCGGCATCCTCATCCTCGGCTCACTCGCGGTCCTCTTTATGTCCTCTGAGTACGCCACCGGAATGATCCGTTCCACCATGAACGCCGTCCCCCGGCGCACTCCTGCCTTTGTGGCCAAGGCGATCATCCTCACCGTCATCTCCTACGTCATCACCACCATTGCCGGGGTTGCAACCTTCCTGATCGCCATGCCGGTGTTCCAGGGGATGGGCTTCGACCTCGACTGGTCCACCGATGGTGTGCTCTACAGCATCTTCACCGGCGGCCTCTACGTGGCCGGCGTTGCCCTGATCGGACTTTCGCTGGGAACATTGCTACGCAATTCCGCCGGCGGCATCACCGTCCTGGTGGCCTTGTTCTTCGTCCTGTCCATCGCCGCAAGCTTTATGACCCTCATCCCCGGCGAGTTCTGGAAGTACGTGCCGCAGTACATTCCCAGCGAAGCCGGCGGCCGCTTCCTCTCCATTGGACACACGGACGGCATCATTGACCCTTGGCACGGCGGCCTGATCTTCCTGGGATACGTGCTGCTGTTCCTGATCCCGGCGATGATCGTGCTGAAAAAGCGCGACGTATAACCCAGCAGGAATATAAGCAGGAATGACAGAAACGGCAGTAGGAAGGGACGCGCCGGCCGGCCAGGCCGACGCGTCCTTTGCCGAGCTCACCGCCAGGCGCAGGGGACTCATCCGGCGCTACCTGCATGCCCACCGGCGGGTTATGGATGCTGTGGTGGTTCTCAGCTACGGCCTGCTGGTGGCACCCACGGTGGTGGACGCCGTCGGGTCCGGCAAATGGATCGCCGCACTCCTGCTGGCGGCCGTGGCGGGGGCGTTGTTCCTCCGGCGTTCCTACCCGGTGGCCCTTGTTGCCTTCGTGGCGGTGGCCGAGGTGGCCGTGACGCTGCTGCATCCCTGGGGTTCCAACGTCTCGGCGGGACTGTGGTTTTCGCTCTACGCCGTGGCCGTGGCGCGCAGCCGCCGCTTCGCAATCATCGCGACGGCCGCAGCCACCGCGCCGCTGGCACTCCTCTACCTCCTGGCCGCCGTCGGGCCGATGCGGATAGAGGTTGTCCACACCCACGTCAATCCGGAAGATTTCCACCTCCTGACCAGCATTGCCACCGGTGCCACCATCGCGCTGTCCAACGTTATTGCCACGGGGATCGGCATCTCGGTCCGGCAGCGGCGCGAACACGAACAGGAGATAGCCGCCTGGGCGGCGAGGACCGCGAGCCTGGCGTCCGTCAGTGAACGGAACCGGATCGCCCGGGAAATGCACGACGTCGTGGCCCACTCGCTGACGGTGATGGTCAGTTTGTCCGACGGTGCCGCCGTCGTGGTCCGGAAAAGTCCGGAACGCGCCGGCGAGGTGCTCGGTGAACTGTCCCGGACGGGCCGCACAGCCCTCGCCGATATGCGGCGTGTGCTGGGCGTCCTGCGCGAGGACGGATCAGCGGCACCCCGGCTGCCGCTCGCTTCGGGGGACAGCCTGTCCACGCTTCTGGAGGGTTTCCGCACGGCAGGCCTGCCCCTGCATTACTCCCATACCGGGCCGGCCTTGCCCGACGACGCCGCCTTCCAGCTCACCGTGTACCGGATCGTCCAGGAATCGCTGACCAATGTGCTCCGCTACGGCCGTTCACTGGGGCGGGTGGACGTTTCGATCATCCGCTCAGGTTCCACGGTCATCATAGACGTGCTCGACGACGGCGCGGGAGTTCCCGGGGAGGCCCCACCTGACGGGGTCAGCATTTCGGCCGCCGCGAACGGCTCCTACGGCACCTCTTCGGGTACCTCTTCCGGGACCTCGTTCGGCACGGGCCAGGGAATCACGGGCATGGCTGAACGTGCCCGGATTTATGCCGGCAGTGTGGAAGCCGGCCGCAGCGGACGGGGCTGGCGGGTGCACGCCGTCCTTTCCTGGCCCGGCGACGAGGTTACCGATTCCATCCGCCCGCACCAACTGCAAGGGAAAGCATGACGATCGACCCGGCCATCACGGTCCTGCTGGTGGACGACCAGCCCCTGCTCCGGATGGGGTTCCGGCTCATCCTTGAAGGTGAGGAGGATCTGCGGATTGTGGGCGAAGCCTCCGACGGCGCCGAGGCCGTCCGGCTGGTCCGTGAACTCACGCCCGACGTGGTGCTGATGGACGTCCGGATGCCCGTGCTGGACGGCATTGAGGCCACACGGGCCATCACGGCCGACGGCGCGGGCTCGAGGATCATCATCCTGACCACCTTTGACGTGGACGAGTATGCCTTTGCCGGCCTCCAGGCAGGCGCATCCGCGTTCCTCCTGAAGGATGCGGCGCCGCAGGACCTGATTAATGCCGTCCGGGTGGTGGCCAGCGGTGATGCAGTGGTGGCACCCCGAGTGACCCAGCGGCTGCTCGAAACATACGTGCGCGGCACCACCAGGCCGGCGCCCGTGACAACTGCGCCTGATCCCCTCCTGGCGGATCTGACGCCCCGGGAAACCGAGATGCTGGAAGCGATGGCAGAGGGGCTGTCCAACGCGGAGATCGCCCACCGGTACTTCCTGTCCGAGGCGACGGTGAAGACGCACGTGCGGCGGATCCTCACCAAGCTCCATCTCCGCGACCGTGTCCAAGCAGTGGTGTATGCCTACGAGACCGGCCTGGTGGTGCCGAGCAACCCGGACTACTGAGGCACAGCCTGCGCACAGGAATGCCCTATGCAGGTGACAGGCGGGGACGGTTGGATGGTGGCATGACAAACAAACTCCCCCATCCCGATCACGACCGCGGACTGGAGTTCGACCTGTCCACGATGATGAGCCGCCGCTCCCTGGGCATGTTCCTTGGCGCGGGCAGCGCCGCCGCAGCCCTGGCTGCGTGCACGCCAGGCGGATCAAGCTCCGGCGCCGGCCCGTCGGCGTCGAACGCTGCAGCCACTGGGAGTGCAACGGCATCCGCGTCTGCCTCGGCAGCCGCCGCACCGTCGCCCACGTTGACCCGGGCAATTGCCGAATGCGGCGTGGAGATTCCGCAGGAAACGGCCGGCCCGTTTCCAGGGGACGGCTCGAACGGACCGAACGTCCTGGAAGCCTCGGGAGTGGTACGGCAGGACATCACCTCCAGCTTTGGCACAGGCACGGCCAAGGCCGAAGGGGTACCGCTGACCTTTACGCTGACGCTGCTGGATAACGCCAACGGCTGTGTGCCGTTGGCCGGTGCGGCCGTCTATGCCTGGCACTGCGACAGGGAGGGGAGGTACTCGATGTACGATTCCAGCCTCGGGAACGAGAACTTCCTCCGCGGGGTCCAGGAGGCTGACGCGAACGGCCAGGTCACGTTCACTTCAATATTCCCTGGCGCGTACACGGGCCGTTGGCCGCACATCCATTTTGAAGTGTTCGAATCGATGAGCAACGCGACGGCGGCGGGCCAGGTGCTGGCCGTTTCGCAGATTGCTCTCACCCAGGCCGCATGCGAGGAGGTGTACGCCACGACAGGCTACGAGTCCAGCGCCAAGAACTTTCCCCGCACCACACTCAAGTCGGACAACGTCTTCAGGAACGACGGCGGAATCTACCAGCTGGCTACTATGACCGGTTCAGCCGCAGCCGGCTACACGGCGGGCCTGAACGTCACCATCTAGACTCGGGAGCATGCCTTCTCTTTCCTCCGCTGCAGACCACATCCAGGACCTTGGCGCGTATGTCAGCGCATCGCCGTCGAGCTTTCACGCGGTGCACGAAGCGGCGCGGCGTCTGGTGGAGGCCGGCTTTGTCCGGCTGGATGAACTGGAGCCCTGGGAAGGCGGCGCCGGTTCGTTTTTTGTGATCCGAGACGGTGCGCTGATCGCGTGGGTGGTGCCGGAGGGTGCCGGCCCTACCACGGGGTTCAACATCCTGGGGGCGCACACCGATTCGCCCTCCTTCAAGCTCAAGCCCAAGCCGACTACCGGTGCGCACGGCTGGCTGCAGGCAGGTGTGGAGGTGTACGGCGGGCCGCTGCTGAATTCCTGGCTGGACCGGGAGCTGCAGCTCGCCGGCCGGCTGGTGATGCTGGACGGCACCGAGCACCTGGCCGCTACCGGGCCCCTGCTGCGCTTCCCGCAACTGGCCATCCATCTGGACCGGGCCGTGAATGAAGGCTTGACGCTGGACAAGCAGCGGCACATGAACTTGGTATGGGGACTCGGGAACCCTTCTGATTTCGACCTGCTGGCGGTGCTGGCTTCTTCTGTCTCCGGGGCCTCCGTTGATCCCGGGCAGATTGGCGGGTACGACGTCGTGGTCGCGGACACGCAGGCGCCTGCGGTTTTCGGGGGGAATGGGGAGTTCTTCGCGTCCGGGCGGCTGGATAATCTTTCCTCCACGCATGCGGGGCTGGTGGCTTTGATGGAGCAGGCTTCTTCGGCATCCTCTGGCGGCCCAGTCGCCGTTCTGGCCGCCTTCGACCATGAGGAGATTGGGTCCAACTCGCGTTCTGGGGCCTGCGGGCCCATCCTCGAGGATGTCCTGGTGCGTATCTCTGACGGACTTGGCGCGACGGTGAGCCAGCGGCGGCAGGCGCTGGCGGCGTCGTTCTGTGTTTCTGCTGATGCGGGGCACGCGGTGCACCCGAACTATGCCGAGCGGCATGACCCCGCCAACCATCCGGTCCTCAACGGCGGGCCGCTGCTGAAAATCAACGCGAACCAGCGGTATGCCACCGATGCGGCCGGTGCGGCGCTGTGGGCGCGGCTCTGTGGTGAGGCCGGCGTGCCCTATCAGGAGTTCGTATCCAACAACGCGATCCCGTGCGGTTCCACCATCGGGCCGCTGACCGCAACCCGGCTGGGGATCCGGACGGTGGACGTGGGGGTTCCCCTGCTTTCGATGCACTCCGCGCGGGAACTGTGCGGTGTGGAGGACCCGCGGCGGCTGGCTGCCGTGGCGGAGCTGTTTTTCCGGACCGCCGTGTAGGTCCTGCCCGGCTTCCGCCACAAAGGTGATGCGGAAAGCCACACACGTCGGCCCCAAGGCCCCGGCGAGGCGCCCCCCGGCCTACGGTTGGGAAACACGGATGCCGTTGGGTATCCGGCCCACGGTTCCGGGCCGGGTACCAGCTCCTCGCAGTCCTGCCAACCGATGGCATCCGTCGACAACTGACAGATGCGACAGGTGCCGTGCCGGGTGACCGGTGCGCGGCTGAAACGGGGAGTGCAGACCCCTTTTCCAGCTGATGTGCTCCTGCGCTGTGACCATGGAGCCGGAATGACATCTGCACTTGGACGCCTGCCCCGCAGCATCCACAAACTGGGAATGGCCGGCTTGGTGGCATCGCGGGGAGCAACAGCCCTCGAGGGCCCGCTGAAACGGACTGTCACCCTCGGTGGCGTTAGCGTGGATCTGATGAGCCGCGACGACGCCTTGGCGGTCATCAGGGAGCATGCCGCAGGCGACGCTCATGTCCCCTTGGGGGTGTTGTCAGCGAACCTGGACCACGTTAACCACTTCGGGACCGGCAGTCGTTGGCAAGGCACGCTTGAGATTCCGCCACTGCAGTGGCTGACCCTGCTGGACGGCGCCCCCCTTGTGGCCAAAGCGGAGAAGCTCACGGGCCATCGGTGGCCCCGCCTTGCAGGAAGTGACCTGATCGGGCAGATTCTCGACGACGCCGCGGCGCAGGGGCGGTCCGTCGGGTTCCTGGGCGGGAGCCGGGAAGCACAGCAGCTGGCTGCCGCGCGACTTGAAGCAGAGCGGCCGTCCCTTCGGGTGGCCGGGTGGTGGGCTCCGCCCCGCCAGGTGCTAACTGATTCCGCCGCCTCCATGGAATTGTGTGCGGACATCCGGGCCGCGGGAGTGGACATCCTGGTGGTCTGTTTGGGTAAACCACGGCAGGAACTCTGGATCGGGCAGCACGGAGAGCTAACCGGTGCCAAGGTTCTGCTTGCGTTCGGCGCCGTCATCGATTTTCTCGCAGGCCACGTACGGCGCGCTCCCACCCGAGTAAGCAACTTAGGCCTTGAATGGGCATGGCGGCTGGCTTTGGAGCCGCGACGGCTTGCCAAACGGTACGTCGTGGAGGGGCCGGAGGCTTTCCTGAAGCTTCACCGGCACAGTGCCGACAGTGCGTCCGGAGCTACTGTGGGCCGTACCCCTGAACCCGCTTCCGCCGCCTTGCAGGGGGCCCGCGCCGCCACCAACGGCTTCACCCCCACGGACGTACACGCCGACGTTGCCGCGCTGGTGGTGACCTACAACAATGGCGCGGATGTGTGTGGTCTGCTGGAGAGCCTCCGGCTCCAGACCCGGGATCAGTCCATCAAGGTGGTGATTGCAGATAACTCGCCGGACCCGGAGACACTTTCCCGCCTGACGGAGTTTTCGGGTGTGGTCGCCTTTGCTACGGGTGGAAACCTTGGGTACGCGGGGGGGATCAATGCGGCCTACTCGAAAGCGGGAAGCGCGGACGCATACCTGGTCCTGAATCCTGATCTCAGGCTCTGCCCCGGGGCAATCCTGGCTTTGCGGAGGTCCATGGAGAGCACGGGCGCGGGAGTGGTGGTGCCGCTATTGCGCGACGATGACGGAAGCATCTACCCCTCCCTCCGCCGGGAGCCCAGCATTTCGCGTGCTCTCGGTGACGCCGTCCTCGGAAGCAGGTTACAAGGGCGTCCGGGGTGGCTTTCGGAGATGGACTTCGACGCGGAAAGCTACGCCCACGCGCACAAGGTGGACTGGGCCACGGGGGCCGCGCTGCTGATCCGCGCCGACATCGTGGAGCAGGTTGGGGGCTGGGACGAGTCCTACTTCCTGTACTCCGAAGAGACCGATTACCTGCACCGGGTCCGGGACCTCAAGTCAGCCGTTTGGTTCGAGCCCGCGGCAGCCATGGTCCACTCCCGCGGTGCGTCCGGGAGTTCGCCGTCCCTGGATGCGCTCATGGGTGCGAACAGGATCCGATATGTCCGCAAATTCCATCACGGAAGCTACGCCCGCGCTTTCCGTGCCGCCGTCGTGCTTTCTGCCCTGCTGCGGGCACCGCTGCCGGCCCATTGGGGAATCCTGGGACTCATTGCCAGGGAGTCCCGCTGGGCTGACCTGCCCCACGCTGTTGCCCACCCGGGACGCCCGGAGCAGGATGAAGAGGAATTTCCCTCCGGCGTCGTCATCATTCCGGCGCACAACGAGGCGTCAGTGCTGGGACGGACGCTGGAAGCACTCAAAGCGCCCATGGCCAGCGGAAACGTGGACGTGGTCGTTGCCTGCAACGGATGCACTGACGGGACAGAGGCCGTAGCCGGTTCCGTATCTGGCGTTCGGGTAGTTTGTGTGGAGGAGGCATCCAAGACTGCTGCCCTTAACGCCGGCGACCAAGCCGTCAACCGCTGGCCGCGGTTATATGTTGACGCCGATATCGAGGTGCCTGCGGCAGCGTTGCGCGCAACACTGTCGGCACTTTCGGACGACAACGGGCCTCTGTGCGCCCGGCCCGCCTTCACCTACGACACCGCAGGCGCCTCATGGACGGTCCGCGCCTACTACAGGGCACGCAATCGTCTTCCACAGGCATCAGCGTCAATGTGGGGCGCCGGCATCTACGGCCTGAACCGCAAGGGTCATGAACGGCTCGGCGAATTCCCGTCCGTCACCGCGGACGACTGCTACATTGACCGATTGTTCGCTGCCTCCGAAAAAGAGACCATCGCCTGCCAGCCGGTGACTGTCCGTACACCACGGACCGGCAGGGCACTGCTGGCCACCCTGAAGCGCGTGTATCGCGGAAATGGCGAACTCCGCGATGTTCCAGGTGCCCATGCGGGAAGGACAGTATGGCAACTGGCACATTCAATCAAGGGCACCGGCTCCGCGATGGATGCCATCGTGTATGCCGCTTTCGCCCTTGCCGGCCGTGCGGCCCAACGCCGAAAAGACCCCGCATGGGAGCGGGACGACAGCAGCCGTAATTATGAATTGCAGCCAGGGGGAGAGGGCTGTGGCTGAATTCGAGGAATTACCCTGACGAGTCTTTATTCCGTATTCCTAACTGGCCGCCTATTTCCTTTGATTCGGGTAGTGGCAGGCACCTGGCACCCAATGGCTATTCACGTCTCGAACTGGAGTTAAAGTGTTTGCAAAATCAAAGCCCGCTGAAGGCAGGCTACGTGCGGCAGCAAGTTTTTCCGTACTATTCCTTATCGCCGCGATGCTCTCTTTCAGTGCCACGCTTTCTCAGGCACCTGCGGCCCATGCCGACGCCTGCACGCCCCCTGTTGCCAGCGCCGTCGCCTGTGAAAATTCACTGCCCGGCACGCCTTCCTCGGACTGGGAAGTCACCGGATCCGGCGACTCATCCATCCAGGGGTTCGGAACCGCAATGAGCGTCAACCTGGGCGAATCCATCAGCTTCAAGATCAAGACAACAGCCAGCGCCTACCGCATCGATATTCTTCGGTTTGGCTACTACCAGGGAAACGGGGCCCGGAAGATAGCCGCAAGTATTCCACTGACGGCAAAGCTGCCCCAGACCCAGCCCGCTTGCCTGACCCAGCCCGGCACGGGCCTCGTTGACTGCGGAAACTGGGGCGTTTCCGCGTCCTGGTCAGTGCCGGCATCCGCTGTCTCGGGCGTGTACTTTGCCCATCTCATCCGGAACGATACGGGCGGGGACAGCATGATTCCGTTCGTGGTCCGCAATGACGCCAGCAGGAGTGGCATTGTGGTGCAGACCTCCGACACGACATGGCAGGCCTACAACACCTACGGCGGCAACAGCCTTTACCAATGCACCGTGGCATGCCCCACCGGGAATCCGCAGGCCTACAAGTCAGCGTTCAAGGTGTCCTATAACCGGCCGTTTCTTTCCACCGGCGACCAAGGCCACAGCTGGCTGATGGACACGGAGTACCCGATGATCCGGTTCCTTGAGGCGAATGGTTATGACGTCAGCTACATGAGCGGCCTGGATACGGCAACGCGCGGTACCCTGCTGCTCAACCACAAGATGTTCGTGTCCTCCGGACACGACGAATACTGGAGTGGAACACAACGAACCAATGTGGAGGCCGCCCGGAATGCAGGAGTCAACCTGGCGTTCTTCAGCGGCAACGAAGCGTTCTGGCGCACGCGTTGGGAGGCCTCGATTGATGGCAGCCAGACTGCCGGCCGGACAGTGGTGTCCTACAAAGATACCCACTACAACACGCCGGTAGACCCCGTGGAATGGACGGGGACCTGGCGTGACCCGCGTTTTGGCACGGCGTCCGGCGGCGGAAACCCGGAGAACTCCTTGACCGGCCAGTTCTTCCTGGTCAATTCCGGCTCGGCGGATATCAAAGTTCCTGCCCAGTACGCCAACATGCGGCTATGGCGTAACACCGCAGCTGCCAAACTGACCGGAACACAGTCACTCACCCTCGGAGCCGGCTTGGACACGCTGGGCTACGAGTGGGACATCGACGCCGACAACGGATTTCGGCCCGCCGGCGCCTTCAAACTGTCGTCAACTACCGTTTCCGTGCCCGAGGCGTTCACCGACTATGGCAGCACCACTGCCGCATCCACGCAAACGCACAATCTGATCATGTACCGCGCTCCCAGCGGCGCGCTTGTTTTTGGCGCGGGTACAGTGCAGTGGGCCTACGGACTGGACAATTTCACCATTCCCAACAGCACTCCCGACAAGAACATGCAGCAGGCCACCGTCAACCTGTTTGCCGATATGGGCGTGCAACCGACCACGTTGTTGACGGGACTGGTGGCTGCGTCAAAGACCACCGACACAACCAGCCCAGTATCGACCATCACCCCGGGACTGAACGGCCAGACCCTGGCCGACGGCTCCAGCGTCACTGTGTCAGGAACGGCGTCGGATGTCGGCGGGGTTGTCGCCGGCGTCGAAGTCTCCACTGACGGTGGAACTACGTGGCGCCCGGCGACGGGCACCACCAACTGGTCGTACACCTGGACAGCCCACGGCAGTCCGGCCGTAGCCGTGAAGACCCGCGCAACGGACGATTCAGGCAATATCGAGGTACCGGGGTCCGGGGCTTCTGTCAATGTTTCGTGCCCTTGCTCGATCTTCGGGTCCAGTATGGTCCCAGCTACACCTGATTCCGGTGATGGCGGAAGTGTAGAAGTTGGGATGAAGTTCACCGCCCAGGCCGCGGGAACCGTCACCGGCGTCTCCTTTTATAAGTCAAGCCTGAACAAGGGAACGCACGTTGGTAGCTTGTGGACGTCGAGTGGAACCCGGCTGGCCACGGCAACCTTCAC
Organism: Pseudarthrobacter sp. fls2-241-R2A-168; assembly: GCF_030209335.1. Lineage (NCBI taxonomy): Bacteria > Bacillati > Actinomycetota > Actinomycetes > Micrococcales > Micrococcaceae > Pseudarthrobacter > Pseudarthrobacter sp. fls2-241-R2A-168. The sequence continues at coordinate 161,405 of NZ_JARVSG010000003.1, forward strand.
CGGCGAGACGGCAACCGGCTGGCAAACTGTCAACTTCGCCAATCCCGTGGCTATTACGGCAAACACCATCTACGTGGTTTCCTACTTCGCTCCGCAAGGACACTATGCGCAGGCTGCCGGATTCATGTATCCAAACCCCTCGCCCATGCCTGCCGGGCACTCATCCCTGGACAGCGGAGTGCTGCACGGGCTGAGAAACACTCCCAGCTCGGGCAACGGGGTCTACACTTACGGCGCAAGCAGCGTGTTCCCGCAGTCCTCGTACAACGCTGAAAACTACTGGGTCGATGTCAAGTTCGTTCCGTCGGCATCAGTGGCGCCGTCAGTTTCTTCAACCGATCCTGCCAATGCAGCCACCAACGTCGCAATCACCAAAGCGCCGTCGGCCACCTTTAACCAGGCCGTCACGGCCGGCAGCGTCACCTTTACGCTCAAGAAGCCGGACAACTCGTCAGTAGCGGGTGTCGCTGCCTACAGCTCGGGCACCGTAACCTTCACGCCTTCTGCCGCCTTGGCCTACAGCACCACATACACCGCCACCGTGAGCGGTGCCACCAATGCGGCAGGACAAACAATGGCCAGCCCCTACAGCTGGACGTTCACCACCGGGGCGCCACCTCCCGCCCCGGCCGTCAGCAGTACGTCGCCGGCAAACCAAGCCACTGGAGTGCCCATCTCCGCGACGCCGTCGGCCACCTTTAACCAGGCCGTCACGGCCGGCAGCATCACCTTTACGCTCAAGAAGCCGGACAACTCGTCAGTAGCGGGTGTCGCTGCCTACAGCTCGGGCACCGTAACCTTCACGCCTTCTGCCGCCTTGGCCTACAGCACCACATACACCGCCACCGTGAGCGGTGCCACCAATTCGGCAGGACAAACAATGGCCAGCCCCTACAGCTGGACGTTCACCACCGGGGCGCCACCTCCCGCCCCGGCCGTCAGCAGTACGTCGCCGGCAAACCAAGCCACTGGAGTGCCCATCTCCGCGACGCCGTCCGCCACCTTTAACCAGGCAGTGGCGCCCACCTCGGTGGTCTTCAATGTGCTGGATCCGTCACTGAACTCGGTACCGGGGACAACCAGCTACAGCTCCGCAACCAACACCTCCACTTTCGCGCCCAGCAGCCCGCTGACGTACAACACCACCTACACGGCAACAGTCAGCGGCGCCGCAAGCAGTTCGGGCCAAGCGATGGCAAGCCCATACTCTTGGACGTTTACCACCGCAACCGCCCCTGTTCCACCCGCAGTGGCGTCCACGCTGCCGGCAGACAAGGCGGCGGCGATTGGCGTGAACACGTCACCAAGCGCCACATTCAACCAAGTGGTTGCCGCCAGCAGCATTACTTTCACCCTCCAGGCCGGGACCACCAGGATCACGGGCAGCAGCAGCTACTCAGGCAACACCGTGACGTTCGCGCCGGGCTCCGCCTTGGCCTACAACACCACCTACACAGCCACCGTCAGCGGGGCGACGAACGCGGCGGGCCAGGTGATGACCGCACCGTACACGTGGACCTTCACCACAGTGGCCCAACCCACGCCTACTTGCCCATGCAGCGTCTTTGCCTCAAGTGCACTGCCCGGAACGATTGACCAGCCAGACGGATCTTCGGTTGAACTCGGCATGAAATTCCGGTCCGACATTGCCGGGAACGTCACCGGCGTCCGCTTCTACAAGAGTTCCCAAAACACCGGGACGCATACCGGAAAGCTCTGGACAAGTGGAGGCCAGTTGCTGGCAAGCGTGACCTTTACCGGAGAGTCGGGGTCCGGCTGGCAGCAGGCAAACTTCTCCACCCCTGTGGCAATCCAGTCGAACACGACGTACATCGTCTCTTACTACGCACCCAACGGCCACTACTCGGCGGATGGAGCGTTCTTCACGAACGGCGTGGATAACTATCCGCTTCACGGCCTTGCCAGCGGGGTGGACGGACTCAACGGCGTGTACCGCTACGGCACCTCCGCGTTCCCTTCCAGCAGCTACAACAACGCCAACTACTGGGTCGATGTGGTGCTGAACGGGTCCTCTTCGGTCAGCGTGCCGACGGTTTCATCCACCTCCCCGACCTCTGGTGCCACGAATATCGCCGCCAACACTTCGGTGAAGGCGACATATGACAGGGCAGTTGACCCAAGCACCGTGGCCTTCAACGTCAAGGACGCTGGGAACACCAACGTGCCCGGCTCCCTCAGTTACGACACGTTAACCAACACCTCTATGTTCACCCCCGCCGCCGCACTGGCCTACAGCACAACGTTCACGGCCACGGTATCCGGGGCCACGGGAAGCAACGGACAGGCAATGGCATCGCCCTACACCTGGTCGTTCACCACGGCCCCGCAGCCAACGACCGGCTGCCCCTGCAGCGTCTTCGCACCCACGGCGGTTCCATCAACCGTCACCGCCCAGGACAACTCATCCGTGGAACTGGGCATGAAGTTCTCGTCGGATACCAACGCCACCGTGACGGCCGTCCGGTTCTACAAGGGACCGCAGAACACGGGTACGCATGTAGGCAAACTCTGGACCTCAGGTGGCCAACTGCTGGAATCGGTAACGTTCACCAACGAGGGCGCTTCGGGATGGCAGCGGGCAACGTTCGCGACGCCGATTCCCATCAGCGCCAACACGGTCTATGTGGTTTCCTACCTGGCGCCCAATGGCTATTACTCCGCAGATGGTGCATTCTTCGCGGGGAAGTCGGCGGACAGTGGCATCCTCCATGGCTTGGCGGATGGTACCAGCGGTCCCAATGGCATCTATGCCTACGGCGCAGGAGGGTTCCCCGGCAACACGTGGAATGCCACCAACTACTGGGTGGATGTGGAAGTCACCATCCCCTAGCAGGCGAGGACTAGAGGCAGGGTTGTTTTGAGGGCCCGCGGCGCACTCCGGCGTTGCGGGCCCGCCCGCGCCAGGGATAGACGAAGAGGATCGTTGCGACCAACCTTCGCCAGATGTTCTCCACGATGCCGGAAGATATGGCCTTTAGCCCAGACCGCAGGTGTTTCCACCGTCGAGGCGGTAGATGTGCACCGCTTCGGCGTCGCTGAAGGTGTCTGCAAAGGTGTGGTTTGCCACTGCTACTGAGCGGTTTTCGTCCAGCACCTCTGCCTGATTTGGCCTGCCGCAGGCTACAGAGAAGGTCACCCTTTGGGAACCGGGACGCGTAGATGCCGCAAAGACATAAAAGTGGCCCATACTGGCTTTCACGGAGTAATCGATGTCCTCACTGCTCGCGGTAACGAGTCCGGTTATCGAATCTGAATTAAGCACCGGAGCCAGTTTGGTGATGAGGTGATTTACCGCCGTCACTGTAGGACGAATGCCGGTTCCACATTCATCCCGCAGCACATGTTGGGACTGGCATTGGCCACCGAAGTTGTGGTTGAAATAGACGATTCCCCTGGCACCGTGGATGAGGCTGCTCCACACCGCCGACCGAAGCTGGGCGGGACTGATGGTGAGCGAATCACTTTCGGAAAACGGGTGGCCCACTTCAACAAATGCCCATACCGGCTTCGAACCGGCGGGCTGGACAAGGGACCGTACCCGGTCAACCGTCCAGCCGTAGTGTGCGCCGGTACGGCATTCCGCGTCGCTGAGGTCGCGCCCGTCGGCGAAGACGGCCCCGCCCTCCACGTGGCTGCAAATGTAGGGATCCGTGAACCAGTAGTTATCCGCGGAGACGACATCCTGGTAGCCGTTGACAAATTGGGCGGCCTGCGGATTCTTCAGCTGGAACGTGACGCCCTTGCCGTAATTGGAATAGAGGAGGGCCTGGGGCGGGAATAGTTTCACCAGGGTTTCCTGGATGGTGTAGCCGCATTCGGAGCCGGCGGGATCACAGATGACGCCTTCGCCTTGTGACCTGCCGGTCCACGTCGAGTGCCCCCCGCCCGCCCACATGTCCACTTCATCGGAGACCAGGAATCCGGAAGCATCTGGAACCACCGTGGAGGGGAGGGCATGAAGGCCGCTGTTTCGCACAAGCTCCACATTCGAGTCCTCCGTGAGTTGTATGTAGGTGTTCAGGCCGGCATCCCGGTCCACCGCGACATCCGATTCCTGCAGTACGCTTTCAAACCAAACCCCAATAGGAAAGAAATTTTGGTCAGCCGGCAAGGTTGGCGAGAACTTCCCGTAAAAGCCCGGTCCGCCGTCCACGCCCAGGACGCTGATTCCCTTGGGAAGGGGATCTTGAGCTATTCCTGAGGCCGCCGTAAAGGCGCTCGACGACATGCATGACGCTCCTAAGAGACAAGTCAATGCAATTGTGGTTTTTTTGAGAAATTTTGTGGGATTGCGCATGTCCTGAGCGGTTAGTCCGGGTGCAGTGAACCGGTTTTTCATGGCATTTCCTGTCGTAAAATCATGGGACAAATGGCATACTGGATAAAAGGAAATTATGCGGCGACAAATAATGAATTTTGAAGCTACGCTATCACCCTGAACATTGCGTGTATAAGGTATTTCAACCCCGGCAGGAAGATTGGGGGGTCATGGGAAAACATCTGCCAGCTCCATTCGTGCTGGGCCCGGAAGTCCGGCTGGACGCCCCCCTGCGTCTTGAAGACGTGGACCAAAATCCACCACTGCTCCTGCGGGTGACGGCGTTGGCCTGTTTTGTTTTTCCCTCCAATTTGGTGTTGGAACCGCTGGGTGCCGCCGGCTATGTGGCACACATACTCGCGTTGCTTGTTTTCGCGCTGTGGGTAACGTCCGTGATGCTGGGCCTGCACAAGACCATCGACCGGGAGCATCCAGGCCGGTTCGTGCTGATCTTCCTCTTTGCGATGTCCTGTGCCTCTTACGCCGCGATGTATGGCGGTATCAGCGGGGAAACCACGGATGCAATGCGGGCGAGTGCGGACCGCTGGATGTTACTGATGGTCGCCTCGTCCGGTCTTATGCTGGTGACGACTGAGACGACGCGGACGGTTGACGCCGCGATGGTGCTGGTCCGTGCGCTCTTGCGCGGTGCAGTGTTCTGCAGCATCGTGGCGGCGTTCCAGTTCACCGTGCACGTGGATCCCATGGAGTGGTTCCAAGGGGTACTGCCCGGCTTTAAGGACAACGGCGGAAATCAGCCTTTCCAGGAACGGGGAAGCTTCCTCCGGGTTGCCGGCAGCACGTTCCATCCCATCGAGCTGGGGGTCCTGGCTTCCATGCTCCTTCCACTGTCCCTGTGGCGGGCGCTGTATGACAGGGCGGGCCGCAAATGGATGCACTGGGCAGGGACCGGATTCATCGTGTTCGCCATCGCCGCGACGGTCTCCCGCTCCGCGGTCTTGGGGGTCCTCACCGTGGCCTTGGTCTTCTTGCCCTTCCTGCCGTCCAGGTCCAGACAGTGGACAGTCCTGGGGTTCGCAGGGGCTGCCACGCTCATGTTCCTGGCGGTGCCCGGGTTCGTTGCAACGCTGTTTGGATCAGTAACAGCGGGAACGGCAGACCCTTCCATCACGGCAAGGCTCGAGGATTATCCCAGGGTTGAAGCCATGGTGTCCGCCCGGCCCTGGCTTGGAATAGGCCCGGGGGCGTACCTGACGCGGAACGCCATCGAGGTACTGGACAACCAGTACCTGAAAACGATCGTCGAAATGGGCGTACCGGGATTCGTGGCACTCCTTCTGTACATGGTCGTTCCGGGGATCGCGGCCTGGCTGGCGGCGTTTAACGCCAAGGAAGAACGCCTCAAGACACTCGCTGCAGCAGTAGCGGCCGCCTGCCTGGCGGCCGCCCCGGCGTCAGCCGCTTTTGACTCCCTGGGCTTCCCTGTGCTGGCACTCGTATACCCGATTTGCGTCGGGCTCTCCGGGACGGTCTGGTTGCTCGTCGCCAGAGAACGGCGCGCTCTTGGCCCGACTACCAAGGAACAAGGCCCCCGCCTTGCAGAATCTGAAAGGCTCCCATGACTCCCGTCTCGGTTCTCAAAATCCTGTGGCGCCACAAGGTCTCGATGATTACCGTCTTGGTGCTCACCCTTGTAGCGGCCGCCTACGTCTTTTTCTACGCGCCCCGAAGCTACATGGCTTCCACTGTCTACGTCCTGGTGACGCCACGGGTGCCCACCGTGGAGGAAATGCGCACCGACCCCGCACTCGCCACCGCAAACTCGGACAACCCGTACCTGCGCTCGGCGGACAGCTCACTGATCACGCAGGTGATGGCGACGAAATTGAGTTCGACCGACGTCGTTGACTCGCTCAAGGCCACCGGGCTGTCACCGGATTACACAGTGACCCTTCCGGCCACCACTGGTGCGGGCCAACTCGTCCGGATGGAGGCCACGGGATCCAGCCCGCAGTCGGCCATAACAACCGTGGAAGCCTTGGGCCAGCGTCTCGTTACCACATTGCGGGATGCACAGAAAGTTAACGGGGCCGATGACCGCTACCTGTTCACAGCCCTTCAGATCGACCCGCCCAGTAAAGCAACAGAACAGTTCTCCAGCCGCCTCCGTTCGATGATTGTGGTGCTGATTGGCGGGGTTATCCTCCTGTTCGGCGCTGTCTCGATTGCCAGGATGCTGGAAGCTTCGCGGGCTGCCAGAAAGATCGCCACAGCCAGGCCCAAGCCCGCTTCCCGGCGCAGGCGCTCCGAGGACCGCGACGCCGCTCCGGCCGGCTCCGGCCAGGATCACGAAAGGGAACCAGATATCAGCACCCCTGTGACGCCGCGGCTGGTAGAGGACCGGAAACCCAGGAAATACGTGGCCGCAACGGTGCATGATTCACCCTTCCTGATGGCTCAGCACGAGCTACAGGACCTTTCCTTTGAGGAACGAGGCTCTGATGTCCCCGTCAAACGTTGACCGGAAGCAGCGGATTCCGGTCTCGGTTGTCTGCGTCTTCAATAACCCCGCAGTACTCCAGGAGTGCCTTACGGCTTCCGTTGAGGCAGGCCTTCCCGAGGCGACGGACCTCGAATACCTGCCCGTGGATAATACGGAACGGCAGTTTTCCTCCGCCGGCGCCGCTTTGAACCATGGTGCGGCGTTGGCACGCAACGATGTGGTGGTTTTTGTCCACCAGGACGTATTCCTCCACTCCATCCCCGCGCTGGAGAAGGTCGCCGCTGCCCTCACGGAAGATCTGTCACTGGGCATGGTCGGGGCAACCGGAATGACCGGAGACGGCCGCCTCCTGGGGCTGATCCGCGACCGGATCGTTTTATCCGGTCGCCAGGAACCCGGCCTTGTTGATGTGGACAGCCTGGATGAAGTCCTGTTCATGGTCCGGCGGGACCAAATCCGCAGGCAGCCGCTCAGCCAGGAACCGGACCTGTCATGGCACGCCTACGCTGTTGAGTACGGAGCCCGCCTCCGGTCAACCGGCAAGCGGGTGGTTGTGGCCAATATTCCCCTGACCCATAACAGCCTCACCGTTAATCTGGACCGGCTGGCTGAGGCACATCAGTGGATAGCCGAAGCGTATCCCGATCAGCTGCCCATCGTGACTACGTGCGGTACGGTGCAGCACCGCGCGGGAGTACCCTCCATCCTTGCCGGCTTGGTGAATGCGCAGAAGTGGCGATATCGGTGGCTCCGGGAATCCATCTCCGCCCATAAGCTCCGCAGCCGATCCCCATTGCGGCCAGTGACGGTCCTTGGCGACCTTCGCCGGGACATCGATGACATTTGTACCGCCGCCGGTGTCAGCACTGCAACCGTGATAAATACGCTTCCCGGCAGTGCCGGAGGGCATGAACTGGACAACCCTTTGGAGCTGAGCCGACGCGGAGTCCGGTTCACCTTCCTGGCAGTGTCTGACGGGACCCTAGCTGCCCTGGTGGCCGCCCAGGCGCCGGATTCCACAGTTGCTGTTACCAATATCAGCTTTGATATGGCCGGTGAAGTGGCTGGCACCTTGGCGGGACGAAGGGTCATGCTGGGATTTCACGAAAATACGGGACCGTGGCTGCTCACCGGGCCAGCTGTCGATGCCGCGGAGGCCCACTACCGCACCCCCCGGTCGATACCTCTGGCTATGAAGGTTGGATAAGGCGCCGGCGTGCGTCCGACACCCACGCTCGGCTAGGCTCCGGAACCAACTGTGAGAGGCCCATATGGGGTGACCTCCGCCAGGCCGCCCACTGTTTGATGCGTTGTGACGTCCCAAGGAAGGGCATGATGTCAGCCCACGCCGCGTCCAGGCCGGCAAAGCCGGTTTCCTGCTGTACCAAATTCACCAACCGGTCAAGAGGTCCGTCTCCCCAGGGGGTCGGACTTGGTGCGACCCCTGCAGTTCGCGCCAGGGCGGCTTCGTTGTAGACCAATTCCGCCGTCTCCCGCCAGGCTGAGGGGCTGTGGCCCTCGACGATTGCCTTGCGAGTGGCCGCCCCCCTAGCCGCCCTGGTGCAACCGGAATCAGCCAGTTCAGTCAGGGCGGAGACGAACCCAGCCGGCGTCGACGGCGCGAGAAGAAGGTCTTCCAGCCCCGGCGAATCGGAGCCAAGGACTCCACATTCAATGGGATGGCCCCTGAACGTCACCAGCGGCAGGCCATGTGCTCCGGCCTCCAGCATTGATGTCAGCGAAGCGAACGGAAATGAGTCCACGTAAGCATCGGCGATGGACAGAAGCGTTGTGATGTTGGCGAGCCTCCCGACAGCCCGGATCCTTCCGCCGGTGGCAGCAGCCGCGTCGGCCCACGCTCCGGTGGGTGAGGGCCCCGCGACGAGGAGGCGCGCAGCGGGTCGCCGGAGCAGGAAGGACCGGAACAAGTCGATAAGCGAGTCCGGACCAACGGGGTCGTACTTGCTGCCTGCTGCGGCGGACACCACCACGAAGTCCTTCTCCGCGACACCCCAGCAGGTCCGTGCATCCGCCGGCTTCGGCAATTCCTCAGTTGACCGTGCGGACGCGAGTTCGAGCGGCCGATTGGCCACCAGGCAGCGTTCGGCATTCACTCCCCGGCGGTGGACGGTCAGGTCGCGTCCGCTCGCACGCAGGCACAACACGATGGCCGCCGCGGATGTGCCCTGCCAAAAGACGTGGTCGGCATGGTTAACGTAGACGGCGGGAGGCGCACCCGGTACGCCCAGCGCAAGGGAAGGGACGACGTCGTGCGGATGGGCATGCACAATAACGACGTCGGCCCGAGCAATGATCCGCCGCAATGCTGCCGCCCTCTTAATGAGCCCACCGGGCCGGCGGTCCAGGAGGAGCAGGTCCCGCGGACTGGCAAGGCAGGCCGCGATCTTGGCCGGACATTCGGTGCTGCCCTGGCGGGTGACCACAAGTTGATGGCGCGAGCCCGGATCCTGGCGGATCCAGTGGGCAATGCTCTGAGTATGGCCGCCGGTTCCGTACAGTTGCGTGGCAACGTGGACAACAAGCCGCTTGGCCGCCTTCCCCGGCAGCGCGGATGGGGGCTGCGCAATCGAGAAGCGGAGCTTGCCCAGGACTTCTTCCAGCCCCTGGTGGCCGAAGTATCCGGTGTGGTCGGTCCAGGCGAAGCGGGCGGCGAGCTGTGCCTGCACCGCCGCCCGCTCCCACAACCCGGCTGCCGCCAGCAGGCCCGCCGTCCCCACCAGGCCTTCAAAGGTTTCCCGGTTACTGCTGATGGTCTGCAAGGCCACCGCTCCTTCCCAGTTTCTTCAAGATGGCAACGTCTGCGCGCTTGAACCACAGCAGGCCCGCTGTGACGAAGGCGGCAGCCGTTGCGGAGAGCAGTAGCGCGAATGGAACAGCCAGTTCCATTTGGCCGAACAGGGCAGGAGCGGCAAACAGCAGTGCCGAGGCGCAAGCAGGCAGCACCAACTGACGGAGCAGGCGGAGCGGCCTGACACCGACGGCCCGCAGCCGCCAGAGATACAGGGGCAGGACCAGCGCGGCGACGACGACGAATTGGGCCATGGCAACGCCGGCGATACCGGCGGTGGCGCCGAGGAACAGGGCCGGTATCAAGGCCATCAGCCAACACACCTGGATGGACATGATGGAGCCCGTCATGCCGGCGACGACGAGATAGTCGTAGATCAACTCGAAGAGGATACGGAGTCCCGCCACCATGGCAAGCCAAAAGAGGGCAGCGCTTGCACCTGCCCAGACGTCTCCGTACACAATCCGAACGATGGTTTCGGACTCTGCCGCCAGGAACGCGATGGCGGGGAAGACAACGCAGGCCAGCACGCCGATCAGGGCCATGACTGTCGACCGCATTTTTTCGGGGTCATGCTGCAACCGGGCCAGCACCACGGGAGCGACACTTCGCAGCGGCTGGGAAAACATGGTTACCGGCCAGCTCGACAAGTTGAAGGCAAGGACGTACATACCCAACATGACCGAACCAAGCATGCTGCCAGTAACCAATTGGTCCAGGTAGCCGACGCAAAACACGATGATGCTGGTCCCTGCCAGTGGCAGTCCGAACCGCAGCAGCGGCTTCAGGACCCGCCGATCCAAACCCATGCGCACGGGCAGGGGAGACTTGAGGACGAAAAGTAGTCCGCCGGCCAGAGTGCCTGCCAGCCGGCCCAGAGCCAGGCTCATCGCGCCCATGCCAATCAACACCAGGCAGATTGAGACGATGGCTCCCACCCAGACATTCACCTGGTCGATGAACATCTTCGTTTTCTGGTCAAATGCCCGTTGCATCAGGGCGGCCGGAGTGGCGACGACGCCGCTCACCAGGACACAGCACACCATGACGCGGACCACGTCTGTCGCACCGGGGTCGCCCATGCGGTCCGCAAACCAGGGGGCTACGGCAAGGCCGGCCCCGCAGAGCACTGCGCTGGAAAGGATCGAGATGGTGGTCACGGTCGGTGCGATCCGTTTGGGATCCTCAGGCCACCTCACGATGGCGAGGCTGACGCCCAGTTCGTTGATGGTCAGGACGGCGAGCAAAGCCACCATGGCGACCGCAAAACTGCCGTACGAGTCAGGACCCAGCAAGCGGGCCAGCACAATTCCAATCCCCAGCGTGCCGAATCGGGCAACCGCAGTGTTCAGCACGCTCCAGGCCAATGCGGAGGTGGCACCGGACGTGTTCTGCTGGGCGCCGGGCTGCAGCCCGGCCTCCTGGACAGACGCCAGGCCCAGACGCTTCATCGACTGCCCCGCACGGACGTCCTCAAAGGACTACGGCTTCGTCAGGGCACATGACAACTCCTCAACAACCCGCTCCTGCTGCTCTGCACTGATATGCGGGTAGAGCGGCAGCGACAGAATCTGTCCCGCAGCTTCTTCGGCTACCGGGAAAGACCTCTGCGGAAAACCCGATTCGGCGTAGGCGCCGCTCAAGTGCACCGGCACCGGATAATGGACTCCAGCCTGGATCCCCGCGGCTTGAAGGGCTGCCAGGACGGCGTCACGGTCAGGAACCCGCACCACATACAGGTGCCACACATCCACATTCCCGGGTGCCTCACAGGGGACAACAACACCGGGAACATCGGCAAGCAGTTCCGTGTATCGTTCAGCGGCCGCCCGCCGCAGGAGATTCCAGGACTCCAGGCGGGCCAGCTTCGCTTTAAGCACCACCGCCTGGACGGTGTCGAGCCGCGAGTTCATGCCAACAGCATCATGACGGTACTTTTCCGAACTGCCGTGCGCGCCCAGCATCCGAACCCGGGCGGCAACGGAAGAATCGTCTGTCAGAACCGCACCGGCGTCACCGGCCGCCCCAAGGTTCTTCCCCGGGTAGAAACTCGTGCCCGCAGCAAGCCCAAATGTCCCGGCAGCCTTTCCATACCGCGTCGCTCCCTGGGACTGGGCGGCGTCTTCGACAATCACAGCCCCGCAGGCCTCGGCGATCGGAACCAATTGCTCAACAAATGCCGTCTGCCCGAAGAGGTGGACTGGAACAATGGCCTGCGTCCGGGAGGTGACGGCAGCCGCGACAGCAGAGGGAGAAATCAGCAGGTACTCCGGGTCCACGTCCACAGGAACGGGTACCGCCCCGATCCGGCTGACAGCCTCCGCGGTAGCGATAAAGGTATTGGCCGGAAGAATGACCTCCCCGCCAGGGGTTACGCCTCCGGCCCGCAGGGCCAACTCCAAAGCGTCGGTCCCGTTGGCAACGCCCACGCAGTGCCGTGCCCCAAGAAAGGACGCATACGCCTCCTCGAACTGCCCGACGGCGGGACCCCCTATGAAGGACGCCCCCTTCAATACGTCTGCCAGTTCCGCCATGACCTCTTCATGGACTTCCGCCTGCTGCGCGGCAAGATCCACCAGCAGCACAGGCCCAACAGCGAACCGGACATCAACTTCGGCACTCACCGCACACCCCCAAAACTAAAACTTTCCCGATCAATCTCGTGCGCCGGCACACCCACCCAGGTCTCGCCGTCGGGCACGTTGCTGAGCACCGCAGCACCCATGCCCACGGTGGCGTAAGCACCCACAGAGGTCCGCTCGCGGACGCTCGCATTCATGCCGAGATACGCTGCCCGGCCGATCCGGACTCCGCCGCCCAACGACACTCCCGCAGCAAACGTGGCAAAGTCAGCCACGTCGTCGTCGTGCGTGAAGGTCACGGACGGCATGGCCACCACGTGGGCCCCCAGGGTGACTGCCGCGGTCATGGTCACGTTCCGCAGCAGGATGCTGCCCCGGCCGATCCGGCACCCCTCGGGGTACTGCACGGTGGGGTCCACCGCGGTGGCATACCGGGCCTCGTTCAGCCCCATCGCCGTGAGCCGCTCCACCACGGCCTCCCGGGACTTCCCCGAGCCAATGCACACCAGGATCAACGCGTGGGTGTACCTTCCGGCGTCGTCAATGGTCCCCAGCACCGGGGCGCCGTCCACCGTTACACCGGCCATTTCCTTGTCGTCGTCCAGCAGGCCCACCACGTCGTACTGCCCGCTGGCCCGCACCATCGCCAGGACTTCACGGGCCAGTCCGCTGGCGGCAATCAGGATGAGCTCGCTCATGTGGCCACGCCTGTGGCGGCGCCGCGGATGGTGCTGATGATCCTGCTGAGGCTTTCGTCGTCGAGTTCGTGGAAGACCGGGAGGATCAGGGTCCTGTCGTTGAGCCGTTCCGTGTGCTCCAGCAAGGAATTGCCGGTATCCCTCCAGCGGTACGCCGGTTGCCGGTGCGCCGCCATGATGCCCCTCCGGGCAGAGATGCCGGCCTCCGCCAGACGGGCCAGCAGGCCTTCGCGGGTAGTGCCGAAGCCGGGCAAAACCTCCAGCCACAGGGACTGGAAGTTGCTGGTCCCATAGGGCGGGTCGGACACCAGCCGCAGCCCACGCAGCCCGGCGAGTCCGGCAACGTACCGCGCCGCGATATCACGGCGGCGCTGCACCACCTCGGGCAGCCGCCCCAGCTGCACAATGCCGACGGCGGCCTGCAGGTCCGTCATCCGGTAGTTGAACCCCACCTCCAGGTAGACCTCCGGCGGGGCGAGCACCGATCCATGCCGGTCCGCGGCGGACACACTCATCGAGTGCTCGCGGAGCGCGCGCGCCCGCGCGGCCCAGTCGGCGCGGTTGGTGGTCAGCATTCCGCCTTCACCGGTGGTGAGGATCTTGCGCGGATGGAAGGACCACACCGCCACGTCCGCCCTGGCGCCTACCGGCCGGCCCTTGTAGGTGGATCCAACGGCGCAGGCAGCGTCTTCGATAACGGTGATTTCATGCCGGTCACACAGTTTGCGGATCGGATCCATGTCCAGCGGCACACCACCCTGGTCCACCACGATCACCGCCCGGGTATCAAGGGTCAGGGCTGCGTGGATGGTCTCCGCAGTCACGTTCCCGGTGGCAGGATCCACGTCGCAGAACACGGGGCGGGCCCCCACATAGGTGACCGCGTTCGCCGTCGCGATAAAGGACAGCGACGGTACCACCACGTCGTCGCCCGGGCCGATGCCCGCCACCACCAGCGCCAGGTGCAGTGCCGTAGTGCAGTTGGAGGTTGCGACGGCGTGCCGCACCACCTGCGCGGCGGCGAACGCTGTTTCGAACTCCCTAACCTTCGGCCCCTGGGCCACCCAGCCCGACGCAACCACTTCCGCCAGCGCCTGGGCTTCTTCTTCCCCAAGCCAGGGCTTCATGACGTTGATCCGGGCAAGGACCGCTTCCGTGCTCATTTGGCACCGACTTTCCGGGTCGCCGCGATCTCGTCCCGGAGCGGCTTCCACCAGGTGACGAGCTCCCGCAGTCCTTCGTCGAGGTCCACTTCGGCCTTGAACCCCAGGTCGCGGGCAGCCGCCGAGGTATCCGCCAGGCGCCGGACCACCCCATTGACCTGCCGCGCCTGCCCGTGTTCCACAGCCAGGTCCGAGCCCATGACGCGCAGCAGCGCCTCCGCCATCTCCAGCAGGCTCGTCTCGGTTCCGCTGGCGATGTTGTAGATTCCCTCCCGGACACCGCTGGCGGCCGCAAGGACATTCGCCCGCGCCACATCGGCTGTATAAACGAAGTCCATCGTCTGCTGCCCGTCCCCGAAGACCAGCGGCGGCCGGCCGTCCATGATCCGCTCCATCCAGCGCACCAGGACTTCGGTGTAGAGCCCGTGGACATCCATCCGCGGGCCATAGACGTTGAAGTAGCGGAGCATCACAAAATCCAGCCCGGTCATCGCGTGGAAACTGCGGGCCATCCCCTCGTTGAAGGATTTGGCGGCCCCATAGAACGTGTCGTTATTGGCGTGGTGGTGGCTTTCACGGGTGGGGAATTCCTCCGCCATCCCATACACCGAGGCACTCGATGCAGCCACGAGCTTGTCCACCTTGTGCTCGGCCGCGGCCTCAAGGATGTTGAAGGTCCCGTCCACCATGACCTCCAGCGCCAGCCGCGGTTCCTCCGCGCACTGCGTGATCCGGATGGCCGCCTGGTGGAACACCAGGTCCTTGCCCCTGGTCAGGTCATGGACCAGGTCGCGGTCCCCGATGTCCCCGTGCACCAGCTCCACCTGCCCGCTGGCCAGGGCTCCGGCCAGGTTGTCGAGGCGCCCGCGGACCAGGTTGTCCAGGACCTCCACACGGCCTACACCCGCTTCGAGCAGCGCATCCACGAGCGTGGAACCGATGGTTCCCGCTCCGCCGGTCACCAGGACGGTGGCCCCTTCAAGCCGGCTCACCGTGCACGCTCCAGTTCGACGCCGGAGGCTGCTTCTGTGGCGCCGGTACCTTCCACCGGGGAGGCCTGGCCGTCCAGGCTCAGGCTGCGGGTCACCGCTTCGAGGACGGAAAGGACCCGCAGGCCCGACGCCCCGCCGGTCCGAGCCTCCTGGCCGTTGCGGATGCAGAAGGCCAGTTCGGCCACCACCTGCCCCAGCGCCTCACGCTCAGGCAATGCAGGGGACCAGGTGTCCCCGAGCCGGTAGGAAACGGCGTCGGACGCCTTCTCGCCTGCCGACTTCGGCTGCCGGTCCAGGCTGACGCCCCGGTCGTACACGCTGAGCCGCTGCTGCGGATTCAGGTCATCCCACACGAGGGTCCTGAGGGATCCTCCGATCACCATCTGCCGGATCTTGGTGGGACTGAGCCAGTTCACGTGGACGTGGGCCGTGGCATCGTTGGGGAGCCTGAAGTTCAGGTGCCCCACGCAGTCCCGCCCGGTTCCCAGCGGGTCGGCGCCGAAGGCCGAGACTTCCGCCGGGTTCAGCCCGCCGGGGAGGACAAAATCCAGGATGGACAGGTCGTGCGGCGCCAGGTCCCAGAACACGTTCACGTCGGGCTGCACCAGCCCCAGGTTGATCCGGGTGGAATCCACGAACAGGATTTCGCCCAGGGACCCGGCCTGCACCAGCTCCTGCATCTTCAAAACGGCCGGCGTGTAGCAGTAGGTGTGGTCCGCCATCAGCACCAGACCCCGTGCCTTGGCTTCGGCCACCATTTCCAACCCATGCGCCCGGCTGTCCGCCAGCGGTTTTTCCACCAGGACGTGCTTCCCGGCACGCAGTGCTGTCATCACGGTGCCGTGGTGGGTGCGCGCCGGCGTGGCGATGGCCACGGCGTCCACATCAAAGGTGTCCAGCAGCTCATCAAGAGACTCGACCACCGGGATCTCCCCCAGCGTGGTGGCCAGCTTGCGGGCCCGTTCGATATCCAGGTCGCAGATGGCTGCCAGGTCCCAGTCGGGGCTTGCCTGCAGGTTGCGGGCCAAATTCGGGCCCCAGTATCCGGCTCCGACGACGGCGATCCTGAGTTTTCGGGCAGGCTGGCGGTGGGTGGGGGTGTGGAACGGATTGGGGAATGTCCTCATGTCACTTTCTTTCGGGCAGGGGTTGTTAGTAGGCGCCGGACGGCTGGATGACTGCGCGGAAGGTCCGCCACAGGATCAGCAGGTCGCCGGCGATGGACCAGTTTTCGACGTAATAGAGATCCAGCCGGACGGCTTCATCCCAGGAGAGGTCGGAGCGGCCGTTGATCTGCCACAGCCCCGTGATTCCGGGTTTGATCAGCAGCCGGCGGCGGGTGTGGCGTTCGTAGGCGCTCACTTCGCGGTCCAGCGGCGGGCGCGGACCCACCATGCTCATGTGGCCCACCATGACGTTCCAGAGTTGCGGGAGCTCGTCAAGCGAGTACTTGCGCATCCAGCGCCCGCACCGCGTCACCCGCGGGTCATTCTTCATCTTGAAGAGGACGCCTGCGCCCTGGTTCTGTGCGTTCAGCTCCGCCAGGCGTGCTTCGGCGTCCACCACCATGGACCGGAACTTCACCATTCCAAAGACACCGCCGTTCTTGCCGATCCGGTCTTGGCGGAAGAACACCGGGCCGGGGCTGTCCAGGCGCACGATCAGGGCAAGGACCAGCAGCAGCGGCGACAACACCAGGGCAGCGGCGAGGGCCATAGCCACATCCATGACCCGTTTCAGTACATGCTTGGCGCCGCTGTACTGCGGAATATCCACATGCATCAAAGGCAGGCCTTCCACCGGCCGCCAGTGGATCCGGGGCCCCGCAACGTTGGTCAGGGTGGCCGCCAGGACCATCTCAGCGGAGCATTCTTCAAGCTTCCAGCCGAGCTCGCGGATGAACTGGTTGCCGCCGGGGAGCGGTCCTGCCACGATCACCGAATCGGCTTCCACCAGGCGGACAGTGCGGGCGATGTCGTCCGTGGAGGACAGGACCGGCACCTGGGCGGCGTCCACGCTGAGGCTGGTGCCGCGGCGGGCACCCGGGAGGCAGACGCCAAGGATGTGGTAAACAGGTCCGGACTTCCGCGCGACCTGCCGGACAACGTACCTGACGTCTTCCGGATCGCCCACAACGACTGCCCGCGAGAGGTGGCGTCCCTTCGCCTTCTCAGCCGAGAGCCGCCGTCGGAAGAGCCAGCGGTTGGCGGTCAGGGACACCAGGCCCAGCGGGAGGGACGCGGTGACGAAGGCCGCGGCGCCGTGGACGGAGAAAACCACTGCGGCGATGGCGAGCAGCCCGAAAATCCGCAGGCTTGCCGATGCGACGCGCTTGTATTCATCGGCCCCCACCCCCAGCACCTTCGCGTCGCGGGTGCGGTAGATCTCCAAAGCCGAGGGCCACAAAAGGGCGACGGCGGCAGCGGTGACCAGGGTGCCGCCGTCGCCGGGTTCTCCGGAAGCAAGCCCGACACTGGAGAGCTGGTAGCCGGCGAATACGGCGCCCAGGACCAGGAGAGAGTCGGTGGTGCGGAGGAAGTTGATGTGCCGGGCGAGCCACGAGGCGGTGGCCTTGCGAGCAGGGACGAGGGGTGCCGATGCTGTGCTCGCTGATGCTGCCGGGGATAAGCGTGTAGGTGCTGGAGCGCCCGTTGGCGGCAGCAGGAACCGGGTTCCTGCGGTTTCCGCCGCCGCCAACGGCGCTGTTGACATCCGCTGTGCAGCAGCGGGTGCAACGGGCCAGTTGAAGGCAGTGCCCCGGGTCTTGGCCACTGGTATTTCTGCCATGATGTCCCCTTCCCGGCGTATCCGCCTTGTGTTCTGGCCGTGAAGCAAAACTAGGGTCAGAACAGCTGCAGTGGCGGGGATTGGAAGGGCTGTTGTGGATGCAGCGGACGCACAGTGTGGAAAATGCGGGTACCTGCAAAAGCCGGAATGGGCCCTAAAGTACGGGCAATACGTACGGCTCGCGGGCCGCACTGTCCTTGCCAGCGGCAAGGGCAGTGAGCTGCGCGCGCGACTCCACTCCGAGCTTGCGGTAGATCGCGGTGAGGCGTACTTCGACGGTCCGGACGGATACGTAGAGTGTGGCCGCGATTTCCTTGTTGCGCATGCCGCGGGCCACCATCTGCGCCAGTGACCGTTCATGGTCGGCAAGCATCAGCATGGCCGGATTGCCCTTGGGCCGGGACGGTTCAACGCGCTCATCCAGCAGCAGCGAGTCAACGTGCTGTGCCCAGGCGTCGGCTCCGGCCTCATCGAACATGACCTTCGCGCGGAGCATCGCATCGCGGGCCTCCCGCAGCCGTCCAAAGGCGCCCAGCCGCTCCGCGTAGCAGAGCAGGGTCCGGGCCCGTTCCTGCAGCGAGTCGTGGCCGTTCCGGCTCTCGAGTGCCTGGCAGAAAAGCTGAAGTGACTGATCCCCGTCGGCGAGCATGGCCCGGCTCCGCGCCACCACCATCATGAGCCACGGCGACCGCAGTCCCACCGAACGGCTTTCGAGCCGGTAGAGCGCTTGGCTGGCCTCACGGTGCCGGCCCAGCCGTACCAGGACCTCCACCAGGTCCGCCTCGCACCGGAGCAGCGTGGGGTTGCCGAATTCCAGGCCCAGCTCGGCCGCACGCGAGAGTTGGGCCAGTGACTCCGCGAGGTTGCCGCGCATCAGGGCGAAGTGGCCCTGGATGGCGGCAAGCTGCGCGGTGATGGACGGGTGGCTTTCCGCTCCGGAGAAGTGCTGGGCGTCCGCTGCATACACCCGCGCCAACGCCTCATCCCCGAGGGCATGCGCCCGCCACACCCGGAATACGGACCGCATCCCCCGGTGGTATTTCATTTCCGGTTCGTCGAGTTCCAGGTCTTCAATGAGTTTCACGGCGGTCCTGACGTTGCCGGCGCGGATCTCGTTGTCCACGGCAAGGAAGGCGGCGGTCTCACGCCAGTTGATGTGGCGGGGTTCTGCGGAATTCCGCACCATCGCGAAAGCTTCCTGGGCAAGGCTGTGATGCTCTGCATAGCTCAGGGCGCGGCCGTGCACCAGGAGGCCGGCCACCCAGGCATTCCCCGCCTGATCGTTTTTGCGCTTGAGGTTTTCCGAATTCCCGCCGATCGCTTCCGCCAGCAGTTTGGCCTTCTCGGCCACCGCAAGGCACTCCGCAGAGGCGGCGCCCTGGAACTCTTCGGCGTAGCGGAGCAGCGCGGCGGCATCCTTCAGTTCCCAGCGTTCGGCGAAGTACAGCGCACCGGCGGCCAGCAGTTTGGCCGAGTACGCCGGATCATGCTGTCCGAACTCCTTAACCAGGCGCAGCACCATGTTTGCCCGCACTGAGGCACCTTGAATGAACTCGATCTCAAAGGACAGCCCGGTCAGCCGAAGGATCAGTGCGGGGTTCCGGGTCACCCGCCGGGCCCAATCCAGGTAACGCCTGGCGTAAACGAATTCGCCGCGGTTGAACAGCAGTTCGGCAACCGTGGTCAGCCGCGCGGCCGTTTCCGCCTCCCACGGATTAATGGTCAGGGCCCGCTCGATGTATTCGACGGCGAAGGGCACTTCCCCCGTCCTGATCAGCTCCACCGCGTAGCGGAGGAGGCCAAACGGCGTTTGCCGCTCCAGCGCAGTGAAGCTCAAGTGCCATCTGCGGGCGTACAGGTCCGAGTCGCTGGCCGCTTCGGCCAGCGCCCGGTGGCTGGCGGTCCGCATGGCGGGGGTCATTGCCGAGAAGACGTAGCCACGGAGCAGCTGGTCCCTGATCCCCAGATAGGGGCCTGACCGGCTGATCATGCCGGCGGCCAGGAGCTCATCCACGCCGGCCCAGACGTCACTGTGGACCTTCTCCAAGGTGGTGATCCCGCTCCGGAAGGACAGCGACAACAGATCAAGGGCCTGCCGCGCGGCCGGCGAGAGCCCGCCCAGGGTGGCCGCAAATTCCGCTTCGAAGCTGCCCCTGGACGGCAGCGGAACGGGGAGGGCGTACTTTCCCTCCGCCTGGCGTTCCAGCAGGGCGGAGTAAAGTTCGACGGCGGCCAGCGGGTTCCCCTGTGACGCTGCGGCAACTGCGTGTACAGCCGCCGTCGCGGTCTGGCGGGCGGGAATGGCCTCCAGCATACGGACGGTGTCGTTGTAGCCCAGTGCCCGCAGCGGGAGGACGGGAAGGCTCGAGAAAGGGCTGTCTGCTGTGTCTTCACGAAGGCTGGCGAAAACGGCAAGGTCCGTGCCGGCCAGGCGCCGGGCGAGGTAGCCGATGATGGCCTGGCTGCTCGGGTCCAACTGGTCGGCGTCGTCAATCACCACTATGGTCCGGGACGAGGAACGCTGATGCAGCCCGTTGAGCAGCATGGTGGAAACCGCTGCGACGTCCAGGGCGCCGGACGAATCGCGGAGAAGTTCATCGGCGATCCGGTTCAAGACCGGATCATCCATGCCGTTCAGGAGGGCCGTAATACCGGACAGCGGCCAGTCCGATTCAGAGACGCTGGCCCGCAGGAACACCGTGCGGTAGTCCGAAAGCCGGGGAATTTCGCCCAGCAGAGCCGACTTTCCCATGCCGTGTGAACCCACAACGGCCAAGGCACCTTCCTTGGGACCCCTGATCACCGAAAGGATCCGGCCGAGTTCCTTGCTTCTGCCAAATAACGACATGGGACCCCATCCATAGAAGAAGGAGACCACTTTCTTGCCTTATCGGTTCCAGCATTTGATGCACTGCACCAGCCGGTCATGGTGACCGGCGGTCCAGCAGACTGTCCGCTCGAAAGCATCCAGCCCGGTACCCAGCCGTGGAGTCAATATAGCCGCACCTGAAAAAGAGGCACTACCAATTAGGCGCTGGATTTCATCAAGATTTCTGAGGTGCCCCCCAGAAATCAACTGGTGCACAGCAGGTGCTCCAAGTAGAGATACGTCCGGTTCCGAGGCCGCGCATTTGTGCTGATGCACAGCCTTGGGCGCTTTGCGGGACGTCTAGGGTGGGAGAAACGTGTGATCAAACGCACCCGATGGTTATCCCACTCCGGCGCGCGGGCACAACCCGCTTCCGGCCTTGATCCATCCATGACCCAGAGAACCAAAGGACGGCGCACCCATGCCCGCTGACCAGCAATTATCAAAGTCGCTCAAACCGCGGCACCTGTCCATGATCGCCATCGCCGGTGTTATCGGTGCCGGGCTCTTCGTAGGCTCCGGTGCCGCCATCCAGCAGGCAGGCCCCGGCATCCTGCTTGCCTACATGGCCGCGGGCGTGGTGGTCATCCTCGTGATGCGCATGCTCGGCGAAATGGCCGCGGCGAACCCCGAGACGGGCTCGTTCTCCACCTACGCCGACAAGGCGCTGGGCAGGTGGGCCGGCTTCAGCATCGGCTGGCTTTATGCGTGGTTCTGGATCATCGTGCTCGGCATCGAAGCCACAGCCGGCGCCGCGATCATGCACCGCTGGGTTCCCGGCATCGACCAATGGGTCTGGGCCCTGGCCCTGATGGTGCTGCTGACCCTGACCAACTTGGGTTCCGTGAAGTCATACGGCGAATTCGAGTTCTGGTTCGCCTCCATCAAGGTCGCGGCTATCGTGCTGTTCCTGCTGTTCGGCGTGGCCGCCATCCTGGGTCTTGTGCCCGGCGTCCCGGCCCCCGGATTGAGCAACCTCACGGACAACGGCGGGTTCCTGCCCAACGGCCCTGGAGCGGTGCTGGCTGGCATCCTGGTGGTGGTCTTCTCGTTCTTCGGCGCCGAAATCGCCACCATCGCGGCCGGTGAATCCGAGAACCCGGTTGACGCTGTCAAGAAGGCCGTGAAGTCCACCGTCTGGCGCATCCTTGTCTTCTACATCGGGTCCATCGCCATCGTTGTCACCCTGCTGCCCTGGAACGATGCCAGCGTTGCCAAGAGCCCCTACGTGGCAGTGATCGAGCTCTTCGGAATCCCCGGGGCCGGAACCATCATGGACGTTGTGGTCCTGACTTCCGTGCTGTCCTGCCTTAATTCCGGCCTCTACACCGCCAGCCGCATGCTCTTCTCCCTTTCCCGGCGCGGCGACGCCCCCGCAGCATGGACAAAAATCTCCCGGCGCGGGGTGCCCGCAGCGGCGGTGCTCGCATCAACCGTGGTCGGCTTCATCACCGTCGGCCTTAACTACATTGCCCCGGACACCGTGTTCCTGTTCCTGGTCAACACCTCCGGTGCCATAGCCCTGTTTGTGTGGCTGGTCATCGCGTCCTCCCAGCTGGTCCTGCGCAAGCGGATGGGAGCTTCCGCCAAAGACCTGGCGCTGAAGATGTGGCTGTTCCCATACCTGACCTGGGTGGCTATTGTCAGCATCGTGGCCCTGCTGATCGGGATGGTCATCCTGGAGTCCACCCGCGAGTCCCTATTCCTGTCGCTGGCCTTGGCCGGCGTGGTGGTGGGCATCGGACTGTGGCGGTACCGCGGCCGCGGCACCGGGACGGAAGCAGGCGACGCCGACAGCCGCGACGTTCCCGTGGGAGCCGAACCAACGTCTTAAGCGGCGCACCCGACGGCGGTTTTCCACATAGCAGGCTTTATGCTCCCGCGCGGGCAACCACGGGCATAGCCTTGGAGTCAAGCGCGAATCGCCTATCCGTTCCAAATGCACTAAGATATTGAAGTCTGTGCTGCGTCCTGCTTCCGTTCCTGGCGGCGGGGTACCGCACAGCATCGCAAATGAACCTCCTGTTACGGAAATGCCGTAACCGCTTAGCCCAAAGGAGGTGGGTTCACATATGCGTCCTTACGAATTGATGGTAATCATCGACCCCGAGGTCGAAGAGCGTACCGTTGAGCCGTCGCTTCAGAAGTTCCTGAACGTCATCACCAACGATGGTGGAACCATCGAAAAGGTTGACATCTGGGGCCGTCGCCGGCTGGCTTACGACATCAAGAAGAAGTCCGAAGGTATCTACGCCGTGGTGAACTTCACCGCCAAGCCGGAAACCGCCAAGGAACTTGACCGCCAGCTGTCTCTTAACGAGACCATCATGCGCACCAAGATCACCCGACCCGAAGAGCAGAAGGTTGTTGCTGAGTAATTCAGCACCGGTTTTCATTCTTTACCCCGCAGGAAACGCACTCTTCACCCAGGATCGAACAAGGAGGCAGTAGATGGCAGGCGAGACCACCATTACGGTCATCGGTAACCTCACCAATGACCCGGAATTGCGGTTCACACCGTCCGGTTCGGCAGTAGCGAACTTCACCATCGCTTCCACCCCCCGCACCTTTGATCGCCAGTCCAACGAGTGGAAGGACGGGGAAACCCTGTTCCTCCGCGCCGCTGTGTGGCGTGAAGCAGCCGAGAACGTCGCCGAGTCCCTCACCAAGGGCATGCGCGTGATCGTTACCGGCCGTCTGAAGAGCCGTTCCTACGAAACCAAAGAAGGCGAAAAGCGCACCGTTATCGAGCTTGAGGTCGATGAAATCGGCCCGAGCCTGCGCTACGCCAATGCCAAGGTCAACCGCACCCAGCGCTCCGGCGCCGGCGGGCAGGGTGGCTTTGGCGGCGGCAACAGCGGCGGCGGCTTCGGTGGAGGCAACTCTGGTGGAAACCAGGGCGGCAACTCCGGCGGAGGCTGGGGCGGCGGCAACCAGCAGGCTGCACAGGACGATCCCTGGGCTACGCCCGGAGTCTCCAACGCAGGCGGCTGGGGCAACGGCCCCGATTCCGAACCTCCCTTCTAATAACCAATTAAGGCCCGACGCCGGGACTGCCTGAAGTGCCATACGGCACCTAAGGTGACTGCCGCCGTCGGACCACCACCATCCCGTGGATCAATATCCACGGGCTCCCTAGAATAGGAGCTCCACGATGGCTAAGGCTGAACTCCGTAAGCCCAAACCAAAGTCCAACCCCTTGAAGGCCGCTGACATCACTGTCATCGACTACAAGGACGTAGCATTGCTGCGCAAGTTCATCTCCGACCGCGGAAAGATCCGCGCCCGTCGCGTCACTGGCGTCACGGTGCAGGAACAGCGCAAGATCGCACAGGCAATCAAGAACGCCCGCGAAGTTGCCCTGCTGCCTTACTCCGGCGCTGGCCGCGGCTAAGGAAGGGATTAACTAACATGGCAAAGCTCATTCTGACCCACGAAGTAACCGGTCTCGGTGCTGCTGGCGATGTTGTAGAGGTCAAGGACGGTTACGCACGTAACTTCCTGCTCCCCCGCAACTTCGCCCTGACCTGGTCGAAGGGTGGCGAGAAGCAGGTTGAGTCCATCAAGGCTGCCCGCGCCGCCCGCGAGCACGCTTCCCTGGAAGACGCTCAGAAGCAGGCTGCTGCACTCTCCGCCAAGCCGGTCAAGCTCGTTGTCAAGGCTGGCGAGACCGGACGCCTGTTCGGCACCGTCAAGCAGGGCGACGTTGCTGACGCTGTTGAGGCCGCAGGCCTTGGCCGCATCGACAAGCGCAAGGTTGAACTGCCGGCACACATCAAGTCTGTTGGTTCGTACCAGGCCAACGTCCGTCTTCACGACGACGTTGCTGCTGTGATCGAACTCGACGTAGTGGCTGGTAAGTAGTTTCTTACTGCACCAAGAGACCCCCGTTGCCGAATTCCGGCGGCGGGGGTCTTTTGCTGGTGCGGTAAGGTCAGGGGCTGTGCAGTTCCGCCATGACGTGCCGGTATCCGGTGCGGATCATCTCAGTGAGTACTTCGCGGTCCACGTCCTGGAGCCTGTTGATGTAGAGGCAGGCGGCCCCCGTCTTGTGCTTGCCCAGCGCAGCCAGCAACGTGTGCGCGTCCGGTCCGTAGGTGAGGCCATACAGGGCCAGGTTTGCCTTCCGCGGTGAGAATCCGACGGCGGCCGAGTCCCCTTCCCGCCCGCTGCCGTAGCGGTAGTGGTAGCTGCCAAAGCCGACAATGGTGGGTCCCCACATCATCGCCTCTTCCCCTGTACCGCCACGCATGAGCTCGAGCAGTTCGAAGCCGTCTGCGCGCCGCCCAGGATGCTCCACCGATGCCAGGAACTGCTCAACAGGCACTGCGGTGGGCTGGGTTTTGTTCTCTGCCATGTACGTAGTGTCGCAGACCCGCCTGGTGCCCGCCATGACCGGTGATAGCCTGCAGCGGTGACTTCACCATCCCCGCATTCGCGGTCCCTGCTCAGCCGTCCCTTCCATCAGGTCGACGTCTTCTCCCGCGAGCCGTACAGGGGCAACCCGCTGGCCGTCGTCCTCGACGCCGAAGGCATGGCGGCGGAACAGATGCAGCAGTTTGCCAATTGGACCAACCTGTCGGAGACAACATTCCTGCTGCCCCCGACCGACCCGCGCGCCGATTACCGGGTCCGGATCTTCACGGGCAGTGAGGAGTTCCCGTTTGCCGGGCACCCCACACTCGGCTCGGCACACACGTGGCTGGAATCCGGGGGAGTGCCCAAGTCTGACGGGTTCGTGGTGCAGGAGTGCGCCGCAGGACTGATCAGGGTAAAGCACGACGCCGGGCGGCTGGCTTTCGCGGCACCGCCCCTGACCCGCTTCGGGCCGGTGAGTGCTTCTGTCCGCCAGCAGTTGGCGGACGGCCTCCGGCTGCCGGAATCCCGCATCGTAGACGCTTCATGGCTGGTCAACGGGCCTGAATGGATCGGTGTCCTGCTGGAATCCGCGGAGCAGGTACTGGCCATCGAGCCCGACCTCGCTGCGATGGGCCGGCTGAAGGTGGGCGTGATCGGTCCGCATGCACCAGGCGCGGGCGCTGACTTCGAGGTCCGCACTTTTATCCCCGGTGACGCCATGACGGAGGACCCGGTGACCGGAAGTTTCAACGCCGGAGCGGCACAATGGCTGATCGGCAGCAACCAGGCCCCCTCGGAGTACGTGGCGGCCCAAGGTACGGTCCTGGGCCGCGCGGGGAGGATCCACGTCGCGGCCGAAGGCGATGACATCTGGGTGGGCGGGTATTCCACCACCTGCATCCGCGGCATGGTGCAGCTCTAAGGCGCCGGGAATACTCCGGCACCCTGCCCTGTTCTGAAGGTAGATGCAAATGCATGTATGATGAACGAACGAGCAACAGGAGAAAATGCCATGGAATCCCGCCGCATCACAGTCCTATCCGCCGGGCTTGGCGTACCGTCGTCGAGCCGCCTGCTCGCTGACCAGCTGGCAGCCTCCGTGGAGGGGCAACTCCGCGCGGCCGGCTACGACGTGGCCGTGGACATCGTTGAACTCCGCGACCTCGCAGTGGACATCGCCAACAACTTTGTGACCGGCTACGCGGCACCCCGCCTGGCAGAGGTCATTGCGGGAGTCGAGGCCTCGGACGGCATCATCGCCGTGACGCCGGTCTTCAGTGCTTCCTACAGCGGCCTGTTCAAGTCCTTCATCGATGTCCTCGACCCGAAATCGCTGGACGGCAAGGCAGTCCTGCTGGGCGCCACCGGCGGCACGGACCGCCACCAGATGGTGGTCGACTATGCCCTGCGGCCCCTGTTCAGTTACCTCCGCACGAGGATCGCCGCTACCGGTGTCTTCGCCGGCCCACAGGACTGGGGTACCTCCGACGACGGCGGTTCCAGCCTTGCCGATCGGATCGACCGTGCCGCCGGGGAGTTCACCCGACTGCTGGAAGGACCCCAGCCCGGCCGGAAGCCTGCACCTATGGAGTCCCTTCCTTTCGAGCAACTCCTGGCCGGAATCTCCGGAAACAACTGAGCTCCGCAGCCCGGTAGGGGCGCCATCGGGGCACGACGGACCACCTAGGAGGGCGGGGCAGGCCGCAGGCGTGCGGTCAACTGCAGTGCAATAGGGGATTCCCCAGGCCTCACATTGGGGGGAGCCCGGGGGTTGTTTTTGATGCCCCCCGCAACTGAGACTGAACGAACTGGGGATTGACTGTTGGATTCAACTCCGGGGAGCAAAGTTAATGGACTATCCTTTTTTTCAATCCGGCGAGCGTGGTCCCAGGAGTTCCTGGCCTTTTCTAAGGCGGGGAGTTTATCGCTCTGCTGATCGCCGTCCGCGCAGGTCGCGGAATCTACGCCTCCATGCGATCCTGACTGCACTGCTTGTGGCGCTTGCCGCCCTAGTGGTGCCGGGGGTGGCCTCGGCTGCTCTGCCCGATTTTGGAGACCAGGGTCCCTCGCACACAGGCACGTTGGAACCAACGGGTACCAAGCGGGCCACGAGTGCCTTGTGGTTCAATGATGGGTCCTGGTGGGGAAACCTGTGGGACACCGCCAGCCAGGATTTCCATATCTTCAAGTTCAACGCCACGACCAAGGTATGGGCCGACACCGGTGTGGTCACGGAGACCCGGGCGGACACCCACCATGATGTGCTGTGGGACGGGAACACGCTGTACGTGGCGAGCTACAGGGTCGTCAAGGACGGCCTGCCGGCCCAAACCGGCTCCCCGACGACAATGCGGCGTTACAGCTACAACCCAACTACAGATAAGTACACGCTGCTGGGTTCCGAAAAAATCAACGACAACAAAGTTGAGACCCTGACCATCGACAAGGATTCCAAGGGTCGGTTGTGGGCCACTTGGCAGGAGAAAAACCGGATTTACATCAATGTCACTGCCACGGACGGTAAGACCTGGGGGACAACTCCCTTCCCGCATCCTGCATCGGTGAGCAACGTGTCGGTGGACGACACGTCGGCTGTTATCGCATTCGATGGAAACAAGATCGGTGTGATGTGGAGCAGGCAGCTCGGTGACGCCACCGACGGCATGTACTGGAGCTACCACGTTGACGGGGCTGCCACCACTGAGTGGAGCACTCCTGTGGCAGCGGTGAAGGGACAGCGCATTGCTGATGATCACATGAACCTGAAGTGGCTGGATGCTGCCGCCGGTGGAGTTTTCGCCGCAGTCAAGACGTCGTTCACATCGGCAGCCCAGCCGCTGATCCAACTGTTGGTACTGAAGGGTACGACGTGGACTTCGCACACGATTGCGACGGTGGCTGAATGCCCGAACCGTGTGATCGTCCTGATCGACGAGTTCAGGCAACAGATCCGTACCTTCGCCACCTATCCAAAGAGCGGGACCGGTATCACGAACGCTGGGGTTTGCACCAGTTCGGGAGGTGCGATCTACGAGAAGTCAACATCATTGAGCAACATCAGTTTCAGTACTGCGAAGACGAAGCGAATCATGGACGCCGACCAGTACGTCCACAACGTGACGTCCACAAAGCAGAACCTGAACAACGACACGAACACGGCCAACAGTGGCGTGCTGGTGCTGGCCGATGTGAATGCCACCAAGACGTACTGGCACTTCTATGAAGAAGGCCCCGGCGGTACGGGCGGCGGGACTGCTGACACTACGCCTCCGACGGTGACGGCTACGACTCCAACATCTGCTGCGACTAGCGTGGCGGTGGGCGCGAATGTGACGGCGACGTTCTCAGAACCGATGGATCAGCCATCGGTCGCCACGGCGGGTGCATTCACGTTGACGGCCGCAGGAACAACTACACCGGTGGCGGCCGCTGTTCGGTATGACAGTGCGACCCGAGTTGCGACGTTGGACCCAACTGCGGATCTTACGGCGAGTACAACGTACACCGCCAGTATCAAGGGTCCCTCCGGAGTTAAAGATGTTGCCGGCAATACGATGGCGGCAGACAAGACGTGGACCTTCACCACGGCTTCTGCGACGACTCCTCCTCCTCCGCCGCCAACCGGCACTCCGGAGACCGTGACAGTCACGGCCACAGCTGACACCTATGCATCGAGCGCGTCGCCGACGACGAACTTTGGTACGAGCATGATGCTGGGCGTGGATTTCAGTCCGGTGGAGGTCGCTTACCTGAAGTTCAGCCTGCCTGCTGCTCCTGCCGGCAAGACGCTGCAGAGTGCGACGTTGAAACTCAAGAGCGCCGGGAGCGGGTCGACAGGAAAGCAGAACGTCAAGCTGGTCGCTGATGATACCTGGACGGAAACCGGGATCACTTCCAACAGCCGTCCGGCGTTGGGTGCCAGCCTCGGCACGCTGGGCCCGACCTCAGTCAGCACCCCCTATGAGGTGGCGCTTGACCCCGCCGCCGTCCGCGGGGAGCTCGGCCAACCGCTATCGCTTGGTCTGGACTCCGCCAGCAGCGACGGCTTGGACCTTAACTCCAGGGAGACCGGGGCTGACGCTCCCACGCTGGTGCTCACCTTCCAGTAGATAGGCGGGAAGCGAAACTAAAGTGGCCGGGACTGGCATCCGCAAGGATGGAGTCCCGGCCACTTCACTGTTTACCGCCCCAGGGCAGCGGGCGACGGCGCACTAAGCCAAGGGCCCAGACTATGCCAGGATCCGCCGACACGCGCCCAGGAAGGTCGGGTTCTTCCCGGCTCAGTCTTCCAGCAGCGCGATGAACTCCCGGGCCTGCTTCATGGAAATGTCTGAATGCCGGGTGAGGGCCGTGGCGGCGGCCTCGGTGTCCCCGCTGCGGGCCAGCGTGCGGATCCGGCCGTAGATTTCGTCGTTGAGCATGTTGCTGCTGACTTCCCGGGTCACGTCGCCTTTACTGGCGATGGCCCGGTAGCGGTAGGGAAAGCGCTGGGGCTCGTCGTCGTCGTCATCTTCCGCGGCCGCCGGGGCCGCCTCAGGACTCCGGTAGGGCTGGGGGTGGGCTGCCAGCGCACCCACCGCGTCGCGGGACGCCCGCAGGCCCTCTCCCGTGGCCTCGTAGTACAGCTTGATCGCAGCCATCGCCTGCCCCTGGGCAATCAGGGCATAAAGCCTGCGGTGTTCCTCTTCCGAAAGCTTGGTGGCGGCGGTGCGCGCCAGTTCGGTGGGGGTGGGGGCCGGCCCGGTGGGCTCCGCGCTGCGGGCAGCCTTCCGCCGGCCGAGGGCGCGGACGGCCAGTGTTCCGCCGGCAACCACTGCCAGGAGAATAAGGACCGGGGCCACAAGCGATTCCATGTCTAACGCCGTTCTATGTGCTTCCTGGCAGCAGCCAGGTCCGATGATGCCTGGGTGTTCTGGCTGGGCCTGGTGATCCGCTCGAGTTGGGCCCGGGCAGCAGTAGCAGCCTGGACTTGGGCAGCGTAGTGCTGAGCCGATCGTTCTGCCAGGTCACGCTGGTATTTTTCGGCGTCCGATATTCCCGAGTCGCGCGGCCTCAGGGCCGTAATAAGGCCCCAGATGAGCGCCACCAGTACGATCGCAGGCAACAGGACCAGCAGTAGTTCGCCCATGCATAGAGCTTATGCCAGATCCGGGTTATCCACAGCAATATTCACCTATGCGCATGAAGGGCGGGCGGGAGCCCGAAGCCGGCGTCCCGAATGGAATATGAGGGCTGCCACACAGCATCTGCTGGACCCTCAGGACTCGGTGCACCTCTCTCACGCGGGACCGCCGAACGACACGCGCTGTGGATTAAATTCCACAGAAGAAATATTTACTCCACACGCAGTAATGGACGTTTCCGCAGGTCAGAGCCCTCCGCCTGCCAAAACTTTTTTTGTTTCCACAGGTTTCCCCACAGGCTGTGCACAAGCTATGCCCGGTACTGCACAGGTTATCCACACCCCTTGGCGCATGCTGGCTTTGAGGCTGGACTCCTGGCGGCTAGCGTAGCGGGGTACCTGTTCTTCGGCCCCCAGGCGGCTTATGCGAGGGCCATCTGGTGCTGCTGGACAGAATCGCTGATCCGCCAGGAACAGTTCGTTGTGGAAAACCTGTGGATAGTGGGGATAACTCCAGCTGACAGTCACGCGAAGGCTGGCCGGGCAGGATTGTCAGAGCCCACGGGTAGACCTGGACAGGTGGCGGAGTGGGGCTTTTCCCCGCATCGCCTTAGCAGGATGGATCGTCGCCGGGCACTCATGTTCGGCGGTGTACACATATGGAGGACGGCAGCTTTGTCTATAGCGCATCTGGACCCGGTCGAGGCCACCCGAGGATCGGACGCGAGCCGGAAACCTCCACAGGATATTCCCGCGGAGCAGTCTGTCCTCGGCGGCATGATGCTGTCCAAGGACGCCATCGCGGACGTCGTGGAGATCCTCCGCGGCCAGGACTTCTACCGCCCGGCACACGAAACCATCTACGAGGCCATCATCGACCTCTACGGCCGCGGTGAACCGGCCGATGCCGTCACCGTCTCCGATGAGCTCACCAAGCGTGCCGAGATCAACCGGATCGGCGGGCCCGCCTACCTCCATGAGCTGATCCAGACTGTTCCCACCGCAGCGAACGCCGGCTACTACGCGGAGATTGTGGCCGAGCGCGCCGTCCTGCGCCGGCTCGTCAATGCCGGTACCAAGATCGTCCAGCTGGGCTACGGCTCCGACGGCGAGGTGGAGGACCTGGTCAACCAGGCCCAGGCCGAGGTCTACGCCGTGGCCGAGCGCCGCACCGCCGAAGACTACGTGGTGCTCAAGGACGTGATGGAGTCCACGGTGGACGAGATCGAGGCGTCCGGCCACCGCGGTGAAGGCATGACCGGCGTGCCCACCGGCTTTTTTGAACTGGATGAGCTCACCCACGGGCTGCATCCCGGACAGATGATCGTTATCGCGGCCCGCCCTGCGGTCGGTAAGTCAACCTTCGCCCTGGACTTCGCCCGGTCCGCGGCTATCAAGAACAACCTGTCCACCGTGATGTTCTCGCTCGAAATGGGCCGGAACGAGATTGCCATGCGCCTGCTCTCCGCCGAGGCAACCATCGGCCTGCAGGACCTCCGCAAGGGAACTATCAAGGACGAGCAGTGGTCCAAGATCGCCACCACCATGGGCCGGATGAACGATGCGCCGCTGTTCATCGACGACAGCCCCAACATGTCACTGATGGAAATCCGGGCCAAGTGCCGCCGACTCAAGCAGCAGCACGATCTCAAGCTGGTGATCCTCGACTACCTGCAGCTGATGAGCTCCGGCAAGAAAGTGGAGTCGCGCCAGCAGGAAGTCTCCGAGTTCTCCCGTGCGCTGAAGCTGCTCGCCAAAGAGCTCCAGGTCCCCGTCATCGCGTTGTCCCAGCTGAACCGTGGGTCCGAGCAGCGCTCGGACAAGCGGCCCATGGTGTCGGACCTTCGTGAATCGGGCTCCATCGAGCAGGATGCCGACATGGTGATCCTGCTCCACCGCGAGGATGTCTACGACAAAGAATCACCGCGCGCCGGTGAAGCGGACATCCTGGTGGCCAAGCACCGTAACGGCCCCACCAAGGACATCGTGGTTGCGTTCCAGGGCCACTACTCCCGCTTTGCCAACATGGCGGCCGACGCCGGCGGCGGCGGCTTCTAAGCGTCAGCCCGGGTTGGCTCCTTGTCGCCTCAGCCCTGGGCCAGCAGGTGGTTGGGCAGCCGGTTCCCCGGCGCCTGGCCCCGGATTTCCAGCAGCTCCCGTGCGTGCGCGTGGAGCCTCCTGTCCTCATCGCTGACGGGCACCCAAGCCGGTACAGGCACCGAGTTGCCGTCGGCGTCGCGCGCCACCATCACGGTGAGGCAGTATGTGGTGAGGTTCATCTCACCGCTCTTCGGGTCTCCGGAGCGGACGTGGACTGCGATGTGCATGCCCTTGGTTCCGGTGTACACCAGGCGGGCCTCAACCTCTACCACGTGGCCGATCAGGAGCGGACGGTAGAACCGGACGCCGCCGGAGAACACCGCCACGGTATCCATCCCGCAGTAGCGGGAGGCGCAGACGTAGGCCGCCTCATCGATCCACTTCATCACGATGCCGCCGTGGACCTTCCCGCCCCAGTTCACGTCCGTGGGAGCGGCCATAAAACGCAGGGTGACCCGCTCTGCCGTTCCCGCATCCGTATATTCCTGCCGGTTCATGGCTTCCACGATCTGCTCGCGGATCTTTATCCGGGCCAGCGCATGGTCCCGCTGCTCGATCTCTTCTGCAGTGACGGGCTCGAACTGCTTGACCGGGATGGGTTTTCCATCCTCACCCACAGCAACAAAGATCACCATGCACTGGCTGCGCATGGTGGCCGGGCCTCCCTTGGGATCCCCGGAGGACACCACCGTGCGGATATGCATGGAGGAGCGCCCGGTGTAAACAATGGTGGCTTCGACCTCCACCATGTCCCCGCTGTTCACCGGATCCGCGAAGTGGATATTTCCCACGTAGGCCGTGACGCAGTAGGACTTGGCCCAGCCCACAGCCGCCGCGTAGGCAGCCTTGTCCACCCACTCGAGGACGGTTCCCGCATCCACCGAGCCACTGTGGCCCACGTCCATGGGGGCGGCCAGGAAGCGGAGGGTCACGGAGTTGGCAGTGCCGGCGTCAGTCATGGTGCGATCATACTGACGCTCCTGGTTACCTGCCGGTTGGGGCCTGTCGCCAGGTGCTGGCACGGCGCCAGAGCGGCAGCCGCAACAGCGTTTAAGCACAGCTGGCCCGTCCGCTGGAAGGCGGGCGGGCCAGCTGGTGGCGGGTAAGGCTAACCGGCGCGGGTGTAGACGATATCCGGCTGCGCGGGAAGCTCCATGTCCTTACCGATGAAGAAGCCGGGGTGCGGCGGCTGGTTGTAGGCGATGTTCTCGCGTGCAACCGAAAGCCGGTACGCCGGATCATGCATCAGGGTCCGGAGCCGGACGTCAGTGGACGCGGTGGTGGTGTAGATCCGCAACTCTGTGCTGTCAGCCGATGGCCAGGCGAGTTCCTCACGCCAGTCACCCAGGAGATCGGCCTGGATGGCGGGATTGCCCTTGGTGCTGTTGTTGGACTTGGCACCGGCGGCCGTCAGCAGCCTGTCACTGGATTCGGTCTCCCAGTTCCACTTGGCGATGCTGGGCGTCCCCGTGCTGGTGGCAGCGTTCCAGTCATGATCCACGATCTCGCGGAGCAGGTCGCCGTCCCACCAGGCCATGAAGTTGGCTGCCGGGATCTTGTTGGCTATCAGCTCCCCCTTGGAGGACCGCAGTTCACCAACGGGCGAGTTCCAGGCCGCGTCGCCACCAATGGCCCAGCCTTCGGCACCCGCGTAGCGCGGATCGATGTCGCCGGCGGCCGCGCGGCCGGTGTCCTTGGTGGCGGGGATGCTCCAGAGCACCTCGCCGGTCCGTGAATCCCGGAACGTGGCGCCCCTGTTGCCGCTTGAGCCCATATCCTCGTGGGCGGCAAAGGTCTCCAGCCCCGGCCGGGACGGGTCGAGGTCGCTGGTGTGGATGGCGTCGCCATGGCCCAGGCCGGTGGTGTACAGGGGCTTGCCGTTGTCATCGATGGTCATGGAACCGAAGACAAACTCGTCCTTGCCGTCGGCGTCCACGTCCACCACGGACAGGTTGTGGTTGCCCTGGCTCCGGTACTGGGCGCCGCTGATATCCGAATCGAAGACCCAGCGCTTGGTGATCTTGCCGCCCACCAGATCGTACGTGGCCAGCACGGCGCGGGTGTAGTAGCCGCGGCTGAACATCATGGACGGGTGTTCACCATCCAGGTAGGCCACAGCGCCGAGGAAGCGGTCCACGCGGTTTCCGTACGTGTCGCCCCAGGCCCCCACGTCACCGCGCGGCGGATCATAGGCAACGGTGTCCATCACAGTGCCGCTGGCCCCGTGGAACACGGTCAGGTACTCCGGCCCCGTGAGCACGTACCCGCTGCTGTTGCGGTAATCGGCGCCGGGGTTGCCGATCACGGTGCCCGCGGCGTCACGCGTGCCGTCCGCCGTCTTCATCGCAACTTCAGCCTTGCCGTCGCCGTCGAAGTCGTAGGCGAGCAACTGGGTGTAGTGGGCGCCGGCACGAATGTTCGGGCCCATGTTGATGCGCCAGAGCTTGGTGCCGTCCATCCTGTAGGCATCCACGTAGACAGTACCGGTGTAGCCTGCCTGCGAGTTGTCCTTGGAGTTGGACGGGGACCACATCTGGAGGACCTCGTAGGTGCCGTCACCGTCCAGGTCTGCCACGCTCGAATCCCCGGCGGAGTAGCTGTACGGCTGGCCGTCCTTGGTGTAGTCGTCGGCAGGCTTGTCCAGCTTGATGGCAAGGTAGTCCCGGGCCAGCGGCGTGAACTCCGCGGTGAGCTGGTCCCCGCCGTTGCCCACGGATTTGATGACGTACCTGGAGGACGCCGTTCCTGCCGGATCGAGGAAGGTGGTGCTGTTGCGGATCGGCTCATCGGTGAGCTGGACGCCGTCGCGGATCACGTGGAAGCCGATCTGCTCAGGGTCGAGTCCGAGCATGCGCCAGCCCACCCGGACCCCTTCGCCGGTCAGCAACGCAACGGGGGCGCGGTCCAGCTTCTCCATCTGGCGGTTCACCACGGTGACCTTTTCAGTCCCCACCACCGGGGACGGCGCTGATTCGCCGCCCTTATTCACGGTGGTGACGCGGTAGTAGTACTTGATGGTGGTCAGCACGGTGTAGTCCGTGTAGTTGACCTCGCTGGCACGGCCCACGTACTCAAAAGGACCGTCGGGGGAGGTGGAGCGGTAGACCTGGTAGGCCGCAGCGCCGGAAACCTTCTGCCATTTGAGCGTGACACTGGTCTTCTCCACTGCCTTGACGTCCACCTTGGCAGTGGCTGCCGGGACGCGAGTGCCGGGGTCCACCAAGGCGGTTTCCACCGTATTGGAGGGCACCGATTCCAGCCCGGTGTTGTCCAGCGCGGTGACGAAGTACTTGTACTTCAGTCCGGCGAACGCGGTGGTGTCCTGGAAGGCCGCCGCGGTCACGTTCTCCGCGATCAGCCGGGGTTCGGCGTCGAACGAGGCCTGGCGGAACACCTTGTAGCTGGCGGCATCCGCCACAGCGTCCCAGGCGAGGTCAACGGTGGGTGGTTCTGCCGCGGCATTGACGGCAGTCGTGTGCAGGTTGGTGGGGCCCACCAGCAGTGGGGTGACCTCCAGGCCGTTGAGCCGCTGCCCTGAGCCGCTGATGGTGAGGTTCAGCTGTCCGTCCGAGACCAGGACCTGGTTGATGATTTTTGTTGCTGATGACGCCCTGCTCGAGGACACCTGTCCGAAGGAGGTTCCTTCTGCAGCGACGTCCGTTCGGGTGGAGCCGATCCAGTCGCTATGGTACGTCTTCAAGGCGTAGGTGCCGTTGGGGACGTCGAGCTGGAATTCGAAGCTGGAACCGCTGAGGACGAAGTCGCGCAGCAGGTTGCTGGTCACGGCGCCACGGTCCCGGTCGCTGAGCACCGAGACGTCCTTGAAGCCGAAGCCGCGCTGGGCCGTGTAGCCCATGGTCCGGTTGACCTCGGTGTAGCCGGGTTCGACCGGTGCTCCCACAGGCCCGAAGTCGAACTTGTACTTGGCTTGTTTGGTGGTCACGGTGAGCGTGTCGCTGGGCTCAGAGAGGCCTTTGCCGTTCATCGCGGCCACGCGGACGTTGTAGGCAGTCCCTTCGGTCAATCCGGAAAGGTTGACCGTGGGTACGGTGGAGGTGGTGGTGAGCTTGTAGGCGCTGTCCGGCTCGGCGGCCAGCTTCCGGTACACCTTGTAGATGTCCGCACCGTCAACCGGCTGCCATTTCAACAATGCCCCGGCGTTGGAGACGCTGCCGGCCACCACGCCCTGCGGCTTGGCCGGAACGGACGACGGCGGTGCGACTTCCTTGACGCGTGCGGCCAGCGGAACGCTGAGCTGCTTCACTCCGCCTGCCACGAGCCGGGCGATCTGGATGGCGCCGTACTCCTGGAAGTGGGTGTTGTCCACCGTGCCGGTGGGCCGGTTCGGGTAGATGCCCGCATCGACGTGGAGGAAGACCGATTTGGTGTCCTCCGGGCCGATGGCGTCGTAATAGGCGCGGCTCGAGGCGGACAGGTCCACCAGGGCCACGTTTTCCTCGGCGGCGAGTTCCTGCATCTTGGCGACGTACTCGGGGAAGCTGACGTTGAACTTGCCGGTGGCTTCGTCATAGTCCCGGCGGCCCACGGGCGTGACCAGGACGGGTGTTGCGCCGCGCTGCCGCGCGCCGTTTACGTACGTGCGGAGGTATTCCTTGTAGTCGGCGGGGGAGGCATAACGGTCATCCACGCCGATAGTGGCATCATTGTGGCCGAACTGGACCATCAGGTAGTCGCCGGGGTTGATGACCCGCAGGATCTCGTCCAGCCGGCCCTGGCTGATGAAGTTTTTGGAGCTGCGGCCGCCGATGGCGTGGTTCTTGAAGGAGACCTTTTCATCGAAGTAGCGCTCGATCATCTGGCCCCATCCGGCCTGGGGAGCGAAACCGGGATCATAGGTCTGCACCGTTGAGTCGCCGGCGAGGTAGACGCCGGGATCCGTGGTGGCGGTGCGGGGAGCGCGGGCGGAGATGACCAGCGAATTGATCTTGGCCGCGGTGCCGCTGAAATCGAGGTTGAGCTGGCCGTCAACCAGCGAAATGGGGAATTCCATTTCCAGATACTGGCCGGCAGGCTTGTCCGTTGCCTGCACCTTCGCCATGGCTTCGGCGGTGATGGCGATGTTCGTGGCCTCCGTGGCGTCGCCGGCAATGAGCTTGACCGTGTAGTCGCCATTGGGCAGGTCCACCAGGAAGGTGCTGCCCTGTGCCTGCACGAAGTCGGAGCGCAGCGCATCCCCCGTGCCCCGGTCTGCGCCGGAGGTGACCGCGGTGTCAGTAAAGCCGAACTTTGTGGCCGTCGAGTACTGGGTGCCGGCGGCAACAGCGGTGTAGCCATCCGCTGTGGCACCGGGACCGAAATCGAACTTGAATCCGCTTCCCACCGGCGGCAGCGCGGTATCCGCCTGGACTGCGGGGAGGCCGGTGAAGGCGATGGCAGCTGAGGCCATGGCGGCTGTCACGGCTTTTGCGGCGGTTGGGATCCGGCGGTCCCGTCGGGAGGGAGGTGGTTGCTGGGATTGTGGGGCTTCTTGCGGGGATTTGTTCAACGGACATCTCCTTCGATGAGCGGTGGCAAGCGGTACCCAGGAAGGTTGGAACGATTCAAAACCGCAACGCGCCGACGATGGCGCCTTACGGGTTTGAAGGTTTCGAGTGATGATTCGAACTAGCTGAGACCTGGGATAGTGATGCAACTCTCGCTGCAGCAGTTATTGGTCTATCAGCCGGCAAAGGACTCTGGCAAGCGTTTTCCCA
The DNA here is from genome assembly GCF_030209335.1 of Pseudarthrobacter sp. fls2-241-R2A-168. Taxonomy (NCBI): domain Bacteria; kingdom Bacillati; phylum Actinomycetota; class Actinomycetes; order Micrococcales; family Micrococcaceae; genus Pseudarthrobacter; species Pseudarthrobacter sp. fls2-241-R2A-168. Next base: position 199,403 of record NZ_JARVSG010000003.1, read on the forward strand.
ACTTTCCGTGAGTTTTTCTGGGACTACTTGTTTGGAACTGTTCGCGCCTTCGTCAGAGTTCGTGTTAAATGCCGACGGCGGATGCGCACCCAAGTGCCCATCCGCCGTCGTGAGGTTTCCGGGCGCGTGGCCCCGGAGCCGGGAAAGGTTAGGCCAGGACGGCCAGCTTCGAGTTGCTGCGGCCAAAGAGCGCGCGGTCCATGGACAGGCGGCCAGCGCCGGTCAGAGCCAAGGCGAACGCGGCCGCCGCCAGGAGAAGGACCAGTTCGTAGCCGCCGTTGGCGGCGAAAACGCCGGCAGCAGCGTGCACCATAAACAGGGCTCCCAGCATGTCCAGGACCAGGAGTGCTGCCACCACGCGGGTGAGGATGCCGAGGATCAGGGCGATGCCGCCGGCCAGTTCGAGCACGGCAATGGCGGGCGCTACTGCTTCTGCTGCGGGAACACCCATCTTGGCGAAGGAGGCCTGCGTGCCGGCGATGGTCCACTCGTTGAACTTCTGCCAACCGTGCGCTGCGAAGAGGAAGCCCAGGATGATCCGAAGGGCAGTGATTGCGGTTGTGGTAAGTCGTGACTGGTTCATGGGTATTAACTCTCGCTGCTAATAGTTGAAGAGTCAACTATTAGCGTCATAATGTGGGCTTTGTCATGCCGGCGTGGATACAACCAGACCCCCGATTAGGCTGGCAAGGTGCCCCACTTACCTGCGCCGGCGCCGGCCGCCCCACCGAAAGGACATACCCGCGAGATCCTTCGGCTGGCGGTACCCGCCTTTGGCGCTCTCGTCGCTGAACCACTCTTCCTGCTCGCGGATTCGGCGATCGTTGGCCACCTCGGCGTAGCCCAGCTGGCCGGCGTCGGATTGGCAACGGCAGCGCTGCACACCGCCGTCGGCCTGATGGTCTTTTTGGCCTACTCCACCACCCCTGCGGTGGCCCGGGCCATGGGGGACGGGCAGCCCGGTAAGGCCCTGGCGGCCGGGCGCGACGGCGTCTGGCTGGCACTGCTGCTGGGTGTTGTCCTGGCCGTGGCCGGGTTCGTGGCAGCCGATCCGCTGATCGGCCTGCTGGGCGCGGAAGGCGAGGTGCGCTCCTTTGCCGTTGACTACCTCCGCTGGTCGATGCCGGGCCTGGTGGCAATGCTGCTCATCTTCGCGGGCACCGGGCTGCTCCGTGGCCTCCAGGACACCCGGACTCCCCTGGTGGTGGCCACGGCGGGTTTTGCGCTGAACATTGTCCTGAACCTGTGGCTGGTGTACGGGCTGGGCTGGTCCGTCGCGGGTTCCGCGGTGGGCACCAGCGTGGCCCAATGGGCCATGGCCGCGGTCTACCTGGTGATGGTGAAGCGCAATGCCGGGGCGCACGGCGTGAGCCTGCTGCCCAGCTGGAGCGGTATCAGGAGCATGACGCGCGTCGGATCGTGGCTGATGCTGCGCACGCTCAGCCTGCGCATTGCCATCCTGGCCACCGTCCTTGTGGTCACAGCGCAGGGAGCCGTGAACCTGGCGGCCCACCAGCTGGCCATGACCATCTTCTCTTTCCTGGCCTTCGCCCTGGACGCGCTCGCGATTGCGGCTCAGGCATTGATCGGCAAGGAGCTGGGCGCCTCCAATCCGCATAAGGCACGGTTGTTGACCGGGACCATGACCCGTTGGGGGCTTGGTTTCGGTGTGGTGACGGGCGCACTCCTGGCCGTTGCGGCGCCTTGGGCGGGCGCCCTCTTTACGTCCGACCCGCAGGTTCAGTCAGTCCTGGCCGTTGCCTTGTGGGTCCTCGCTGCCGGCCAGCCGATCGCGGGATACGTCTTTGTGCTTGACGGGGTGCTGATCGGCGCCGGTGACGCCAAGTACCTGGCGTTGGCCGGTGTGGTGAACCTGGCCGTATACGTGCCGCTGCTGATTGCGGTGGCACTCTCGCACGCTGCGGGCGCGCCTGGACTTGGCTGGCTGTGGGCCGCCTTCGCACTGGGTTACATGGCCGCCCGCGCCGTCACTCTTGGCGTCCGAGCGCGTTCCGACCGCTGGATGGTGCTGGGTTCGCCCTAGCGCGGACCGCCACTAAACTGGACCGGTGACCCAACCGAAAACCCCTGCAGACACTGCTCCCGGAACGGCTCCCAGGGCTGACCTGTGGAAGCCGGTCCTCCTCCGCTCCGCAGCTGCACTGGTGTTCGGCGCTGTCACCATCTTCTGGGCGGCCCCGTCCATAGAGGTTATGGGCTGGTCCGGCGGGCTCTACCTGCTGGCCACCGGCGTCCTGCTGGTCTGGGGTATCCGGGCATCGGGGTTTCAGCGGGAGAGCGCCCCGGACAAACTGCTTTCCGCTGCCGGGTCCGTGCTTGCCGGCGCAGGCGTTGCGCTGCTTCTGCTGCACGGGGACCTGCTGTTTGGTGTCATCGCTGCCCTGGGGTTGGCTGTGGCAGGAGCGCTCGAGCTGTTCTGCGGGCTGAAATTCCGGGGCCGGCACGTGCTGGCCCGGGACTGGATTGCCTCGGGCATCATCGGCCTGGGCACCGCAGCCATCCTGCCCTTCTTCATCAGCCTGGGCGCCCATGCGCTGCTCGGCGTGGCCGGTGGCGGCGCCGTCATCTCCGGCGTGCTGTGGGCGCTGGCAGGGCTGAGCATCCGGCACGATGCCCGCAGCACTGCAGGAACGCCGTAAACTAGGAAGTGTCCGGTTCTACTGCTCGTAGAAAATTGGTCCGGACGCACCACCGCACTAAGCAAAACCAGGCCGGCCGGCGTGCCGCCTGCAGGGAGGAATCACCGTGGCAGACCAGCAACCAGGACATCCGCGCAAGGTGCGGACCTCGGTGAAGGGCCCGCTGATGTTCTCCGCATTCTGGGCCGTCGTGGCCTTTTTGGCTGTGGTGATCTTCGCTTCCGGCGGCAGTGCACGCGCCCCCCGTTTCGACCTGGCCTTCACCGCTGCCGGTATCGCCTTCATTGTTACCCTGGTGATCGCGGCGATGCTCTCCATGAGCCACAAGGAGAACGCCGAACACCTGGGCAAGGGCTCGGGTGTAAACCTCAGTTCGGCCCCCAAGCCGTCCCACGGCTTCGGCGGTCCGGGCCCGCAGGGCCCTGCCTCCGCTCCGGATGATCAGGAGAACCCCGGGGACCGCTGAGCGTCCCTGGCCAGGCATCATCCAGGGCGGGCGCCGTCCTTACACAAAGCGCCCCTTAGACAAAGCGCCCCTTGGATAGAGCCGCCCGTTAAGCAGACGCCGCCTGACGTGCCCGGTAGGCGGCCACATGCGCCCGGTTGGCACAGTTTCCTGTATCGCAGTAGCGCTTGGACCTGTTCCTGCTGAGGTCCAGCACGGCAGCATCGCAGTCCTCGGCCTCGCAGATGCGCATCCGGTCCATCTCTTTGCCGCGGATGACGTCGGCCAGCGCCATCGCGGCTTCCGTGCTCATCCTGTCCACCAGCGGGGCGTCGGGGGTGGTGGCGTGGAGGTGCCAGTCCCAGTCATCGTGTTTAACAAGCTGCGGCAGTGCGTTGGCGTCCCGCAGCAGCCGGTTGACTGTCTCGACGGCGGATCCTTCGTCCGCCGTCCACAATTCCGCGAGCTGTTGGCGAAGCTGGCGCACGCTAACCAGCTCGTTGTGGTCCCGGGTGCGGGATCCGGTGAATCCCTCAGCTGCGAGGAACCGGTCCAGGTCCGCAGTGGACTCCAGTCCCTCAGTTCCGTTGGCCGCCGAATTAATCAGATTAACCACCGTGCGCAGGGCCACCTCAGTGTCAGGGGCAAAAACCATCTTGACTCCTTACAGCGCTGTCCCGTACTGTCATGACCATCACCCTACTTTACTCCTGACAGGAGGCGACGATGCCTGCCGCACACAGCCGCATCCCGAAGCTTGGGGCGAAGGCCAGCAAGCGCAACTTCCTCGCCTCCGGCCTGGGCATTGCACTGTTCTCGTCTGCCGTCTTCGGCACATCCGGATCTTTTGCCAAGGCATTACTGGAAACCGGCTGGTCCCCGGGCGCGGCGGTCACCGCACGGCTCACTGGCGCGGCCCTGATCCTCGCCGTGCCGGCGGTTGTCGCCCTCCGCGGCCGCTGGCATCAACTCCGGACCAACTGGGTAACCATCCTGCTCTTCGGGCTGATCGGCGTTGCGGCGTGCCAACTGTTCTACTTCAACGCCGTGGCAAGGCTCTCGGTGGGGGTTGCCTTGCTGTTGGAATACCTGGCACCTGTCATCATCGTGCTCTGGCTCTGGGCGGCCAGCCGGAAGCGCCCCCGGATTCTGACGTTCGGGGGAACCCTGCTGTCGCTCGCCGGCCTGGTCCTGGTCCTTGATCTCACCGGTGCGGTCAAGATCGACACCGTGGGTGTCCTTTGGGGTGTCGCCGCCGCGGTTTGCCTCGCCATCTACTTCTTTATCACCGCCAAGGAGAACGACTCGCTTCCGCCCATCGTCCTGGCCTCCGGTGGGTTGTTGGTGGGCGCCGCCGTGATGTGGCTCTCAGCTGCCACGGGTTTGTTGCCCATGGCCTTCAGTACTGCCGACACCACGCTGGGTCCCTGGGTGACGCCCTGGTGGGTATCGCTGACCGGGTTGATCATCCTGGCCACCGTGCTGGCATACGTTTCCGGGATTATGGCCGCGCGGGCGCTGGGCTCCAAGGTGGCGTCCTTCGTATCGCTGACCGAAGTCCTTTTCGCCGTGATCTGGGCATGGCTGCTGCTGGGCGAACTTCCCGCCGCCATCCAGCTCCTGGGCGGCGCGCTGATCGTGGGGGGCGTCATCCTGGTCCGGCTCGACGAACTGCGCGCGCCCGTTGCCGGGCCGGCCGCTGGGTCCATGGCGGCACCCAAGGCCGCGTCGCCTCTGGAACACGCGAACGACGTCGAGCCCGTCCCTTAGTGGGGGCTGTCCGTTAAAGCCGGAAGGTCCGGACACCTTGCGGTGCCCGGACCTTCCGGACGCTTCCCAGGGAAGACGTCAGCCCTGCGAAGCCTGCGTCTGCTGTTCGGCGTTCTGCTTTGCCCGGTTGCCGGCTTCCCTAAGGGCTTCAGCAACCTGGTTCAGCTTCGAGGTGTGCTCGCCGCGCCACTGGTCCTTGAACTTGTCCGCGTCCGGTCCCCGCCAGTCGACCTGGTCCAGGAAGTTGGTGAGCTTATTGCGCTGCGATTCAATTTCGCTAGCACCGTGCTCAAGCTTTCCGCCGAGCTGGCGAAGCTGCTCAACGTCTGCACCCCAAATAGCCATGAGTTTCTCCTTGTAAATCGTGGATCCGAACCAGGTCGGCGTCCCCAGCGGCCCCCCGGCTTCTCCGGAAGATCCAATGCCTCAAACCTATCCCGGCCCCCAAAACAGTGTCGATGGGCACCCCTGCCCATGCCGTACTCCCCATGGAGGGGAGTTTCACCAATGTTTGTGGAGGGGTCGATCCTTGGCGATCCAGAGCCTAGCATGGCGGTATGTGCCGGAATATCCGAACCCTCCACAACTTCGAGCCCCACGCCACCTCCGAGGAGGTGCACGCCGCGGCGCTTCAGTACGTGCGGAAGGTCAGCGGCAGCACCAAGCCGTCCAAGGCCAACCAGGAGGCCTTCGAGGAGGCAGTCCACGAGATCGCCCACATCACCCAGCACCTCCTGGATTCCCTGGTCTCCCAGGCTCCGCCCAAGGACCGGGATGCCGAGGCCGCGAAGGCAAGGGCCCGCGCGGCCGTGCGCTACGGCGCTGCCTGAGCGCTAGGCCTTCCTGCCAAAATTGCGCAGCCGCAGCGAGTTGGCAACCACCAGGACCGAACTGGCTGCCATCGCGGCGCCGGCGATCATGGGATTGAGCAGGCCCAGCGCGGCCACCGGGATGCCCACGGCGTTGTAGAAAAAGGCCCAAAACAGGTTGGTTTTGATGGTGGCCAGGGTCCTGCGGGACAGTTCGATGGCTTGGACCACCTGCGACAGGTCGTTGCCCATCACGGTCAGGTCCGCCGCCTCGATGGCAACGTCGGTGCCTGATCCCATGGCAATCCCGAGATCGGCCTGGGCCAACGCCGCAGCATCGTTGACGCCGTCGCCGGCCATCGCCACCGTGGCGCCGCCCGCCTGAAGTGTCTTCACCACTTCCACCTTGCCCTCGGGCAGCACCCCGGCGTAGACGTCTGCGGGATCAATGCCGACGGCGGCTGCCACCTGCGCTGCGACGGCGGCGTTGTCGCCGGTCAGCAGGAGGGGCCGCAGGCCCAGGGCCTTCATGCGTTCCACCGCGGCGGCTGAGCCGGGCTTGATGGTGTCGCGAAGGCTGATGATCCCGGCAACTGAGCTGTCTACCCCCACCCAGATGGCAGTGGCGCCGGTAGCTTCCGCCGCTGCCAGGGCCTGTGCCTGGTTCGAGGTGATGGCGATACCGTTCTGCCCAAGCCAGCCGGTGCGTCCGGCGGTGACCTGCTTGCCTCCAACGGTTCCCGCGACGCCGCCGCCCGGCGCCGACCGGAAGTCCTGCACCGCCGGCAGGTGTCCGCCGTCGTACGTTTCCGGGTGATCTCCGCGCGCTTCCTGGGCAGCAGCGGCGGCAATGGCGCGGGCCGCCGGATGCTCGGAGGCCGCCTCGACGGAGCCCGCCAGCAGCAGGACTTCGCGCTCCGCAAACCCCTCGAAAGCGAGGGTGGAATCGACTGCCAGCGCGCCGGTGGTGACGGTGCCTGTCTTGTCCAGCAGGATGGTGTCCACCGTCCGCGTGTCTTCAAGCACCTGCGGACCCTTGATCAGGATGCCCAACTGAGCGCCACGGCCCGTCCCGGTGAGGAGGCCAACGGGAGTGGCGAGCCCCAGGGCGCACGGGCACGCGATTACCAGGACGGCGACGGCGGCCGTAAAGGCCGAACGCAGCCCCCCGCCCGTGGCTCCCGGACCAGCAACGAGGAGCCAGAGGACAAAGGTGAGCGCGGCGATGGCCAGGACCACGGGAACAAACACTGCGCTGATGCGGTCCGCGAGGCGCGCGATGGGAGCCTTGCCCGTCTGCGCCTGGGACACCAGGCGCGCCATCTGCGCCAGGGTAGTTTCCGAACCCACGCGGGTGGCCCTGACCAGCAGGCGGCCGGAGGTATTGATGGTGGCGCCGGTAACCTTGCTGTCCGGTCCCACCTCCACCGGCACCGACTCGCCGGTCACCAGTGACGCGTCCACCGCAGATGACCCGTCGATAACAACGCCGTCCGTGGCAATTTTTTCGCCGGGACGGACCACCAGGACATCGCCTGCCTGGAGCTGTTCGGCCGGGATCCTCCGTTCCCGGCCGTCCTTGAGTATGGTGGCGTCCTTCGCGCCCAGGCTCAGGAGGGCGTGCAGGGCGTCGCCCGCCTTTTGCTTGGCGTTGGCTTCGAGATAGCGGCCCAGGAGCAGGAAAGTGGTGACAACGGCAGCCACCTCGAAATACAGGCCACCCTGCTCCATTCCCTCCATGCCGGGGTGCTGGGTCAGCAGGGGATCGGAGAACAGCTGCCAGGCTGAGAAAAGGTAAGCGGCGGCCACCCCGATCGACACCAGCGTGTCCATGGTTGACGCGAAGTGGCGGGCATTGATGGCGGCCGCACGGTGGAACGGCCAGGCAGCCCAGGTGACCACGGGCAGGGCCAGCGCGGCGGCCACCCAGCCCCACTGGGGGAACTGGAAGGCGGGGACCATCGAGATCAAGAAGACCGGCACCGTAAAGAGGGCGGCCAGGACCAGGCGTGGACGGAGGCGGGCACCTGCACCTTGGGCGCCATGTGAGGCGCCGCCGGTGACTTGCTCTGCATGCTCGCTCGTTCCGCCCCGGCGGTACCCTGGCCTCGCAAGCTCGCCCAAGGAACCCTGCCGCCGGGGGCCCAACTTAGACGCATGCTGCCGCAAGTCCCCGCCGTCACCGCTCGACGCTGACAGATTCAGTGTGCCAGTCTCGTACTGGGCGACAGTTCCTGGGACCGCGCGGATTTTGGCCTTATATCCTGCTGCCTCGACCGTGGCTGTGAGCTGCTCGTCGGTGATGCCCTCGGGGACTGTTACATGAGCGGATTCGAGGGGGAGGTTGACCAGGGCCTGGACGCCTTCGAGTTTGCCGAGCTTTTTTTCCACGCGGTTAACGCAGGATGCGCAGGTCATGCCCTCGATGTCGAGCTCCACCACCCGGTTTCCTGGCTGGTGGAGGAGGTCCTGGTTGCTCATGTGTTCCCTGTTCCTTGCTGGTATCAGTGCCGGTGCTTAGGCTTCGTTGGCAACCACCAGGTAGCCCGCTTCCGCAACTGCTTCGCCGATTTCGGACGGCGACAGATCGTCGCTGGAGGTGATGGTGACGGTAGAGATACCGCCGGCGTTGAGTTCGATGTCCACTGCCTCTACGCCTGCAAGGGCCTCAAGTTCTTCGCTGACGGCGGAGACGCAGTGGCCGCAGGTCATTCCGGAAACGCTGACAGTGGTGGTGGTAGGGGAGGTGGTGCTCATGGCTGCTCCTTGTTGTTCGGCCGGCACAGTGGGCCGGTTCGTTCGCCGGCGTTCGCCGGATGGCTGGTGATGCGGAATTCGGGGTTACCGCAGGAGCCGGCCGATGGCATCGGCGGCTTCCTTGACTTTGGCGTCGATCGCTTCTGCCCGCAGGCCCGGGTCCGGTTCGGCGGCGGCCCCCACGACGCAGTGGCCGATGTGCTCTTCCACGAGCCCCAGGCTGACGGCGTGCAGGGCTTTGGTGACGGCGGATACCTGGGTGAGGATGTCGATGCAGTACTTGTCCTCATCCACCATGCGGGCAATCCCGCGTACCTGGCCTTCTATGCGTTTGAGGCGCCGCAGATAGGCGTCCTTGTTCCCCGTGTAGCCGTGCTGGGCCCCTTCGTGGTCCGTGCCAGCTTCAACAGCTGCATCCGCCACTGCTTCTTCCGTTGCGCTCATGTTTTTAAGAGTAATACCCCCAAGGGGTATACCGCAAGTACCCCCTGGGGGTATTCAGTACATTCGGGGGCAATAAAAAAGCTCCGGAGTGCGTTATTGGGGGATACGCACTCCGGAGCAGCTCTTGGGCAAAACCGGCGTCCAAACTCCTTGGAACCGGCCTGCTTGATTCAGCTTACTGGGTGGTAGTCACCTCCGCCAGCACATCGAATAACTACTTTCGCTTTACTTTCTTCGCTCTTAATTCGGCTCGAACAGCATGCTGCCGAAGGGTCAAGTCCGGTCCTCATGGGCCGGCATCCGGTAGGGAACTACGAGTACCGGGCGGCTCTGGTGGTGCACCAGCCATGCTCCAACTGACCCATTGAGGGCTTCGGTAAGCCGGTGGGTGAACCCCCGCTCCGAGCTGCCCACCACAATCATCGGTGCATCACTCTCTGCTGCAAGCCTGGCCAGGGCGCGGGCAGGATCACCCGCAAGGGTGCGGAATGTCCACTCTGTGCGCCCGGCTTCGGCTGGCACGTCGGCCATCGCTGCTTCTATGGCACCCCGCAGCTCGGACGATACAGCCCTGATTTCGTCGTCGTCCGTGTCCGGGTGGAGGGAGAGCCGGTGGGCGGAGCGTGCAGGATCCCATTCCACCAGGTAGCTGGCCTCGTCAACGTAAGCGCACAGCAACGGCCTTTTGAGGCGGGCGGCGAGGATCGCGGCGGTCTGCAGCACCTCAGGATGCTGCTTGGGCGCGATGCCTACCAGCAGCGGGGATGTACCGCTGAACCGATCTGATGTCATAGCTCATTCTCGGCCTCCCGGACAGCCTTTGAACAGGGCAATCAGTGTGGCCCGTCACGAAGCGGGTGAAGCCGTGACCACCACATTCTTGCCCCAGGGGTCCTCCGTGAAGCAGCTGATCAGGACCAGCCGGTTTGGCACGATGCTCCAAATGGGACTGTCCTTAAGGCTGGACTTCACGTAGGTGGTCACGTTGTCCACCGTGTAGGGGATGGTGCCGGTTGCGGTGTCCACCTCAAACCTGTCGCCCACAGCCGCCGCTGAGCTCAAGTGGTTGAACGGTGCGTCCGCACCTTCCCAGCTGTGTCCGATCACGTATGTGGTGTTTGTTGATCCCTGCCCCGGGCTCCCAAAGGGTGTCAGCCAGTAGCCGTCCTTGGTGGCCGGCGGCTCCACCGTTTGGCTGGCTTGGGCTGCAGCATCCACATCAAGCGGATGGACCGGAATGTCCAGCCCGGCGGAGGCATAGCGGATACGCAGCGGTTCAGCCGCTGCCGGCAGGGCCGGGGAAGGCGGCTGGAGAGGCAAGGGTGGCTGGAGGGCCGAATTGGCCAGGGCCTGCGCCTGCCCTTCAGCCGCCCCCGAGCCGTCTGCGACCGAACCGTCTGCCCCGGTTCCGTCCGCCGCCTTGGTCCCCCCTGCTGCCGCCGTTTCCGTGGCCTTAGGGGCGGCGTCCCGGGAAACGATCCCGGCCGCCGGAGATCCCAGCACTGCACTGTTTCCGCCGGCAGCCACCTGCATGTGGTGGAACAGCGGTGCGCCGAAGGTCAGGGACAGAAAGGCCAGAACCCCGAACAGGAGGATGGCCAGGTCTCCCCGGTTCCAGCTCCGCCGCCTGCGCTCCTTCCGGACCACGTGCCGGCTGCGTTCCTTGAACATGCTGCTCCTCAACACTTGCAGGTAGAAAGGAAGGCGCCCCGCCGGGCACTGGCGGGACGCCTTCCTGTCAGGAAGCCGCGGTTTGCGGCGCAACCGGTGTCAGCCGGTTTGTTTCAATCGGCCAGGAGCTGCGTACGGCGGCTGCGGCGGAAAGCCACTGCCGCACCTGCTGCCAACAATGCGACCACGCCTGCCAGCCAGGACGGGCTGTTGGAGCCGCCCACCGCCGTCTGGGCGTTGTAGCCCTGGTTGGTCCCCAAGTTGGCCGTTGCTCCTGCGCCGGCAACTGCAGCGGCTTGCTGCCGGGGCTGGCTTACGGGCGGCTGGACAACCGCCGGGGTTTGAGGAACGACGACGGGCGCTGCTGCCGGCGGGACTGCAGCCGGCGGAACCACCGCGGCCTGCTGGACAGGGGTAACCACAGGAGTTTCCACGACGGGTGTGACTACCGCCGGAGGTTCGACGACGGGCGGTTCCACGACCGGCGGGTTCACCACGGGTGGCTCCACCACGGGCGGGATCACGACGGGCGGCTCAACCACCGGTGGCTCCTCACCAGCCGGAAGTTCAGCACACTGCGCGATGTAAAGCAGCTTTCCGGCGTTCGTCCAATTCTTGCCTTCCGGTGCCTTCGGAGTCGGCGGGATGATGTCGGTGGCATGCTGATCATGGCCCCCGACGCCGTTGACGCTGAACTCCAGCGGTGTCCAGGTTGACCCGTCCGTATGGCAAACGACAACCCGCTCGGAGGCTGCGATGGCCGGCGCCGTGACGCTGATCATCCCCAGCCCCAGCCCCACAACCCCCAGAGTGGCAAAAGTACGTTTCATTGTTTTCTCCCCAGTGTGTATTGAACGGACCATGATGAGGAGGAGTAGCGATTGCGCCGAATGCCCCAGCAGCACGGTCAGCTTGCTTGAGATTTCAGGCTAGGCGGGCGGCAGGAACCAGTCGCGAGTAGGCGGTACTCGTCTTTCCGGGACAGCCGAAGTGCCGGTTACTTGTGGGTACCCGAAAATTCCGCAGCCCTACTTGCCCGCGCTCCCAATCCCTTGTAGCCCGCCGGACCCACGCCTAACGTTGAATTGGACGAAAGGGCGTGGACAGATGCAAATATTCATGTGGTGGCTGGACCTGGACCTCGCGAGCAAGGAGTGGCTGCGGGAGAACCTTCGTGCCGGGGAACTTCCGCTTCCGGTCCTCCAGGGGATCGCTGAGGCCGGTGGTCCCCATCCGGAGAACCCCGCCGCGGTGCTGACGGCGGCGGACTGGGACTTCATCGAGACGCAGTCGGAGTTCGTGGACTGACACCCACAGCTGCGGTGTTCCACAGGACGACGTCCAAACCGTTGCCACCCTCCCGCCGCGCTGGTTGCATGGGCGCATGGCAACCGAAGCGAGCTCCAACGGGGGAGTCCCTTTCCGCGACGACCTCAAAGGAAAGAAAACGGGTCAGCAGAGATCATCCGGGGCAGGGCGGTCTTCAATCCGCATAGGCTACCTCGTCCCGGAATTCCCCGGCCAAACACACATCATGTTTTGGCGGGAACTGCATGAGCTGAAACGTCTCGGTGCCCACGTCGACCAAGTGAGCACACGCGCCCCCGCTGTGCAGGTGCAATCCCACGAATGGAGCGCTGAAGCAAGGGCATCCACCACCTACCTCTTCCCACTCCGTACATCAGCGCTGCTTGGTGCCCTGGGCAGGATGCTCGCCGCAGGCCCCGTGGCCTGGTCAAGCGCGGCGGTGCAGGTGTTCCGAAGTGAACGCACCCTGGGGACGCGTGGCCCACTTCTGGCTGCAGTCCTCCTCGGCGCCCGGCTGGCGCAGTTGTCCCGGCTGCGGCGCTGGGATCACATGCATGTTCATTCATGTGCGTCAGCTGCAGACGTGGCACGGTTCGCCCGGATCTTTGGCTCATGCCCGTTCAGCCTTACGTTGCATGGAGGGCTGTCTGATTACGGGCCAGACCAACAGGACAAATGGAGCGCTGCCAAGGCTGGAATCGTGATTACGGAGCAATTCCGCCGCGAGTTGCAAGCAGCTGTCCCAACACTTCCCGACCGTCTTCCGCTCTGCGGAATGGGTGTTGGACTCTACCGGCTACGACGGCAAATGCCTTACGTCACCTGGCGCGGTGAAGGCCAGATCAACCTGTTCTCCTGCGGAAGACTGAACCCGGCAAAAGGACATGCTGACCTCATCAAGGCAATAAAACTGCTGCGGGATGGCGGCCTTCCCGTCCACTGTGCCATCGCTGGCGAGGACGAGGCGGGCGGCAATGGATACAGGCGGGAACTGGAGAGGCTGATCCGCGAACTGGGCCTTGAGGGCAGCGTACAGCTCCTGGGTGCGATACCGGAGACGGAAGTTATCCACCGGCTTCACAGGGCGCATGCATTCGTTCTGGCCAGCCTGGGCGAGCCCTTTGGCGTAGCGGTAATGGAGGCGATGGCTGCAGGCCTCCCAACGGTGGTCACAGATGCGGGAGGCAACCCGCAGCTGGTTCAAGACGGTACCGATGGCGTACTCTTCCCCGTCGCCGATCCCCCCTCCCTGGCTGCCGCCGTTTCCAGGGTTCTGCGCGATCCCGAGCTTGCCGAATCTCTCGCAGCCGCTGCTGCCGCTACCGCGGAGGCACGTGACCTCGCCCCCAACAGCGCTGAGGTGCTCTTGGAGCTGGCTCGGCCCATGACTGCCCGGTGAAAACCAGCACCACCATTTGGCGCTGTACCCCTAAAAACGTTGCGGCCTGCCCGGGGCGGTGGTTGCATGGTGGGCATGGCAACCCAAGGAAGTTTTGTCTTAGCGATCGGAACCAAAAAAGGCCTGTGGCTGGCCACCAGCCCGGACAGGCGCGAATGGTCTTTCACCGGCCCGCATTTTTTGATGAGTGAGATTCCCAGCCTTGGGATCGACACCCGGGAAGGCCGCACCCGGATCATGGTGGGTGTCCGGAACGAGCATTGGGGGCCAACGGTGGCCCACTCGGACGATCTCGGCGCCACCTGGTCCGAGCCCGAACAGGGTGCCATCACGTTTCCCGAAGACACGGGCGCCGCACTGGAACGCATCTGGCAGATTTATCCGGACGCCGAGTCCCGCCCCGGAGTGGTCTGGGCAGGTGCGGAACCTATATCCGTGTGGAAGTCCACGGACGGCGGCGAACACTTCGAGCTGAACCGGGGCCTCTGGGACCACCCGCACCGCAGCGATTGGGGCGCCGGCTACGGCGGCGCGGCCGCCCACTCCATCGTGGTGCATCCCGCAGGTGAAACCGTCCACGTTGCCATGAGCACCGGCGGTGTCTACCGCTCGCTCGACGGCGGCACTTCCTGGGAGGCGCGCAACAAGGGGATCTCGGCCTACTTCATGCCCGATCCCAACCCCGAGTTTGGACAATGCGTGCACAAGATCGCAGCGGATGCCGCCGTCGACGGCCGCCTTTATGCCCAGAACCACCACGGGGTGTACCGCACGGATGACAACGCGGAGAGCTGGACCTCCATTGCCGAGGGCCTGCCGGCAGACTTCGGCTTCGTGATGCTGACCCACCCGCGGCGGGAAGGAACGGCCTGGGTGGTGCCGCTGAAGGCAGACGGCGAGCGTATCCCGCCCAACGGAGAACTGGCGGTCCACCGCACGGATGACGCCGGCGGCAGCTGGAGGAGGCTGGACAACGGGCTGCCCACCGGCGAGTACAACAGCGTCCTGCGCGACGCCGCATCGGTGGATACGGCGGAGCCGGCAGGGGTCTACTTTGGAACGCGCGGGGGTACGGTCTACGCCAGCGCCGACGAAGGGGAGACGTTTACGGAAGTGGCGTCGCACTTGCCCGACGTCCTGTGCGTGCGGGCGGCAGTGGTGGCCGGTGCCTGACATTTCGGTGGTGCTGCCCAGCATCCTGCAGCCACTGGCCGGCGGGCAGTCGGTTCTGACTGCGCCCGCCGACGGGCCCGTGACCGTGGCAAAACTGCTGGATTCCATTACCGCCGACTTCGCCGTGCTGGCCAGGCGGCTCCGGGACGAGACGGGAGCCTTGCGGCGGTTCGTGAATGTCTACGTGGATGGCGACGAGGTGCGCCGGCTGCAGGGCCTGGACACTGAAGTGGCGCCGGGCCAGGAGGTACTGGTCATCCAGTCAGTGGCGGGCGGCTGACACCACGGCCGGGCGCTCAGGGTTCGCAGAGCTGCGGGCAGTCCTTACTGACTACACCCGCAGCTGTGGCCTGGCTTCTCCGGCCGTACGGGGAGTCCGGCTCAGGCGACCCGCCATACGCTGCATTCGTCCGTATTGATTGCTTTGCGCAGGCCGGTGATCCTGTCCTGGATCCACACCACACCGATTCCCGGCGCTGTTTCCTGGACCCTGCCCCGGCGGATCACTACGTCGTCGTAGGAAGGGCCAACCGAGAGGCGGGCTTCAATTTCATCGCCGCGGCGGAGCTGGTCCAATGTGCGGACCCGGGTTACATGGGCTGCTGCTTTCTTCAACACGGCGGGACCTCCTGGCTGGAGCTGGTGCTGGCTCTTGCCTGCACTACCAGTGTGGAGGGGCAATGTTGCGCCCTGGTTTCCTGATGGTTAGGCGCGGGTTAGTTCTTTGGGCCGGAGCTGTTTCCTGCCAACGGCGCTACGCCGCCTCGCGGTTCCGGTAGGCGGCGAGGAACGTCGAGATCCGGCGGACGGCTTCCTCGATGTCCAGGACGGACGGGAGGATCACAAACCGGAAGTGGTCCGGGGTGGGCCAGTTGAACGCCGAGCCGTGGGATACCAGGATCTTCTGGTCCCTCAACAGGTCCAGCACAAACTGCTCGTCGCTGGCGATTGGATAGAGCTCAGGGTCCAGCCGGGGAAACAGGTACATGGCCCCCTCTGCCGGGACGCAGGTGATGCCCGGGATGGCGGTCAGCAGCTTGTGCGCGAGGTCGCGCTGTTCCCGGAGCCGGCCGCCGGGGCGCACCAGCGCCTCGATGCTCTGGTAGCCGCCCAGGCAGGTCTGGATGGCATGCTGGGCAGGAACGTTGGGGCACAATCTCAGGGATGCCAGCAGTTCCAGGCCCTCGCGGTACGCGGCGGTGGCGGCCAGGGGCCCGGTGACGGCGACCCACCCGGCGCGGTAGCCGGGCATCCGGTAGGCCTTGGACAGGCCGCTGAAGGTCAGGCAGCAAATGTCCTCGGCAACGGCCGCCGTGTGGATGTGCACGGCATCCCCGTAGAGCACCTTCTCGTAGATTTCGTCGGAGAAGAGGACCAGGTTGTGCTTCCGGGCCAGGGCGGCGAACTGTTCCAGGATGTGGCGGGGGTAGACGGCCCCGGTGGGGTTGTTCGGGTTGATGATCACGATGCCCTTGGTGCGGCTGGTGATCTTTGCCTCGACATCGGCCATGTCCGGCCACCAGTTCTCGGCCTCGTCACAGAGGTAATGGACAGGCGTTCCGCCGGTCAGGGTCACCGCTGCCGTCCACAGCGGGTAATCCGGTGCCGGGACGAGGATTTCATCGCCGTTCTCCATAAAGGCCTGCAGGCACATGGAAATCAACTCGCTGACCCCATTGCCGATGAAGACGTCCTCCACGCCGATCTGCATCAGGCCGCGGGTCTGGTAGTACTGCGAGATGGCCGTCCGGGCGGAGAAGATCCCCTTGGAGTCGCTGTAGCCCTGCGCGCCCCGCAGGTGGTGGATCATGTCCACCACCACCGATTCCGGCGTCTCCAGGCCGAACGGCGCCGTATCGCCCAGGTTCATCTTCAGGATCCGGTGGCCCTCCGCCTCCATGTTCTTGGCTGCCTGGAGGATCGGCCCGCGGAGTTCGTACCGGACGTTCTGGAGTTTGCTGGAATGTTGCATGGCGCGCATGGTTGATCTTTTCACAAACGCCCGCGGCCGGTGGCCCTGGTTACGGTGCCAGCCGGTCCCCTTTCCGGTGCACCCGGAGCCAGCGGAAACCGTAACGGCCCAGCTCCACCGTGAAGCCGCCGTCGGGCTCCAACGGCACGCTGCCGCCGTCGAACACGTCCAGCAGAGACGCATCCCTGAAAGCGCCCGCCGGTCCATCCGGGGCGCCCGCTGAGGCAGTGACCTTCACCGGGTCCGCCCCCAGATTGTGCAGGAGCACCAGCAGGCCGCCGTCCGAGCTGCAGGTGTGGGCGAAAACCGCCGGCTCGGGCTGATCGATGAGGGCGAAGCCGCCCCACCCCAGCTCGGCGTTCTCCCGGTACCGCAGGATCAGGGTGGCCATGAAGTTGAACAGCGAATCCGGGTCCCGCCTGGCGGCTGCCGCGTTGACGTGTTCCGGGCCGTACTCTCCCCGTGCCAGGGGAACGGCCAGGTCCGCCGCCTTCGCCGTGGAAAAGCCCCCGTTTTTCCCGTCACTCCACTGCATGGGGGTGCGCACGGCGGCCCTGCTCTTGAGCCGGAGGTCCTCACCCATGCCGATCTCCTCCCCGTAGAACAGCACGGGGGTGCCGGGCAGGGAGAACATGAGTGAGTACACCATCCGCAGGCGTTCCTGGTCGCCGTCCAGCATCGGTGGAAGCCGGCGGCGCAGGCCGCGCCCGTAGATCTGCATGTTCTTCGCGGGCCCGAAGGCGGCAAAAACCTCCCCGCGCTCGGCGTCCGTGAGTTTGTCCAGGGTGAGTTCGTCATGGTTGCGCACAAACATGGCCCACTGGTTGTCCGGGTGCAGCTGTGGACGGCTCTTGAGGGTCTCGGCCAGGGGCCGCGCATCCTGCCGGGCGAGCGAGAGGTAGAGGTGCTGCATGGACAGGAAGTCGAACTGCATGTTCAGTTCATTGCCCTCGGGGCCGCCGAAGTACTCCAGCTGTTCCTTGTACGGCAGGTTCACCTCGCCGAGCAGCACGGCGCTGCCGTTGCGGCGGTTAAGGAAGCTGCGCAATGCCGTGAGGTAGTCGTGCGGATCCCTGTTGGCGGCCTCGTCCTTGGGCTGGCCGCGGGTTTCGAGGAAGAAGGGCACGGCGTCCAGCCGGAAACCGTCCAGTCCCAGTTCCAGCCACAGGCCCATGGCTTTGGCAATCTCGTTGCGTACGGCGGGGTTGGTGACGTTCAGGTCCGGCTGGTGCTTGGCGAACATGTGCAGGTACCACTCGCCGGTGGCGTCATCCTTGTTCCACAGGGAGGTCTCCTCGCCGGGGAACACCACCTCAGCGGAGGTGTCCGGGGGTGTGTCGCTGCGCCACACGTAGTAGTCCCGGTACTTGTTGTCCTTGGACTTCCGGGCTTCGACGAACCAGGGGTGCTGGTCCGAGGTGTGGTTTACCACGAAGTCGGCGATGACCCGCATGCCCCGGTCCCGGGCGGCGCGGATGAACTCCACCAGGTCGCCCATGGTGCCCAGCCGGGGGTCAACGGTGAAGAAATCGGTGACGTCGTAGCCGTCGTCCCGATCCGGCGACGGGTAGAACGGCATCAGCCAGATGCAGGTCAGGCCCAGGGCTGCCAGGTAGTCCACGCGCTGGGTCAGGCCCGCGAAGTCGCCGCAGCCATCGCCGTCGTCGTCAAAGAATGTCTCCACGTCCAGGCAGTAGATCACCGCGTTCTTCCACCAGAGGTCCGACGTTTCGGCGAGCCTCATGCTGTAACGTCCGACGCCGGTTCGGCACCGGCCGCCGCGAACTGCGGGACCGCCGGGGTGCTGCTGCCGGGCGCGCGCAGCTGAGGCAGCACCTCCGCGGCAAACGTGTCGATGAACGGTGCCTGCTCCTGGCCCACAAAGTGCAGGTAGAGCTCGTCGAAGCCCAGCTCCGCGTAGCCGCCGAGCCACTCCACGTGCCGGTCCAGGCTTGCCGAAACGTTGACCGTTGTGCGGACCTGCTCCGCTGTCACGTGTTCGCCCACCGCGTCGAAATGCCCGGCTGTGGGCAGGTCCCAGGGTATGGGCGGAGGGTAGGTGTTGGTGCGCCACTGGTCCAGGGCAACTGCCACCGCCTCGTCCTCGCTCCCGGCCCAGGACAAATGGACCTGCAGGACAGCTTTGCCCGTCCCGCCGTTGTCCCGGTAGGCGGCGAGCATCTCCTTGAGGGTGGCGGCTGGCTGGTTCACGGTGACCAGGCCGTCCGCCCAGGCCGCCGCACGCCGGGCCGTGTCCACGCTGACGGCGGGCGCGATCAGTGGCGGCGGGGTCTCCGGGACGTCCCAGATCCGTGCCTGCTCCACTGTCACCAGGCCGCGGTGGGTGACCTCCTCGCCGCGGTGCAGCCGCCGGATCACCTCCACACACTCCTCCAGCCGGCGCTGGCGCACGTCCTTGGCCGGCCAGCCGTCACCGGTGATGTGCTCGTTCATGTTCTCGCCGCTGCCCGGGGCGAACCAGAAGCGGCCCGGGAACATGCTGGCCAGGGTGGCGGACGCGTGGGCGATGATGGCCGGGTGGTACCGCTGGCCGGGCGCCGTCACCACGCCGAACCGAAGACCGGTGGTGGCCAGCGCGGCTCCCAGCCAGGACCAGGCGAAGCCGGAGTGTCCCTGCCGCGCACTCCACGGCTCGAAGTGGTCCGAGCACATGGCCGCATCAAAGCCGGCGCGTTCCGCGTGCTGGACGTCCTTGAGCAGCTGGCCTGGGCTGATCTGTTCGTGGGAGGCGTGGAAGCCGACAGTAACCATCGTTAATCTCTACCTGTCCGGCGTGGGCTGTGTCGAGGGCTTCCCTCCGGTGGCAAGCCCCGCGGCGGGGCTGTTGACGGCAGGCCGGCACTTGTCGGATAAGTTTGTAACTTGTAACACTGCGCTCGGCGTGAGCCTGCGCAGGCGGACGCGGAAGGAAGTACCACTTGTGGGCGGTGTGCTGATCGGGCTGGCGGTGATCGGCGTCGTGATTGCAGTGGGCTACATTGCCGCGCGGTGCGGGCTGGGCGGGGAGCCCACTGTCTCGGCGCTGACCCGCACGGCCTTCTTCATCACCAATCCGGTGCTGCTTTTTACGGTGGTCCTGGACTCGGACCTCACCGTGGTGTTTTCCGCCTACGTTCCGCTGGCCCTGATCACGGCAGCCGCCACGGCCCTGCTGTACGTCGCGGCCAGCCGCCTGTGGTTCCGCCGGCCGCTTGCCGAGACGGCCATCGGGGCCATGGCCAGTTCCTACGTCAACGCCAACAACATCGGCATCCCCATCACGTTGTACGCCTTGGGCGATGCAACCCCGGTGGCCCCCGTCCTGCTGGTCCAGCTGCTCCTGTTCGCCCCGCTGGTCCTCACCCTGCTGGACCTCTCCGAAGCCGGGCGGTTCTCGCCGCGACTGCTGCTCACGCAGCCCTTCCGTAACCCCATGATCATTGCATCCCTGCTGGGCGTGGTCCTGGCCGCGCTGAACGTGAAACTTCCTGATCCGGTGATGGCACCGCTGGTACTGCTGGGCGGGGCGGCTGTCCCGGTGGTCCTGCTGGCGTTCGGCATGTCCCTGCACGGGAGCCGGATGCTGCAAAGCGGTGGGCACACGGCGGAAATCCTTACCGCCACCGCGCTGAAGTCGGCGGTGATGCCGCTGGTGGCGTTCGTCGTCGGACGTTTCCTGTTCGACCTGGAGCCCCACATGCTCCTGGGCGTGGTGCTGATGGCGGCGCTGCCCTCGGCCCAGAACGTGTTCCTGTTCGCCGGCAAGTACGGGCGCGGGGTTGCGGTGGCCAGGGAAACCATCCTTCTCTCGACGGCGGCGGCCGCCCCGGCGCTGATCCTCATCGTTTGGCTGCTGGCAGCGTAGCCCTGGTCTTCTACCAGCGGCAGTCTTCCGCCGGGGCAGGTTGCCGGGCAAGAATGGGCAGCATGGAACTTCCCGTGATGCCACCCGTCCCGCCCATGCTCGCCAAGGCCGTCAGCGGCATCCCTGAAGGAGACCTCAGCTACGAGCCCAAATGGGACGGGTTCCGGTCCATCATCTTCCGCGACGGCGACGAGCTGGAGATCGGCAGCCGCAACGAAAAGCCCATGACCCGCTACTTCCCCGAGCTCGTGGAGGCGCTGAAGGAGAACCTGCCGCCGCGGTGCGTGGTGGACGGTGAGATCATCCTGATCGGAACCTCGGGCGACCGGCTGGATTTCGACGCCCTCCAGCAGCGGATCCATCCCGCCGCCAGCCGGGTGAAGCTGCTGGCGGCGCAGACTCCGGCCTCGTTCGTGGCGTTTGACCTGCTGGCCCTGGGCGAGGACGACTACACGGGCCGGCCCTTCACGGACCGGCGGGCTGCACTCGAGAAGGCGCTCGCCGCCAGCAAAGCCCCCATCCACCTCACGGCGGCCACCACGGACAAGGACACTGCCAGCCAGTGGTTTGAGCAGTTTGAAGGCGCGGGGCTGGACGGGATCGTGGCCAAGCGCCTGGACGGACGGTATGAGCCGGACAAGCGGGTGATGTTCAAGACCAAGCATGAGCGCACCGCCGACTGCGTGGTGGCCGGCTACCGCCTGCACAAGAGCGGGCCGGATGCCATCGGCTCGCTGCTGCTCGGCTTGTACAAGGACGACGGCGGCCTGGCCAGCGTGGGCGTGATCGGCGCCTTCCCCATGAAGCGCCGCCAGGAGCTGTTCGAACAGCTTCAGCCGCTGGTCACCGACTTTGATAACCACCCGTGGGCCTGGGCAAAGCAGGAGGATGGTGAGCGGACTCCGCGCAACGCCGAAGGCAGCCGCTGGAGCGCCGGCAAGGACCTGTCCTTTGTGCCGCTGCGCCCGGAGCTGGTGGTGGAGGTCCGGTACGACCACATGGAAGGCGACAGGTTCCGGCACACCGCGCAGTTCAACCGCTGGCGGCCGGACCGGGAGCCGGAATCGTGCACCTATGAGCAGCTGGAGGAACCGGTCAGCTTTGACCTTGCCTCGGTGCTGGAGACCGGACGGCCGTAGCGTCCAGGACACTCCACAGCCCGTCCGCACGGCAGGGGATCGAGGCTTCCACCAGCGCCTGGCTGTGCGGGTGCCGCGGCGCCGCGAAGAAGTCTTTCGTTTCAGCCACTTCCACCACTTCGCCCTCAAGCAGGACAGCCACGCGGTCGCACATGTACCGGACCACATCCATGTCGTGTGAGATGACGATCAGGGAGAGGTTGTGTTCCCGTTGCAGCCGCAGCAGGAGGTTCAGGATGGTGCGCTGGGTCAACGCATCCAGGGCGGACGTGGCCTCGTCGCAGATCAGGACCTGGGGTTCCAGCAGCAGGGCACGGGCAATGGTGGCCCGCTGCAGCTGCCCGCCGGAGCACTGGCCCGGCCGCTTGTCCAGGAGCGCCGCGTCCAGTTCCACCTCGGCCATCGCGGCGGCGATCCGCTCATCGCGCTCTTCCGGCGACAGGTCGCGGCGGGGGCGCAGCGGTGCCTGCAGGCTGGTGCGCAGGGTCATCCGCGGGTCAAAGGCGCCGTGCGGTTCCTGGAACACCAGTTGGACGGCGGTGGCCTGCCGGGCGCCGGTTGGGTCCAGGTGCCGGGTAATGGATCCAGTGCTGGCGGTTTCCAGACCGACGATGGCCTTGGCCAGGGTGCTTTTGCCTGAGCCCGACTGGCCCAGCACGCCCAGGATCTCGCCGCGCCGCAGGGTCAGCGAGACGTCCTGCAGCGCGGTATGGCCCTGTTTCCGCCGCGGCCCGAAGTGCTTGCCCACGCTGTCCAGCACCAGGACGTCCCGTTCGGTAGACGGCGGACGGCGGCGGGACTCGGGCGCCAGCCGTGCGGCGGCCAGCAGCTCACGGGTGTAGGAGGTTTGGGGCCGCGTGAGCACGTCACCGGCAGGACCGGCCTCCACAATGCTGCCGGCGTTCATCACCAGCACCCGGTCCGCGTAGGCGGCCACGGACGCGATGTTGTGCGTGATGTACAGGATGCCCAGGCCGCGTTCCCGGCGTTCCCTGTCCAGCAGCTGCAGGATCTGGCGTTCGAGCACCTTGTCCAGCGCCGACGTCGGCTCATCCGCCAGCAGCATCCCAGGCTGGCCTGCCAGCGCCAGGGCCGTCATGGCGCGTTGGGCCATGCCTCCGGAGAGCTGGTGCGGATAGGCCCGGGCGCCCTTGGCCGGATCTGCGAAGCCCACTTCGTCGAGCAGTTCCACGGCCTTGCTCCGTGCCATGGCGCCCCGCAGGCCGGCATGCAGGCGGAGGGGTTCCTTGAGGTGCTGCCCGATGGTCCGGTTCGGGTTGAACATCCGTTTGGGCTGCTGGAACAGCATCCCCAGCCTGCCGCCGCGAACGGAGTTCAGTTCCTGTTCTGACGCGCGGGTCAGGTCGAGGCCGCCGAGCCGGATGGAACCGCCGGTGATGCCCAGGCCCGCGGGCAGAAGCCGCAGGCAGGACATCGCCGTCAGTGTCTTGCCCGAACCGGAACTGCCTACCAGCGCAACGAACTCGCCGGGCTGCACGGACAGGGAGACATCGGAGAGCAGGGGCCTGCGGGAAGTCCCGCCGTCGGGCCCTTGATGGCCCACCTCCAGCCCCTCCAGGACCAGCCCCGGGTTCAGCGGGCTCATTTTTCCGCCGCCAGGGGCAGCAGCAAAGGTGCCTCGGCCATGTGCGCCGCGCGCTGGCCGATCAGGGTGACGCAGAGCGCCACGACAAAAATCACCAGGCCCGGCGCGAGGATCCCCATCGGTGCCCGGTCCGCGAAGGGCTGCGCGGCCGCCAGCATGGAACCCCAGTCCGACTGCGGCGGCTGGACGCCCAACCCCAGGTAGGAGAGGGCGCCCACGCTGATGAGCAGGTGCCCGAAGCGCAGGGTTGCCTGCCCCAGGATCGGTGCCGCGAGGTGGGGCAGCAGGTGCCGGAAGATAATGAACGACGGCGGGCAGCCCACCACGCGGGCGGCCTCCACAAAGCCCCGGGTTGAGACGTCGTACGCGAGGGTTCGGGCCAGGCGGGCGAAGGGTGTCCAGCCTGTCACTGTCAGGGCGAGCAGCAGCGGCCCAAAGCCCGTGCCCAGCGCCGCCACGATGAACAGGGCTACCACCATTTCCGGCAGGGCCAGCAGGACGTCGTTGGTGCGGGTCAGGAATTCATCCACCCAGCCCCTTCGGCGCGCGCTCAGGATCCCGATGGCCACGCCGAGCAGGCAGGTCAGCACCGTGGCCAGCGCCGCCACGGACATGGAGAACTGGCCGCCTTCGAGGATCCTGCTGAGGGTGTCCCGGCCCAGGTTGTCCGTTCCCAGCCA
Organism: Pseudarthrobacter sp. fls2-241-R2A-168; assembly: GCF_030209335.1. Classification (NCBI taxonomy): domain Bacteria; kingdom Bacillati; phylum Actinomycetota; class Actinomycetes; order Micrococcales; family Micrococcaceae; genus Pseudarthrobacter; species Pseudarthrobacter sp. fls2-241-R2A-168. The sequence continues at coordinate 223,101 of NZ_JARVSG010000003.1, forward strand.
GTGCTTTGCCGATGGCCCGGCCAGGCGCTCGGCCAGGCTCTGCTCGGCCGGGGGATAGGGCGAGATCCATGGCGCCAGCAGCACAGCCAGCACAATAATGGCCAGGACGGCGGCGGCCACCGTGGAGACGGTAAACCGGCTAGGCAAGGGTTCCTCCCACCGTACGGCTGAGGAAACGGTGGACGAAGTCCGCCAGGGTGGTCACCCCGACGGCGAGGGCCACCACAACCACCACGCCGCCCTGGGCCAACGGGATATCGCTGTTCACAACGGCGTCGAAAAGCAGCCTGCCCATCCCCGGTACGGCAAAAATGACCTCCACAATGACCGATCCGCCGAGCAGGCCGGCGAACCACACCGCGAACAGGGTGGACAAGGGCACCAGGCCGTTCGGCACCACGTGGCGGAGGATCGCCTGACCGTGGCTCAGGCCCCGGGCCCTCGCCGCCGGCACGTGCTCTGCCGCTGCCGCATCGACGATCCCGGCGCGGACCGCCGAGGTGAAGAAGCTGATGGGCCGCAGCGCGAGGGTCAGGGCCGGCAGCACCGCGGAGGAGAGGTCGTTCCAGCCGGCTGTGGGCAGGACTGACAGTTTCAGCGCGAACACCAAAACCAGCACCGGAGCCACCCAGTATTCCGGCATGGCGATCAGGGCCTGCGTCACCGCTGTGATGGCCTTGTCCGCGCCGCTCCCGGGACGCAATCCGGAAATGATTCCCAGCGGGAGTGACACGGCGGCGGCCAGGACCAGTGCCATGTCCACCAGGCTGAATGTGACGGACAGCGCCGGCAGCACCTGCTCCACCACTGGTGTGCGGCTGGCGAAGGACAGGCCCATGTCGCCGCTGAGGAAATCCCCGAGCCACCGGAGGTACTGGACGGCCAGGGGATCGTTCAGGCCGAGGCTCTCGCTGAGGCCCTGAACGGAAGCGTCATCAATGGCATCGCCCGCCACGCGTGAGCGGATAATCTTGCGCACCGGATCCCCGGGCGTGAAGTAGGGGATCAGGAAGACCGCAAAGGAGGACACCACAACAGCGGCCACCAGGGTGGCCGTCCGTTTGGTGATGAACTGCAGCATTCGCGGCGGGCTTCGGGAACTAGGACGCGGCCTTGGCGGTCTTCGCCGTCAAGACATAGCGGGACAGCGGGTCCTGGACGTAGCCAAGGACGTTGGTGCGGATCGCGTCCGTGGCCTGCTCGTTCACCAGCCAGGCGTTGACGGCCTTGTCCTGCAGGATCTGGCCGGCCTTGGCGTACAGCTTGTAGCGCTCGGTGGTGTCCACGGTCTTGGCGGCGTCAGCGATGATCCGGTCGTACTCCGGGTCGCAGAAGTGGCTCAGGTTGTAGGTGCCTTTACAGGTGTAGTCAGCGGTGAGGAAGCCGATGGGGTCGGCGATGTCGATCAGCCGGTTCCGCTGGCTGAGCAGCATGTCGTAGTTCCCGGCCAGGACATCCGGCTCCGCCGAGGCGTATTCCTTGGAGGTGATGGTCACCGGGATGCCGATGTTCTTCAGGTTCTCCTGCACAACGGCGGCGACGTCCGCAAATTCGGCGCGCTCCACGATGGCAATGATCTCGAGGGGCCGGTCCGCCGTGTAGCCGGCACTGGCGAGCAGCTTGCGGGCTTCCTCGATGTCCTGTTGCTGCTTGTCCTGCTTCCCGCCGGCCCAGGGCTCGGACGGCGCGAACGGTCCGGTGGCAGGCAGGGCCGCGCCCTCGTAGACGCTCGCGGCCAGGGCATCGAGGTCCAGGGCTTCCCGGATTGCCTTGCGGACCTCCACTTTGTCCAGCGGGGCGCGGCCGTTGTTCATGTACATCGTGGCAGTGCGGGGCGAATCGGCACCCAGGACGGAGACGCCCTTGTCCGCTTTCAGTGCCGCGAGGCTGGCGACGGGGATGGACAGTGAGATGTCCGACTCGCCCGTCTGCACCTGGGCGGCACGTGTGGGGCCGTTGGTGATGAAGCGGACCTCGGCGCCGGCAAGTTGTACGTCGCCGCCCCAGTAGTTTTCGTTGCGGTCCAGGGTGAGGGACTGCTTTGCCTTCTCCGAGACGGGAGTGAAAGGCCCGGTGCAATGCCCGAACGGATCCAGGCCTTCAGCATTGTAGGCGGCCGGCGCCAGGATGCCGGTGTTAACGCTGGCCAACCGGTAGGGCACCAGCGGGTTTTCGGCCGGGGTGCTGACCCGAACAGTCTGGCCGTCCACTGCGGTGACACTGCTGATCATGGTGCGGTTGAAGGCGCGCGCCGGAACCTTCGCGTCGAGGACGTGGTTGAGCGCCGACACCACGGACTCGGCGGTGAGGTCGGTGCCGTCCTGGAACTTGACGCCCTGTCGGACGCTGAAATCCCAGTCCAGGGGTGAGGTCTGCTTCCACTCGGTGGCCAGGGACGGCAGGACCTTGCCCTCGGCCTGGTTGAAGGTGGTGAGCGTTTCCAGGCACCCGGAGAGGGACAGGATGTACGCAGCGTCGGACTCAATCGCCCAGTTCGCCACCGGTGCGCGGAAATTGTCCACCACGATCCGCTGGCCGGTGTCAGCACTTGCGCTGGGCTGGGAGGCCTGGGTCTGGGTGCCGCTGAAACCGCAGCCGGTCAGGGTGAGGGCAGCGGCCGCGGCCAGAAGGACGCGGGGACGGAGGGAGGAGCGCACAGGTAACCGCCTAGCAGGGCTGCCGCGGGGAAGGGCAGGAATAAAAAGGGGACGGACTTAGGGTAGCCTTCCCTTCCGCGAAAGCGTGAATTGGTGACTCTGCCGTTCAGCTTGGAGGGGCCCTCGGTGCCAGAACAGCCCGGTTTATGAAAAGGAAAGCCCGCCATTTGGGGGAATGGCGGGCTTTCCGGTCTAAAAACCGGGCTGGAATGGCGTCCGGGCGAGCAGAAAGGCTACTTCAGGCCGAGCTGCTTGGTGGGGATCTTGAAGGATTCCTTGGCGGTCAGTGCGGAAACGGCGGCCACCACGCAGATGACGGCAGTGAAGATGCTGATCTGGACCCAGCCGCCGGGCTTGATGCCGCCCATGGCGGCCACGATGGCGGGTGCGAACCCTGCCATCAGGAAGCCCAGCTGGGTGCCGATGGCCAGGCCGGAGAAGCGGACCTTGGTGCTGAACATCTCGGCATAGAAGGACGGCCAGACGGCGTTGGAGGCGGCGTAACCGCAGGAGAAGAAGCCAATGGCGGCCAGGAACATCAGCGGCACGCTGCCGGATTCCAGGCTCAGCAGGAACAGAGGCGTCAGGGCTGCGCTGGCCAGGGCGCCGTAGATGTAGACGGGCTTGCGGCCGATCTTGTCTGCCAGCATGCCGAACAGGGGCTGGGTGCCCAGGGCCACCACGTTGGCGGCCACCACAAGCCAGAGGGTGGTGGTGCCGTCCACGCCGGCAACGGTCTTGGCGTAGCTGATGGCGAGGGTCCCGAACACTGTGGAGACTGCGGCGATGAAGGCGCAGCAGATCACGCGGAGGACATCGCGCCAGTGGCCCTTGAGCAGATCGGCGACCGGGAGCTTGGAGATCTGGGCGGTCTTCTGGGCTTCCTCGAACGCCGGCGGCTCATGCAGTGTGCGGCGGATAAAGAACGCGACGATCACCACAACGGCGCTCAACCAGAAGGGGATGCGCCAGCCGATGCCGTACTTGATCTCGTCCGGGAGGGCCAGGACGGGGATGAAGACGAGGGCGGCGAGGATCTGGCCGCCCTGGGTGCCGGTGAGGGTCCAGGACGTAAAGAAGGAGCGGCGGTTGTCCGGGGCGTGTTCCAGTGTCATGGAGGAGGCTCCGGCCTGCTCGCCGGCTGCGGACAGGCCCTGGCAGAGCCGGGCGAGGACCAGCAGGGCCGGAGCCCACCAGCCGACGGTGTTGAAGTCCGGCAGGCAGCCGATCACGAAGGTGGAAGCGCCCATCAGGAGGAGGGTGAACATCAGGACCTTCCGCCGGCCCACCCTGTCGCCGAAGTGGCCCAGGATGACGGCACCCACCGGGCGTGCTACGTAGGCGAAGCCGAAGGTGGCGAAGGACATGATGGCCGCATTCGCGTCAGCATTCGGGAAGAAGACCGTGGGAAAGATCAGGGCGGCGGCGGAACCGAAGATGAAGAAGTCGTAGTATTCGACGGCGCTGCCCAGGAAGCTTGCGAGGGCTGCCTTCTTCGGCGTCCCGGCCGGGGCAACAATGCCTGGCTCAGCGGACGGAAGTATCTGGCTCATGGAGTTCCTTTTGATGTGACGACTTTGTCGCGGATGGATCGGGGGCTTCAGCCGGCGAGGCCTGGGTCAAGGCGTGGCGCTGTACGGCTGCAGTTGCGGGAGAACCCGGACAGTAGCCACATGGTGGGAGCTACTTGTGCGATACAGCAATGATGGCTGTGAGGGCAGTCACTTGTCAACAAAATATTCATCTAGTAGCAATAGCTCTCACAATGTGGCAACATCGAAGTATGAGTGTGAACCAAACCACAGCGCCCGATGATGTTGCCGCTGACGAAAGTCCGGCCAAAGCGGGCCGATCAGCTGACCGCACGGACATGGTGGGCAAGGCCCTCGGCCTGCTGGTCCTCCTGGGCGATGAACCCCGCGGCGCGAGTGCTGCGGAGATCTCCCGCCGGGCCCAGCTGCCTTTCAGCACCACGTACCGCCTCCTCGGCTCCCTGACGCGGGACGGCTTTGTGGACTACGAGCCGGATGGCCGCCGCTACCACCTGGGCCTGCGGATCTTCCAGTTGGGTCAGCGCGTTTCCAACCATCACGGCTTCGCCGGAACCGCCCTGCCTGTCCTGCGGCGGGTGACCGAGCAGACGGGGGAGGCCACCATCCTCAGCGTCCGGGACGGCCATCACCACCTCACCGTGAACAAGGTGGACGGCCCGCAGATGTTCCGGGTGACCAGCGATCCGGGCCATCTGGGCTCGCTCTCCACCACCGCCGTCGGCAAGGCGCTGGTGGCGTTTGCGGAGGACGCCGAGCGGGAAAAGCTGCTGGCAGAGCTTCCGCTGGAGCCCCTCACGGAAAAGTCCATCACGGACCGGGATGCCTTCCGTGCCGAAATTGAGCTGGTCCGCCGCCGCGGATTTGCCGTGATGGACGAGGAGAACGAGGCGGGCATGCGGGCCGTCGCCGTTCCGCTGCTCAACAGCCAGGGGCACGCGTTCGCTTCCCTGGCCACTGCGGTCCCGGTCTTCCGCCTCAGCTTGGACGGGCTGGAGGCGCACGTGCCACTGCTTCAGGAAGCGGCGGCCGAGCTTGCTGCCCGCCTGCCCCAGCGCTAGCCGCAACTTTGTTTTGTTCGTATGTAGAACAGCAGTGCGGAAAGTGAACAAATGATGTACCGTAATTTCCATCACCCCGGCAGCGCACCCTCCGCAAGGAAGCTGCCCGGTGCCGTATCAAAGGAGCTGCACGGATGAGCAATCGAACTGAGTCCTACCTGGTGGGACTGGTCGGCGATGGCGTGATGCCATCACTCACTCCGCCCATGCACGAACGCGAAGGGGACGTGCAGGGCCTGCGCTACCTGTACCGGCCCATCGACCTGCTGGAGCTTGGCCTTCCCGGCGAATCCGTGGGCCAGCTGCTCCAGAGCGCCCGCAGCCTTGGCTTCAACGGCCTGAACATCACCCACCCCTGCAAGCAGCTGGTCCTGCAGCACCTGGATGAGGTGTCCCCGGACGCCCTGCGGCTGGGTGCGGTCAACACCGTGGTGATCGAGGACGGCCGGTTCATCGGCCACAACACCGACTTTTCCGGCTTCGCCGGCGCCCTCGCCGCCGGACTTCCGGGCGCGAACCTGGACCACGTAGTCCAGCTGGGTGCCGGCGGTGCCGGCTCGGCTGTCGCCTACGCCCTGCTAACCGCCGGGGTCCGCCACCTGGACCTGGTGGACATGGACGCCGCCCGCGGCGCCACCCGCGCCGCCGAGCTGGCCGGGTTCTTCCCGGACAGCACCGTGACGGCACGCAGGACGACGGAGCTGCCGCAGCTGATGCCCCTGGCCGACGGACTGGTGCACTGCACTCCCGTGGGCATGGCCGCCCATCCCGGGCTCCCGCTGGACCTGGACCTGCTTGAGTCCCGCCACTGGGTGGCGGACATCGTCTACCGCCCCATCGATACCGAGCTGGTCCGGGGCGCCCGGGCAAAGGGCTGCGAGGTTCTTGACGGCGGCCGGATGGCAGTGGGCCAGGCCGCGGACGCCTTCCGCATCTTCACGGGCCTGGAAGCGGACCCGGACCGGATGCGCAGCCACTTCCTGGAGCTTGTGGCGGCCGAAGAGGTGGCCGCCTGATGCGCACCGGAATCGCCACAGTCTGCCTGTCCGGCACGCTCAAGGAAAAGATGCAGGCCTGCGCCATCGCCGGGTTCGACGGCATCGAGATCTTCGAGCAGGACTTGGTCACCTCGCCGCTGAGCCCCGAGGATGTGCGCACCATGGCCGCCGACCTCGGCCTGGGCCTGGACCTTTACCAGCCCTTCCGGGATTTCGACGGCGTCACGCCGGACCTGCTGAAGGCCAACCTCCGCCGCGCCGAGGCGAAGTTCAAGCTGATGTCCCGGCTGGGTATGGACACCATCCTGGTCTGCTCAAACGTTGCCACCGCCACCATAAATGACGACGGCCTCCGCGCCGAACAGCTCTCCGAACTCGCGGAGCTGGCCGGGGACCACGGCGTCAAGGTTGCGTACGAGGCCCTCGCCTGGGGCAAATACGTCAACGACTACGAGCACGCCTACCGCCTGGTGGAGATGGTGGACCACCCCAATTTCGGTACCTGCCTGGACTCCTTCCACATCCTCTCCCGCGACTGGGACACCGCGCCGATCGAGAAGATCAACGCGGACAAGATCTTTTTTGTCCAGGTGGCCGACGCCCCCAAACTTTCCATGGACGTGCTGTCCTGGAGCCGCCACTACCGCGTGTTCCCCGGCGAGGGCCAGTTCGAGCTCGCCAAGTTCATGGGCCACGTGGTCCGCGCCGGCTACACCGGCCCGGTGTCCCTGGAAGTCTTCAATGACGTCTTCCGCCAGTCCGACGTCGAGCGCACCGCCGTGGACGCGATGCGATCGCTGATCTGGCTTGAGGAACAGAGCGCCAAATGGCTAGGCACCGAAGGGGCGCCGGGCAACGGCGCCGCCCTCCGCCGTCGTTATCCCATGGAACTGGCCACGCTGCCCAAGGTGAACGAACCCGCAGGCTTCAATTTTGCCGAGGTGAAAGCGGACGATACCGCCCAGCTGGAGAAGCTCCTGGGCCAGCTCGGCTTCGCCTTCGAAGGCCGGCACCGCACCAAGGACGTCCAGCTGTGGACCATGGGGCAGGCGCGGGTGATCATCAACGAGCAGGCCGCACAGCACGCCGAGCCGGCCATCGCAGCCTTGGGGTTCGACGTCGATTCGCCCGTTATTGCCTCTGCCCGGGCCCAGCAGCTCAAGGCCCCGGTGGTGGCCCGCAAGGTCCAGGCCGACGAGGAAGTGTTCCAGGGCATCTCCGCCCCGGACTCCACCGAGATCTTCCTGTGCCAAGGCAGCCCCGACGGCACCGCCGCATGGACGCACGAGTTCGGGGAAGGGCTGGAACACCCGTCCGCGGGAGCCAGCGCGGTGATCGACCACGTAAACCTGGCCCAGCCGTGGCAGCACTTCGATGAGGCCGTCCTCTTCTACACCAGCGCCCTGGCCCTGGAACCGCAGCCGTTCGCGGAAGTTCCGAGCCCCAGCGGCCTGGTGCGCTCGCAGGTCATGCAGACGTCCGACGGCGCGGTGCGGCTGGTCCTGAACCTCGCCCCGGTGCAGCAAGCACCCGTGCAGCAGTCGCCGGCCCGGCAGGCGCGCAAGACCTACCAGGAACACATCGCGTTCGCTGTGGACGACCTTGTTTCCACTGCCCGGTCCGCCCGGGACCGCGGCCTGGAATTCCTGCAGATTCCCGCCAATTACTACGAGGACCTGGACGCCCGCTTCGACCTTGAACCGGGATTCCTGGCCACCCTCCAGGAGCTGAACCTCCTGTACGACCGGGACGCCAGCGGGGAATTCCTCCATTTCTACACCGCCACCGTTGGCAGTGTGTTCTTTGAAATGGTGGAACGCCGCGGCAACTATGACGGCTACGGAGCGCCCAACGCTCCGGTCCGCCACGCCGTCCAGTACGACTCGCTCCAACGCCCCTGACACCACACCCAACCCGCCCTACGAAAGGAGCCAGCCGTGCCGGAAGACATCAATGCCGAGCTGGAATCGGAAGAGCTTGTGCCGCCCGCCGAGCCGAAAGCAGCGCACCTTCCCTTGGACCGTGCCATCGAAACCCAAGCCGACCTCAGTGCCGAGATCAACGCGATCGGCGACGCCTATGCCAGGGCCCTCAAGGATGGTGCCGAGCCTGAGACCCAGCCGCGGCTGGACTACCCGCCGTACCGCAGCAGCATCCTGCGCCACCCCACCAAGAGCCTGCACCACGCGGACCCGGAAACCATCGAGCTGTACTCCCCGGCGTTCGGGCACCAGGACGTGCACGCCCTGGAATCGGACCTGACCATCCAGCACAACGGTGAGCCCCAGGGCGAGCGGATCATCGTGGCCGGCAAGGTCCTGGACGGCAACGGCCGCCCGGTGGCCGGGCAGCTCGTGGAGATCTGGCAGGCCAACGCCTCTGGCCGCTACATCCACAAACGCGACCAGCACCCGGCCCCGATCGACCCCAACTTCACGGGCATCGGCCGCTGCATCACCGGCCCGGACGGCTCGTACCGGTTCACCACCATCAAGCCCGGCGCCTACCCGTGGAAGAACCACCTGAACGCGTGGCGCCCGGCGCACATCCACTTCTCGCTGTTCGGCACCGAGTTTACCCAGCGCATCATCACCCAGATGTACTTCCCCGGCGACCAGCTCTTCCCGCTGGACCCCATCTACCAGACCATCGTGGACCAGGACGCCCGCGACCGGCTCGTGGCCAACTACGACCACAGCCTCACCGAACCCGAATGGGCGCTGGGCTACAACTGGGACATCGTCCTGACCGGTCCCAAGCGGACCTGGACGGAAAACGAGGCGCTGGGCGCCGACGGAGACGAGGAGTAGAAGATGAGCACCAAACTAGTACCCACCCCCGGCCAGACCGTGGGCCCGTTCTACGGCTACGCCCTGCCGTACGAAAAGGACAACGAACTCCTCGCGCCCGGCTCGCCCGGCTCCATCCGCCTGCAGGGCACCGTGTACGACGGATCCGGCCAGGCCATCCCGGATGCCATCCTGGAAATCTGGCAGCCCGACTCCGAGGGCAGGATCGTCCAGAAGACGGGTTCCCTGGTCCGCGACGGGTACACCTTCACCGGCTGGGGCCGCGGCGCCGTGGGCAACTCCGGCGTGTACACCTTCACCACCGTGAATCCGGGTCCCACCAAGCCCGGCGCGGCGGCGTTCATCTCCGTGGCCATCTTTGCCCGCGGCCTGACCAACCGCCTGTTTACCCGGATCTACCTGCCGGAGGACACCGAGGCGCTGGCCAACGATCCGCTGCTCACCTCGCTGGAGCCCGAGCGCCGCACAACGCTCATCGCCCGGCGCGATCCCGACGGCGGCCTGACCTTTGACATCCGCCTTCAGGGTGAGGGCGAGACAGTCTTCCTGGACTTCCAGTGACTGACGCGGCCAGTTCAGCGGGCGGATCCTTCGGGGCCCGCAGTGTGGGGTCCGACGGCGCCGCCGGCCTGCTCAGCCCTGTCTCGGCGTCGCCGCTTGTCGGCGCGCTAACGGGGGACCGTGCGGTACTGGCGGCAATCCTCGCCGTCGAGTCCGGCTGGGCTGCCGTGCTCGAAAAGGCGGGCCTGGCACCTGCCGGTGCGGCCGCCGTCGTCGCCTCCGCCGCTGAAGCGGGCCGCTACGATCCTGCGGACATCGCCCGCCGTGCCCAGGGCGGCGGCAACCCGGTGATCCCGCTGCTGGCCAGCCTGCGCAAGGAGGTGGCAGCGCTGGACACCGGCAATGCCGGAGCCGGAAAAGCGGTGCACACCTCGCTGACCAGCCAGGACGTCCTGGACACCGCACTCATGCTGCTGGCCCGCAATACCGTCGAGGCGCTCCTGTCCGACCTGAAACGCACCACCGCGGCGCTCGCCGCCTTGGCGGAGCAGCATGCGGACACGCTGTGCGTGGGCAGGAGCCTGACCCAGCATTCGCTGCCGCTCACGTTCGGCCTGCGCGCCGCCCAGTGGTTCCACGGCGTCGGGGCTGCGGGCCGGCAACTTGAAACGCTGCAGTTCCCGGTCCAGTTCGGCGGTGCGGCCGGAACGCTGGCCGCCGGCACTGTCCTGACGTCCGGTTCTTCCTCTACTCCGTTTGGCCTGGCTGATGCCCTCGCGTCCCAGCTGGGGCTCGCCCCTGCACCGGCGCCGTGGCACACCAACCGGCTGACCATTACGTCACTGGGCCATGCCTTGGCTTCGGTGCTGGATGCCTTCGGCAAGATTGCTGCAGACGTTCTGTTCCTGAGCCGGCCCGAGGTGGGCGAACTGGCCGAGCCGCGGGCCGCGGGCAGGGGGGTTTCCTCGGCGATGCCGCAGAAGCAGAACCCGGTGCTGTCCGTGCTGGTCCGCAGCGCCGCGCTCCAGGCTCCGGCCCTGGCAGCCCAGCTGCACCTGGCGGCCGCCAACTTCAACGACGAACGGCCGGACGGAGCCTGGCACACCGAGTGGCCTGCGCTCCGGCAACTCCTGGCCCTGGCACTCGGCGCTGCCGGCCACGTCCGGGAGCTTGCCGAGGGGCTGCAGGTTTTCCCGGACGGCATGCGCCGCAACCTGGACCTGGCCGGTCCGCTGCTGCTGGCCGAGGGCGTCGGGGCCGTGGTGGCCCCTCTGCTTGAGGACAAGGACGGGCTCAACGGCAAGCAGCAGCTCCAGGGCGTGGTGGATCAGACCCTCCAGGCACAGCCGGCGGAGCAGGCTGCCACCTACCGCAAGCTGCTCCGTGAGGCCGTTCAGGCGTCGGTCCTGCCGGACGTCCGGCTGGAGGAACTCCTCAACCCGGCCAGCTACCTCGGCGAGGCCGCGGAGATCTCGCGGCGGATCCTGGCCGCGTACCCGGACTTTGCCAATTCACCTGCCCACACCGATGCGAATGGAGCTTCCCGTGGCTAAACCAGTCCTGAAGGCAGCGCTGCTGTCACCCCAGCGGCCCCTGGGCGACCACCCCCTGTTGGTGGTGGGCCCGTCCCTGGGCACCTCCTCGATCCTGTGGAACAGGGCTGCGTCGCTGTTGGGGACCGACTACGACGTGGTGGCCTGGGACCTGCCGGGCCACGGCGTCTCGCCCGCGGCGACGGAAACGTTTGACGTTCCGGCGCTGGCTGATGCGGTGGTGGACCTGGTCGATTCCATCGCCCCGGGAGAGGCGTTCCACTACGCGGGGGTCTCCCTGGGCGGCGCCACCGGCCTGCAGCTCGGGATCCAGCACGGGGAGCGGCTCAAGAGCCTGTCCGTCCAGAACAGCGGAGCCAAGATCGGCACCGCTGAGGGCTGGCTGGAACGCGCCGAAACGGTCCGCAACCAGGGCACACCGGTGATGATCCAGGGCTCGGCCGAGCGCTGGTTCGCCCCTGGTTTTATGGACCGTGAGCCTGAGCTGAGCAGCAGGCTCCTGCATGCCCTGCGCGACGCCGACCGCTTCAGCTACGCCTTCTGCTGCGAGGCGCTGGCGGCCTTTGATGTCCGTGACGAACTCGGCACCATCCGTGTCCCCACGCAGGTTATTGCCGGGGCGTTCGATGGCGTGGCCACGCCGTCGATGGCCGAGGAAGTCGCCACGGGGATCACCGCGGGCGGCGGAACCGCCACCGCCGTCACGCTCGAGGGAGTGGCCCATCTCGCCCCCGCCGAGGCGCCGGCCCACCTGGCGGAGCTGATGCGCGGGCTCCTGGCTTGGGCTGAATCGCGGGAGGCGACCAAGTGAGCGGGACGGAGCGGCACGGCGTGGTCCAGCCCGCTGCCACCAGCCAGGAGGTTTACGACGGCGGCATGGTGGTCCGGCGCGAAGTCCTTGGCGACGCGCACGTGGACCGGGCCAACGCCAACAAGGATGGGTTCACCGAGGACTTCCAGGACATGATCACCCGGATCGCCTGGGGTGGCATCTGGACCCGGCCGGGCCTGACCCGGCAGATGCGGTCCGCCGTCACCATCACCGCGATGGTGGCGCACGGGCACTGGGAAGAACTCGCCATGCACATCCGGGCTGCCCTCACCAACGGCCTGAGCAGGGACGAGATCAAGGAAATCCTGCTCCAGACCGCCATCTACTGCGGCGTCCCCTCCGCCAACACCGCTTTCAAAACTGCCCAGCAGGTGTTCCGTGAAATGGACAGTACTGACCTGGACAGCACCCGTACCGACGAACCCCAGCCCAACTAGGTAGCGCGAAGTGTCGTTTTGAACCCCCAAAACGACACTTAGCGCTACTTAGTTGGGTGGCCACAGACAGAATTAAGAGGAGCATCATGAATCAGGCTTTTGTGTACGATGCCGTGCGCACCCCGTTCGGCAAGTTCGGTTCCGGCCTTGCCGCCGTGCGCCCGGACGACCTTGCCGCGCACGTGATCAGGGAGTCCGTGAAGCGCGCCCCCGGGCTGGATCCGGAGCGGATTGATGAGGTGGTGTTCGGCAACGCCAACGGCGCCGGCGAGGAAAACCGCAACATCGCCCGGATGGGCACCCTGCTGGCCGGGCTGCCGGTGTCCATTCCGGGGACCACGGTGAACCGGCTGTGCGGGTCCTCTTTGGATGCTGCGATCATTGCCTCGCGCCAGATCAACGCCGGGGACGCGGACGTGGTGCTTGTAGGCGGGGCGGAGTCGATGTCCCGGGCGCCGTGGGTGCTGCCCAAGACGGAGAAGCCGTACCCGGCCGGGGACATGACCCTGGCCTCCACCACTCTGGGCTGGCGCCTGGTGAACAAGGCGATGCCCAAGGAGTGGACCATTTCCCTGGGCGAGGCCACCGAGCGGCTCCGCGAGAAGTACGGGGTGACCCGGCAGGCGCAGGATGAGTTCGCCGCAAACTCGCACAACCTGTCCGCCGCGGCATGGGACGAGGGCTTCTACGACAACCTCGTCGCCCCCGTGCCGGGCACTGACCTGGTCCGGGACGAGGGCATCCGCCCCGGCTCCACCGCGGAGAAGCTCGCGGCACTGAAGACGGTGTTCCGTTCAGAGCCTGAGGGCGCGGAGGTGGGCGGCACGGTCACCGCCGGCAACGCGTCGCCGCTGTCCGACGGCGCCTCTGCGGCCTGGGTGGGGTCCGAGGCTGCCGCCGGGCTGCTCGGGCTCGAGCCCTTGGCCCGTATTGCCGGGCGCGGCGCGCACGGCAATGATCCGCAGTACTTCGGCTACGCCCCGGTTGAGGCGGCGAACAAGGCGCTGGCGAAGGCGGGGATCGGCTGGGACCAGGTGGGCGCTGTCGAACTTAACGAAGCGTTCGCCGCGCAGTCGCTGGCCTGCATCAATGCCTGGGACATCGATGCCTCGATTGTGAACCGGCACGGCGGGGCGATCGCGATGGGCCACCCGCTGGGTGCATCGGGCACCCGGATCCTGGGCACCCTGGCCCGGTCCCTGCAGGCCTCCGGGGAGCGCTGGGGCGTCGCCGCGATCTGCATCGGCGTGGGCCAGGGCCTGGCCGTGGTGCTCGAAAACGTAACTGCTGGTGTGAAGGGCTGAGAGAGATGCTGAATTTTGTAGACACCGTGGCCGATGCCGTGGCCGGCATCAAGGACGGTTCCACGGTGATGATCGGCGGGTTCGGCAACGCCGGCCAGCCGTTCGAACTGATCGACGCGCTGCTCGAATGCGGAGCCAGGGACCTGACCGTGGTGAACAACAACGCCGGGCAGGGCGACCAGGGCCTTGCCCTGCTGATCAAGGAAGGCCGGGTGAAGAAGATGATCTGCTCCTTCCCGCGGCAGTCCGATTCCTGGCACTTTGATGCCAAGTACAAGGCCGGCGAGATCGAACTCGAACTCGTCCCGCAGGGCAACCTCGCCGAGCGCATCCGCGCCGCCGGAGCGGGCATCGGCGGGTTCTTCACCCCCACCGGGTACGGGACCATGCTGGCCGAGGGCAAGGAAACCCGGATCATTGACGGCCGCGGCCAGGTGTTCGAAACACCGATCCACGCCGACGTTGCACTGATCAAGGCCCTGAAGGCGGACGGGAAGGGCAACCTGGTCTACCGCAAGACCGCCCGGAACTTCGGTCCCATCATGGCCGCCGCGGCGAAGCAGACCATCGTGCAGGTCTCCGAGATCGTTCCCACGGGTTCCCTTGACCCGGAGAACGTGGTCACGCCCGGTATCTACGTCAATACGGTTGTCCGCGTGGCGGCCTCCGACAGCACCGCCGGCACGAGCGAAAAGGTGGCCTGAGATGACCGTCCAGTCCAACGAAACATCCATCCAGACCTCCGCCACGCCCCTGGGCCGGGATGACCTGGCCCGCCTCGTGGCCAAGGACATCGCCCCGGGATCGTTTGTGAACCTGGGCATCGGCCAGCCCACCCTGGTCTCCAACTACCTCACCGAGGACCAGGACATCACCCTCCACACGGAGAACGGGATGCTCGGCATGGGCCCGGAGGCCACAGGGGACGAAATCGACGGCGACCTCATTAACGCGGGCAAGATCCCGGTCACCGAACTCCCGGGAGCCTCGTACTTCCACCATGCTGATTCGTTCGCGATGATGCGGGGCGGGCACCTGGACATCTGCGTGTTGGGCGCGTTCCAGGTCTCCGCTACCGGTGACCTGGCGAACTGGCACACCGGGGCGCCCGGGGCGATTCCCGCCGTCGGCGGTGCCATGGACCTCGCCACCGGGGCGAAGGACGTGTTCGTGATGATGACGCTCCTGACGAAACAGGGCGCCTCCAAGATCGTGGACGCCTGCACCTACCCGCTCACCGGCGTCGGCTGCGTCACCCGCGTCTACACCGACAAAGCCGTGTTCCTCACCGGCCCCGACGGCGTCACCGTCCGCGAAACCTTCGGCTGCACCTTCGAAGAACTCCAGGAACTGGTGCCGGTCCCGCTCACGGCCGCCAGAGCTGCCTGAGTCCACCCTAGGATTGGTAACCATGACCAACGCCGTCCGCACAGACACCCCGGCTGCACCGCAGGCCAGCGACCAGTACGTCCAGTCGCTGGCCCGCGGGCTGGCCGTGATCCGCGCGTTTGATACGGACCACCCGGTCATGACCCTCACCGAAGTGGCAGCCCGGACGGACCTGACCCGGGCAACGGCCCGGCGGTTCCTGCACACCCTGGTGGAGCTGGGCTACGTGCGGACTGACGGCAAAACCTTCGCCCTCACCGCCAAGGTGCTCCAGCTCGGGTATGCGTACCTGTCCGGGTTGTCGCTGCCGCAGCTGGCGCAGCCGCACTTGGAGGAGCTGTCCCTGAAGCTTGGTGAATCAACGTCCGCGGCGGTGCTGGACGGGACGGACATCGCCTATATCGCCCGCGTAACCACGCGGCGGATCATGAACGTGGGCATCACCGTGGGCACCCGCTTCCCGGCCTATGCCACGTCCATGGGCAGGGTGCTCCTGGCCGGCCTGCCGCCCGCGGACCTGAAGGCATACCTGGCGGCCGCGGAGATCAAACCGCTCACACCGCGGGCCATCGGCACTGCCAAAGAGCTGCTCGCAGTGCTGGACACGGTCCGCGCCCAGGGCTGGTGCCTGCTGGACCAGGAACTGGAACTGGGCCTGATGTCCGTGGCGGCCCCCGTGTATGACGGCCCAAAGGTCGTGGCTGCCGTCAACGTCTCGCTGCAGGCCCAGACTGTCGCAGCCCAACCGGACCCCGACGCCTACCTGGCATCGGTGGCCCGGGAAATCGTGGCGACGGCGAAACTCGTCTCCGCGGACCTGACTGCCCGGAGGTAACAGGGGCTTAGCCCGCGGGAGGGCGCACCCAGCGAACCTTTCGGTCCGCAGGGACTGCCCCTGCGCACCGAACCCCGGCCTCATTGCGCAGGCCGGTACACAGAGCGCAGACTGTGGCCCATGGCTACCGAAGCTGATGTCAGAAAAGCTGCCCTGGCACTGCCCGGGGTCTCAGAGCGGCCCAGTTGGGGCCAGCCGGCGTGGTTCGCCAAGACCCTGCTGGCCAGGATCTGGGAACCCGGAGTCCTCACGGTCAAGACAGAAGAACGTGAAGCCCTTGCCGGCACCGAGCCGGAGATTTTCTTCTGGACGCCCCATCATGAGCGCTCACCCCAGTTGGTGCTGGTCCGGCTCGAGCGGATCAACGGGAAGCTGCTCAAGGAACTGCTGGAGGACTCCTACCGCCTGGCGGGAGGGAAAGCGGGAGGGAAGCCGGGCAGCCACTAAGTAACTCTTTGCCACCCAAGCCGGCCGCACCACTCCCGCCACAGGGGTACGGGCCATAGACTCTAGCCAACTACGTGCAGCAGCGCCGCTCCGCGAAGCCCCTGGTCCACCAGGGGAAACAGGGGCGGCGGCGAAGCACTCGTGCAGCGATGGGAGTCGGCGGGTGAAACTGGGCATACCGCGGGAACGCCGGGAGGGTGAACGGCGGGTGGCCGCCACACCCGAGTCGGTCAAGCAGTTGGTGGCGCTGGGCGTGGACGTGCTGGTCGAGGCGGGCGCGGGTGACGCCGCCGGCCACGCGGACACGGCGTACAACCAGGCCGGAGCGCAGGTGGTCCCGGAGCTGGACCTGGCGCAGCTGGATGTCCTGGCCCATGTCCGCCCCCTTGACCCGAACACCGTGAGGTCCCTGAAAAGGGGAGCGGTCACGGCGGGGCTCGGGTCGCCGTCGTCCGAACTCCCGACGGTGGAGGCCCTCGCGGACGCCGGCGTCACAGCCTTTGCCCTCGAACTGGTGCCCCGCATCTCCCGCGCCCAGTCCATGGATGCCCTCAGTTCCCAGGCGCTCGTCGCCGGGTACCGCTGCGTGCTGGAAGCCGCCATCCGGCTGCCCCGGTTCTTTCCGCTGTACATGACCGCAGCCGGGACCGTGCCGCCGGCACGGGTCCTGGTCCTGGGCGCCGGAGTGGCCGGCCTGCAGGCCATCGGTACGGCAAAACGGCTCGGCGCCCGCGTCTTCGCCAACGACATCCGCCCCGCTTCCGCAGATGAAGTGGCCTCGATGGGCGGCACTTTCATCCGGCTGGACCTCGAAACCGCGGAGGCTGCCGGCGGCTATGCACGCCAGCTCAGCTCAGACGCCGGCACGCGGCAGCGGCAGTTGCTCGCCCCGCATGTGGCGCAGGCGGACGTGCTCATTACGACGGCGGCCGTCCCCGGCAGGCGCGCACCACTGCTGGTCACCACCGAGATGGTGCAGGGCATGCGCCCCGGGTCGGTGGTTGTTGACCTCGCCGCCGAGTCCGGCGGCAACGTGGAGGGTGTTGTCCCCGGCCAGGACATTCCGGTCCCCACCGCGGACGGCTCCGGCCATGTCACCCTGGTGGGCCTGAAGGATGCCCCGTCGGCGATGGCCTCCGACGCATCCCGTCTTTATGCCAAAAACGTGGCCAACCTGCTGGCCCTGGTGATCAAGGACGGCGCTTTGGCATTGGACTTCGACGACGAAGTACTCGCCGGAGCCTGCCTGGCACACGACGGCGCGGTGCGGCACCAGCCCACCGCCGAACTGCTCGCGGCCAGAGCCGGCAGCCGGCGGGAAGGGGTGCTCTGATGGACGGGATCAGCCTGTTGACCATCACTGTCCTGGCGGTGTTTGTTGGCTTCGAAGTGGTCTCCAAGGTGTCCAGCACCCTGCACACGCCGCTGATGTCCGGCGCAAACGCCATCCACGGGATCATCCTGGTGGGGGCCATCATCGTGGCCGGCCAGGCAGCGGACCCGTGGGTGCTCGCGGTAGCCCTGCTCGCCGTCGTCCTGGCCACAGCCAACCTGGTGGGCGGATTTGTGGTGACCGACCGGATGCTGCATATGTTCCACGCCCGAAAGGAAGCCGGCACAAAGGCTGCAGCGGGGAAGGTTGGCGGCAAGTGACCCTCCTCGATCCCGTCTGGTCCTCGCTGCTCTACCTGGCCGCGGCCGTCTGCTTCATCCTGGCCCTGCGCGGCCTCAGCTCCCCGCGCACCGCCCGCCGCGGAAACCTGATCGGGGCGCTGGGAGCCCTGATCGCCGTCGTCGCTGTTTTCCTGTCCTCCCGGCTGGAGAACATCCCCTGGATCCTCGCCGCCATAGCCGTGGGCGCGGCAGTGGCGGCGCCGGTGGCGCGGCGCGTGAAAATGACCCAGATGCCGCAGCTGGTGGCGCTGTTCAACGGGGTGGGCGGCGGCGCCGCGGCCCTCGTGGCGCTCCTGGAGCTGAGCCACGCGGACGATCCCTGGGTGCGCCTGGCCATCGTCTTCACCCTCCTGGTCGGTGCAGTTTCCTTCGCCGGCTCCGGCGTTACCTTTGCCAAGCTGCAGGAGCTGATGACCACCCGTCCGGTGGTGTTCCCGGGCCTGCCGGCAGTCATGACGGCGGTGCTCATCGCGGCGGTGGCGGCCGGCGTCGCTGTCATCCTCACCGGTTCATCCGCGCTCGCGGTGCTGCTGCTGGTGCTGGGACTCGCCGCCGGGGTTCTTCTGGTGCTTCCGGTGGGCGGCGCCGACGTCCCGATCGTTATCTCGCTGCTGAACGCCTTCACCGGCCTGGCCGTCGCGGCCTCGGGGCTGGTCCTTGGGAACGTGCTGCTGGTGGTGGCGGGCACCCTGGTGGGCGCCTCCGGTACCATCCTCACCCGCGCCATGGCCGCCGCCATGGGCCGCAGCGTCGCGGGCATCCTGTTCGGCGCCTTCAGGGGAGGTTCGACGGCGGGATCCACCGCCGTGAGCGAGCGTCCCGTGAGGTCCTCCAGCGCCGAGGACGTGGCCGTGTTGCTTGGCTACGCGCAGCGTGTGATTATCGTTCCCGGGTACGGCCTGGCCGTCGCGCAGGGCCAGCACACCGCGGCCGAACTGGCCCTGGCGCTGGAGGCGCGCGGCATTGAGGTCGACTTCGCCATCCACCCGGTGGCCGGCCGGATGCCCGGGCACATGAACGTGCTCCTGGCCGAGGCCAACGTGCCCTATGAATCGCTCAAGGAGATGGGCGAGATCAATCCGGAGTTCAAAACGGCGGACGTGGCGCTGGTGGTGGGTGCCAATGACGTCGTAAACCCCGCGGCCAAGACGTCCTCCGGGTCGCCCATCTACGGCATGCCCATCCTCGAGGTGGCGGATGCCCGGCAGGTGGTGTTCCTGAAGCGGTCCATGCGGCCCGGTTTCGCCGGGATCGAGAACGATCTGCTCTACCAGCCACAGACGTCCCTGCTCTTCGGTGACGCCAAGGACTCCCTGGCTCAGGTCCTTGGCGCAGTGAAAACGCTGTAGCCTGCCGTGCTGCACCGCACCTCCCGCCCGGCGGGTTACTCTTCTTTGAGAAGTAGCCTTTCCATCCGCCACCAGAGGACGCCATGACTGCCAATTCCACTGCCCCCAGCCGCGCAGCCATCATCATCAATCCTGCCAAGCCGGTGGACATCGACGTGCGCGGCCTGGTGGCCAAGCACTGCGTGGAGAACGGCTGGGGCGAAACCCTCTGGTTCGAAACCACCAAGGAGGATCCCGGCGTCGGGCAGGCCAAGGAAGCGCTCGCCCAGGGCGCGGACATCGTGATTGCCGCCGGCGGCGACGGGACAGTCCGGTGCGTGGCGGAGGTCCTGTCCGGCGGAGACACCCCGATGGGCCTGCTTCCCCTCGGCACGGGAAACCTCCTGGCCCGCAACCTCGGCATGGATGTCACGGACTACGACGGCGCCATGGCCGGTGCGCTCATCGGCACCGAGCGGAAGATCGACGTCGTCCGGGCCCGCCGGAGCGATCCGGACAAGGAGCAGCTCTTCCTGGTGATGGCCGGAGTGGGGTATGACGCCACCATCATGGCCGACACCAACGAGGACCTCAAGGACAAGGTGGGGTGGCTGGCCTACGTGGATGCGGGCATCCGGAACCTGCCCGGCAAGCCGGTCAAGGCAACCATCGTGATTGACGGCCAAACCGTGGTGCACCGCGGCGTCCGCAGCGTGATGGTGGGCAACTGCGGCAAGGTGCAGGGCGGGCTGGAGATCTTTCCGGACGCCAAGGTCGATGACGGGCTGCTGGACGTTGCCGTCCTGGCGCCCCACCACGGAAAGCTGGGCTGGCTCTCAGTGCTTGCCGGGATGATCGGCAAGGGCCGCGGCAAGGACACGGCGGTGGAGTATTTCCAGGGCAAAACCGTGGAAGTTACCCTGGAACACAACGACGACTACCAGCTCGACGGCGACCACGAGGGCAAGGGCAAACACGT
Source organism: Pseudarthrobacter sp. fls2-241-R2A-168 (assembly GCF_030209335.1). Taxonomy (NCBI): domain Bacteria; kingdom Bacillati; phylum Actinomycetota; class Actinomycetes; order Micrococcales; family Micrococcaceae; genus Pseudarthrobacter; species Pseudarthrobacter sp. fls2-241-R2A-168. The sequence goes on from NZ_JARVSG010000003.1 coordinate 243,456, forward strand.
CCTGATGACCATGGAGCCGTCCGCCCTGACCCTGCGGATGTAACGCTGCGGATGTAACGCTGCGGCTCTAACCCTGCGGCGGTAGCTGGGCCAGCAGTTTCCCCCACCGCGGGTCCAGCAGCGGTGCCCCGGAAAGCTTGAGGGCATGCCACAGCGTCACGGCCACCGAATCCAGCACGGGCACCCCGGTGCTTTCCTCGATGCCGGCGGCGATGTTGGCGCCGTAGAGGTTGGTGCACAGATACACCAGGGCATCCGGCGCAGCCGCCGCCAGCTCCCGTGAGCCCGGGAGCATCTCGTCGTCGGTCACGCGCGCGAAGGATTCGTTGTCGCTCAAGCCCAGGGCACGGTGGTCCACGGTTTTGATCCCTTCCTGCTCGTAGGCGGCGATGACCCGGTGGTTGACGTCCTCCGTGTATGGCGTGAACAGGCCGATCCGCTCGGTGCCGAAGGACCGGAATGCCTCGAGGTACGCCAGGGTGGAGGTGGTAGCGGGGATGCCGGTGGCGTCGGTGATTTCACGTACGAGTTCCTCGTCGTGGGCTGATCCCAGCCAGGAGCCGGAGGTGCCGTTCCAGGCAATAACGTCCACATCCGCCGTCGCCAGGAGCCGGGCAGCCTCGCGCATCACCGCGGGGTCGAACTGCCGATCGGAGGAATCATCCAGGGCGATGCGGGTGACGGGGATCCGGGTGAAATGGACCGTAACGTCGGTGCGGGAGCCCAGGATCCGGTAGGTCTGGGGCTCAAGGCAGGTATTGGAGGACGGCACGATCATGCCGATGCGGATGGGGCGCGTAGTTGAGGGCATGGGGACTCCTAGAGGGCTGCGGCGTGGGCGGGGACGGCGGGAGTGGCCTGGTGCTGGCGGAAGCCGTTGCGGGGGATGAAGCGGCCGGCGGCGCCGGGGTCGTGGAAACCTTCGGCATCCAGCACCACCCGGCCGTTGGAAACAACGACGGCGGGCCAGCCGGTCAGGGCCTTCCCGTCAAAGGGCGAGAAATCCGTTCCCATGTGCAGGGCGGTGCCGTCCACCACACGTTCTTCTGTGGGGTCGAAGACCACCAGGTCGGCGTCGAATCCTTCGGCAATGCGTCCCTTGCCCGGAACAGCATTAATCCGTGCCGGGGCAGCGGAGAACGCTTCAACGAAGTCCTCCACTGAGGCGCCGGCGGAGGTCATCGCCGTAAACGTGACAGGCATCCGGGTCTCCACACCGGGCAGGCCGTGCGGCATAGCCCGCACATCGTCGGTGCGCTCGCGCTTCTGGGACAGGTCGTAGCAGGAGTGGTCCGAGGACATCGTGTGGATGGCCCCCGAGGCAAGCCGCTCCTTGAGTGCGGCCACCGTTGTGGCGTCGCGCATGGGCGGGCAGCAGGCGAACCACTCCGGGAAGGCCGAGCCGTAGACGGAGTCATCCAGCGTGACGTAGTGCGGGCAGGTTTCCGAGAAAGCATCCAGGCCCCGGGCACGTGCCTCCGCCACCAGGTCCACGGCACCCGGTGTTGACTGGTGGACGAAGTAGACGGGGGCACCGGTGTACTCAGCCATCGCCAGTGTTTCCTTGACCGAAATTTCCTCGGCGAGTTCGGGCCGGGTCCGGTGCAGGTGCGTGATGCCGATACGTCCGTCCTGGGCGTGCTGCTCGGTGCAGTCCGCAATGATCGGATCGTGCTCGGCATGGATGTAGGTCAGCCCGTCCAGGCGGACCATCTCCCGCATGACTTTCAGGATAGTGTCCCCGTCCGCCATGGTTGTGCCGCGGTTGGTGGTGTACATCTTCACCGAACGCACCCCCTCGGCGGCGAGCTGCTCCAGCTGCCACGGCACTGTTTCGTCCCAGCTGATGACAGCCCCATGGAGGGCCACATCGCACCTGGATTCGGTGGCCAGTTCCTTCTTGTGCAAGACGGCGGCAAGGGGTGTTTCCTGGGCGTCGCGGGGGATGCCGAAGTCGATGATGGTGGTGGTGCCGCCCCACAGGGCCGCGGTGGAGGTGGTGCGGTAGTCGTCCAGGGTGCGGAACCGGCCCGTTACCTGGGCTACGTGGCAGTGGCCATCCACTCCGCCGGGAATCACCAGGCGGCCGGCGGCGTCGATGGTCCGTGCAGCGGCCGGCACGGCTTCGGTAGCGTCGAGGAGTTGGGTGATGAGGCCGTCCTGCACCAGGATGTGGGCGTTCCGGCGGCCGGAGCTGTTGACTACGGTGGCGTTGGCAATGACGAGGTCTGGCTGGCGGGACATCGGTGTCCTCTTTCTCGAAATGAGGCGTTGGGGTTAGGCGGTTGGTGCCGGATGGACGGCGTGCTGGCGGGCGGCAAGGGCGGCGTCCAGGTTTTCGCTCAGTCCCTTGCGGCCCTTGACGGGCGGCGGAGCGAAGGCGCCGGCGCGGTGCGGTCCGGCCTGGAGCCCTGCCACCGCCTCGGCCATCCGGATGCCGGCGGAGATCCCGTCCACCACAGGCACGGGGATTTGCCCTGCGAGTTCCCGGGCGAGTCCCGCGAGCGGGGCTCCGGCGAGGATAACGACGTCGGCTCCGTCCTCCGCGACGGCCTGCCGGCTCAGTGCCAGGAGGGTTTCCTTGAAGTCCTGCTGGACCGAGCCGATGCTGTTGAGGGATTCGTTGATGGACCTGATGGAGGCCAGCCTTCCGGCCAGGCCGAACCGCTCCACGCAGTCGCGGTACCAGGGTTTGATCCGGTCCGAGATGGCAATGATGGAGAAGCGGTGGCCCTGCAGGGCGGCAGCGCACAGGGCAGCTTCGGTGATGCCGACGACGGGCACGTCAGCCAGTTCCTTGAGCGCGGGCATGCCGGGGTCGCCGAAGGCTGCCACCACAACCGCGTCCACGGGCTCGGCTCCCGGGCGGGTGTGCTCCGCGATGATTTCAGCCACGGCGCCGGCGGCAAGGAGGGATTCAAAGCGCGTCTCGATGTACTCCACGCCGTGGCCTGCGGTACGCACCAGCAGTTCGGTGCCGGCCGCAGCCGAGCGGAGGGCCTCGGATTCGATCAGGGCGGTGACATCGTCGCTGATGTTGGGGTTGATGACCAGGAGTCGCATTATTTCTTCCGGTGGAGTTGGGGTTCGGTTTTCTGGAAGTCCTCGGGAAACTGCTCGCGGTACTTGCCGATATGGGACGCGGATTGTGCTGCAGCCCGGTCCGGGTCTCCGCTGGCGATTGCCGCGTACAGCTCGCGGTGTTCGTGGATAAGTTCGGGCAGGTCGCTGACATGGCGGAACAACCAGTGCATCCGGCCCTGAAGGGGCTCCAGGGCCGACTTGAGGAAATTGTTGTCCGCGATGCCGGTGATGGCATCGTGGAATTCACTGTTGGCCCGGTGCGCCTCCATGACGGCCCCTTTGGCCAGGTAGCCTTCGGCGCTGTCCAGGAGTCCCAACAGGTAGGCGAGGTCCTTCTGGGTGGCCCGTTGTGCTGCAAGCCGGCACGCCAGGACTTCCAGGGACTGGCGGACGTCGAAGAGGTCTTCCACATCCTTGGGGCTCAATGAACTGACTTCCGCTCCGCGTGCCCCGCGGTCGCTGATGAGGCCTTCCTGGCGGAGCATGCGCAACGCTTCACGGACCGGCAGCCGGGATACGGAGAATTCTGCTGCGAGGTCGCGTTCCACCAGCCGGGTGCCGGGAGCGTAGTGTCCTTCAAAAATCCGGGTGCGGAGGGTGTCCCGGACAGTCTCGCGAAGGGGGCGGTCCTTGTCCTGGGTCTCTTCTGCGGTCAGCATGATGCTCCATTTTCGATTCTTGGTATGACACGGCTCCCGGCAGCGGGGGCGCGGATTGCGTATTGCCTCAGATGGCCAGCTTAGACAGGAAGCCGCTTGTTGTAATTCAGGGTCAGGACGGAGGCGCCCATGATGATTGCGGATCCCACGAAGTACAGCAGCGCCCAGGTGTAGGAGCCCGTGGCGCCAACAATGAGTCCGACGGCGATGGGTGTGACGAAGCCGGAAATGTTGCCGCTGAAGTTCATGGCGCCGCCCAGCACGCCGGCGTTGGTGCGCCCGCCCAGGATGGAGGGGATGCTCCAGAACAGGCCAACCCAGCGCAGGAAGAACATCACCAGGGAGAGCAGTACGACGGCGGTGGTGGGGTCTGCAACAACCGTGACGCCCACAAGGCCCCCGATGACCACGGCGCTGGAGATGCCCAGGAGCGTGCGCATGACGAGGTTGGCCGAGGCGCCGGCTGCCCGCCATTTGTCGGCGATGGTGCCGCCGATGATTTCGCCGACGAAGCCTGCACCGAAGATGACGAAGGTGGACCAGCCGATGGTCTTCAGGTCAAAGCCCTTGGCCTGGGCCAGGTAGAGCGGGCCCCAGGTCAGCAGGCCGTAGAAGACGCCGTTGAATCCCAGCCAGCCCAAGCACATCGCCCAGAAGGAACGGAACTTGAGGTAGGGGAGCAGTGCGCGCTTGCCCTGACCGCCGTCCAGCTTTGCCTCGGCGTCCTCGGCCGCGTGCGAGGCCTCGATGTAGGCGGCTTCGGCCTCGTTGACGCCGCGGTGCTCGCGGGGGTTGTCGCGGACGTACCACCAGACGGCCAGGCCCATCAGCACGGTGGCGGCACCGGCGATGACGAAGGACCAGCGCCAGCTGCCGGTGGAGGCGATCAGGGCTGCAATGATGATGCCGCCCAGCCCGGCGCCGAGTGGCGCACCGGCGTCCAGGATGGTGGCGCCGCGCCCGCGTTCGGACTTGTGCATCCAGATGGCGTTGAGTTTGCCGCCGGCAGGCATTACACCGGCTTCGGTGACTCCAATGCCCATCCGGGCGATGAACATGCTGAGGAATCCGCCGGCCATGCCTGAGGCGGCGGTGGCGGCGCCCCAGCCGATGCAGGAGGCGGTCATGACTTTGCGGGGCCCGAACTTGTCGATCAGCAAGCCCACCGGGATCTGCATCACGGCGTAGGTCCAGAAGAAGGCCGAGAGCAGGAGGCCCACCAGTTCAGGAGCGAGATTGAACTCCTTCTGGATGATCGGGAGCGCAACGGAAATCGAGCCGCGGTCAATGTAATTAACCGCAACCAGGACCAGCAGCAGCAGGAAGAGCTTCCAGCGGACGGCAGTGCGCCGTTGCACGCCGTCCTTGCCGGGTTCGCTTGATGGGTTGCCGGTGGTGCCTTCGGCAGCTGCCGGCGTTGTTTCAGTGTTGGGGATGGACACAGCTTCTCCTTCACGGGGAAGTTTACGGATAGGAAGGTACGAATCGTGTATGCGGACCGGGATGGCAAGGTGAAAGGCCCGCAGAGAGTAAGACAGGATCAGTACGGCGATCCGGAGCGCCGGACGGATGATCTCTTTTGGGATCCCAATTTGGGATCCCAAAATCAAAGGTAGGAGTGACGCGCGCCACTGTCAAGGGTTTTCGCATTCTGCGGGTGGAGGCCCCGCTAAATACGGATTGTGACTGCCCCAAATCCCAACCAGGTAGCGCCAAGTGTCGTTATGAAGCTCGAAAACGACACTTAGCGCTACTTAGTTGGGCGGGCGGCTACCGGGAAGAGCCGGCGCGCCGGTGCGCGAGGATTTCGGCGAGCTCTGCGAGCCGGTGGGCGCGGGCGGACTCTGCCGGCGTGAACGGTTCCCCGGGCCGGACGAAGGTGATGGGGCCATGCCAGGCGGTGGGGATCTTCAGGAGGGTCCCGGCGTCGTGCTTCTCCAGCACCGAATCTGCAGGGGTAAGGATCCTGGCTTGGAGGAGCTCGGCCACCGCCAGGGGGAGCTCGTCCGGTGCGTCGGCGATCCGCGCGGCGAGGCTGAGGGCCTTGGTCTGCCCGTCGGCCATGGCCAGGGCGGTGGTGGGCCAGACGTGCGAGCGGGTGCCGCCGCCGTCGTGCAGGGCGTCCAGGAGTTCGCGTTCACCCAGGTGCCCGGGAGCCGAAAGGACAAACTCGTCCAGCACGCCTCCGGCCACGGGGTGAACGTGGATGCTGAGGATATTGGTCCCGGTCCTCGCCAATGCCCGGGTCAGCTTTTGCAGGGACCCCGGCTCATCGCGCAGGACGGTCCGCGCCCGCCAGAGTGCCGGGGCCGCTCCCAGCTTCCGCCGGTGGCGCAACGCCGGAGCATGCAGCCACCCGCGCAGGATCCGGGCTGCCGACGGTTCGGCCACCCAGATCACCAGCACCGTGGCAGTGAGGGTGAGTACCAACACCTTGGCCACGTACGGCAGGTGGGTTTCCACCACCAGGGCGTGCACCAGGAGTTCGATGGGCAGCATCACGGCCACGTTGGCCAGGGTCAGCCGCGCTTTGGGAGGTTCGGGCATCATGCCGCAGACTTCGCAGCTCAATTCGGCCGCGGGCGTGTTCCGTGCGGGAGGCTTCATGTCTCAAGCATCGGCCGGGGCTGTTTCGGTGGTGTTGCCCCATGGTTCCATTCATGGGAACGCCATATCCGGCTGCGGAGGGCTGCGCCGTAGGATTTAGCAGGAACGTCAGCGCGGCCGCCCGATAGAAATCCACCCGCCCCGCAGGAAGGCGCCGCCCCTTGAAGCTGCTCGCCGAGATGTTCACTATTGGTCCCGGCAACAAGGACCACCACCCCGCGCTCCGGTGCGCCGTGGGAGTCTTCGTTCCGCTCCTCACGCTGGTGTTCCTGGGGCGGCTGGACCTGGCCATCTTCGCGTCCTTCGGCGCCTTCACCGGCATCTACGGCCGCGGCGAGCCCCACGGCACACGCTTCGCACTTCAGTTGCGCGCCGGTCTGCTGATGCTGGCCGTCATCCTGCTGGCCACGCTCGCGGCCCGGACTGCAACAGCCCTCAACCTCGACAGCGCCGGCACGGCCTGGCTCCTGGTTCCCGCCACCACCCTCGTGGCCGGCGCCTGTTCCCTGATCATCTCCTGGTGGCGGATCCGTCCCGCGGGCTCGCTGTTCCATATCTTCGCGTTTGCGGCCATCGCCTCCATTCCCAACCAACCGCCGCTGTGGCAGGCCATGCTGGTGGCCGTGCTCACCTCTGCGTTCTGCCTGCTGATCGGCTTCTCTGCCAGGGTCCTGCCCAGCCACCGGACCCCGTGGGTCCGGCCCCGGCGCGTCCGTCGCACGCCCAACGAGAAACGCGCGGCCTGGCTGGAGGGCCTGGGCTACCTCATCGCCGCCGGACTCGCCGGCTCCCTGGCCACCTGGGCGGGGGAGCTGCTGGGGTTCGGGCACAATTACTGGGCCATGGTCGCTGCCGTGGTGCCGCTGGTGGGGCACACCACCCGGCACCGCGTCCGCCGCGGCATCCAAAGGATCATCGGCACCATCCTTGGACTCGTAATCCTGGCCGGGATTGTGCTGCTGCACCTGGAGCCCTGGCAGACCGTGCTGGTGATGGCCCTGTGCCAGTTCGGGGCCGAAATGTTCATCATCCGCCAGTACCTGCTCGCCCAACTCTTCGTGACGCCCCTTGCCCTCATTTCCACCCTCCTGGTGGTGCCGTCCCCGCCCGACATCCTGCTCCGGGACCGCATCATCGAGACGGTGATCGGGGCCGCCGTCGGCATTGCCGTAGTGCTGGCACCAGACGCCTGGCGCCGCTTACGGGAACGTACGACGACGGGTCCCGGCAAGGTGGCCCAGTCCCCGCCGGCGCGGCAGGGGTAGGCTGGAAGCAGTCCATTGAACGGAAACGGGGTGCGCGGTGGCCAATTCCCCTTCCGGCGACTCCGTGGTGGACCGGATTGTCCGCCTGATCGCCGCGTTTCCGCAGGATGTGGGCGCGCTCCAGCTCTCCGAACTCGCCGAACGCGCCGGGCTGCCACTGACCACCACCCACCGCCTGGTCCGCCAACTCGCCGGACACGGACTGCTCGATACCGGCCCCGGCGGTACGGTCCAGCCGGGACTCCGCCTCTGGGAGCTCGTGAACCGGACGTCCCCGGCGCTGGCGCTGCGCCAGGTCGCGATGCCGTTTATGGAGGACATCCAGCACGTCCTGAACCAGAACGTGAACCTGGCGGTGCTGGACGGCTGGGAGGCGCTTTTTGTGGAGCGGCTGTCCCGGCGCGGTTCGGTGGCCAACCGCGCCCAGGTGGCGGGCCGGATGCCGGTCCATATCTCGTCCGCGGGGCTGGCATTGATGGCCCACCAGGACAGGTCGCTCCAAGCCGAATACCTGGACCAGTTCGTTGATCCCGACGGGAAGCTCATCAAGGAGGACGTCCGGACCCTGCTGGCCGAAACGGCCCATCAGGGCTTCGCCCAACTGAAAGGTGTGGTGGATCCGGACACGTGGGGGATTGCTGTCCCCGTGTTCAACCGCAAGCAACGTGCGGTGGCATCGCTCGGCGTCGTGGTTCCTTTGCGCGAGATGCGCCTGCAGGCCCTGGTGCCAGCGCTGCAGACAGCTGCCCGCGGCATCGCCCGCCAGCTGGCTGACTCCTAGCGGACCATTCAACGGAATTTCCGTGTCGGGAATCACCATCGGTGGCGCACACTGATTGCCAGACCCACCAGCCCGGCACCGCCCCTGCGGAGCCCCGCAACGAAGCGAGACACGCCATGCCAGCACGCAAGACCATCACCACCCAGGTGGCCATCATGGGAGCCGGGCCCGCCGGGCTGATGCTCTCCCACCTGCTGGCGAAATCGGGCATCGAGTCCACGGTCATCGAAGTCCGCAGCCACGAGGACATCGCCCACACCGTCCGCGCCGGCATCCTGGAACACGGCACCGTCAACCTGCTGGTGGACAGCGGAGTCTCGGACCGGGTGCTGCGCCAGGGCGACCGGCACGACGGCATCGAACTGCGTTTCAACGGCGAGAGCCACCGCGTGGACTTCAAGGACCTCGTGGGCGAATCCGTGTGGCTGTACCCGCAGACGGACGTCTTCCTGGACCTCGCCGCACGCAGGAAGGACGACGGCGGCGACGTCCGCTACAGCGTCACGGACACTTCCGTCCACGATCTTGAGGGCAAACCCAAGGTCTGGTTCACCGACGCCGACGGCGTGGAGTTCGAGATCCAGGCGGACTTCCTGGTGGGCGCGGACGGTTCCCGCAGCCACTGCCGGTTCCAGATTCCGGAGGCGCACCGCAAGTGGTACTTCCACGAGTACCCCTTCGCCTGGTTCGGGATCCTCGCCGAAGCGCCGCGCAGCTCGGATGAGCTGATCTATGCCAACTCGGACAACGGCTTCGCCCTGATCAGCCAGCGCACCGAGACGGTGCAGCGGATGTACTTCCAGTGCGATCCCAAGGAGAACGTGGCGGAGTGGGATGACGACCGGATCTGGGCCGAGTTCCGCAGCCGGGTCAACGGCAACGGCTTTGAGCTGAAGGAGGGGCCGGTCATCGAGAAGATGGTGCTGCCGTTCCGCAGCTTCGTCCACACGCCCATGCGGCACGGCAACCTGTTCCTTGCAGGGGACGCCGCGCACACCGTTCCGCCCACCGGGGCCAAGGGCCTGAACCTGGCCATCCATGACGTCAAGGTGCTCTTGGAAGGGCTGGACAGCCACTACAACTCCGGCTCGGACCGGCTGCTGGAGACCTATAGCGACCGCGCGCTGGAGCGCGTATGGAAGGCCCAGCAGTTCTCCTACTGGATGACCACCATGCTGCACACCCCCGCCGGCGCCGACGACTTCTCCCGCGCCCGGCAACTGGGTGAACTCCACTCTGTGGTGACTTCCCGGCACGGCATGGCCTACCTCGCCGAGGCCTACACCGGCTGGCCCGGCGCGAGCTAACCCAGCAGCCGCCGGACTGCTGCAGCGATGGCTGCAGTGTCGGGCTGCTCATCGCGCCTGACGGTGAGCAGATGGAGCAGCACGCCGTCACCGTAATCAGCCACGTCCCGGGCACGGGCCGGTGCGTCGGCTATCCCCAGCGCGGCGATGGCCTGCTCCAGGCCGCCCACCAGCCGGAAGTGCCCGGCCGTTACCGACCCGGGCTTGTCCAGCGAGAGCGCCAGCCGGGCGCGGGTGAGGCCTGCGTGCTGGCCGGCCAGGGCGGTCACCAGGGCGGACAGTTGACCTGCCAGCTCCTCTATATTCTGCGGGGGACCGGCCGGCCCCTGGTCCTGGAGGAGTGCCGCGTCCAGCTGCTCCAGGCGGTCCAGAACCGCTTCAACGAGGGCGGCGCGGCTCCGGTAGTAGTTGGACGTGGTGCCTTCCGTCAGGTTCGCTGCCGCGTCCACCGCCCGGTGCGTGAGGCCCTTCATTCCCTTGGCGGCCACCACCATAAGGGCAGCGTCCAGCAGTTGGGTCCGGCGGTCAGGCATGCGCTCAGTGTAATTGCCTCTTCCGGTTCACTACAAAAGTAGTAAAATCGCTGCCATGGAAACAATCTCGATTGTTGGCGGCGGCATTGCCGGCCTGGCGCTGGCGTCCTGCCTGGACCCGAACCGCTTCGAGGTGACGGTTTACGAGAAGCGGCCGGAGCTGCCCAGCGTGGGGAACGCGCTGGGGATGTGGCCGAACGCCCAGCGCGCCTTGGCCCGGATTGGGGTGCTGGAGGAGGCCCGGGCGGTCAGCCCGGTGATTGGCAGCGGTTCAGTCCGCAATGCCGCAGGCGAGCCCTGGGTCACCGTCAGTGCCGGGGACATGTTCGCGGTCTCCCGCATCGAGCTGCTGCGGCTGCTTGATGCGGCCGTCCCCGCTACCGTCCGCCGCGTCACGGACCATGTCCAGGCGCTTCCGCCCCGGGGTGGCCTGGTGGTCGGGGCAGACGGCGTGCACAGCCTGGTCCGCCGCGAGGGCTGGGGCAGCCGCAGCGCCGCCAAACTCACGCCCTACCTCGCCCTGCGCGGGACCCTTCCCTCGACGGTCAGTCCGGACGTGGTCGGCGAGTACTGGGGCCGCGGCGACTTGTTCGGCATCGCCTCCGCCAGGGGTGGAATGTTCTGGTACGCCAGCTACCGGTCCACGCTTGGCCCGTACGGCATCGACGCAGCGTCAGCCCTGGAGCAGACCCGGGAGCGCTTCGCAGCGTACGCGCCGGCCGTCCGGCAAGTACTGGCGGCCGCCACGCCCGAAGCCTGCCTGGTGCAGCGGATCTGGACAACTCCGCGTCTCAAGTCCTTCGTCCATGGCAGGACCGTGCTCATCGGTGACGCTGCCCATGCCATGGCCCCCACCCTCGGACGTGGCGCCTGCGAATCGCTGGTGGACGCGGTAACACTGGCCGATCTTCTGAACACGCTGCCTGAGGAGCAGGCACTTCAGGCCTACGACCGGCAGCGCCGCCTGCGGACCCGTGCCCTGAGCGTGGCCTCCTCCGCGCTCGCGCGCGTTGCGCTGGCAGAAGGCGGGCAGCCCCTCCGGGACCGGCTGCTCAGCCTGGCGCGACGGCGGCAGGTGCGTGCCGCCGTCGGCAGCGGTTCTGCAGGCTGATCAGCGGACGGGAGCGGCAGCCTTCCCCGTTTCGTCATCGGACATCATGCCAAGTGCGGGGCCGGGAACTGCCGCGGGAGGAGGCGCTGCCGGCAGCCGCTTTCGGCCGGGCCCTTTCCGCCCGGACCGGCCGTACACCAGGTACATGGTGATACCAGTGATGACCATGAGCAGCACGGTGTACACAAAGGTGTTGGCCACACCCTCAGTACCCTCGGCACCGTCAGTGTTGGCCTTGATCACCAGGCCCAGGGGCTGGACCAGCGGGTGGGCCAGGAAGATCGCGGTGTCGTAGTCATCCAGCAGGCTGTTGAAGTTCAGGGCTGTGATGGCGGCGGCTGCCGGCAGCACCAGCGGCAGGAGGATCCGGCGGAACACGTAGAGGGTTTTGGCGCCCATGATGGCCGCCGCCTCCTCCAGCGAGGAATTCACGGAGGCAAAGGACGCCTTGAGCATCCGCAGCGTGAAGGGGATCTTGACCGTCACAAAGGCGATCAGCAGGATCACCGTGGTGCCCGTGAGGACGGCACCGCCCACCAGGGGATTGGGGTGGTCGTAACTGATGATCAGGCCCAGTGCGAGCAGTGCCGAGGGCAGGATCCACGGTATATGCAGCAGGTATTCGAAGGCGGTGGACACCCAGTTCCGGTACTTCTGCAGCAGGCGGGCCACGAACAGCAGGCCGCCGACGGCGATCAGGGCTGCCAGGGCGCTGTACACCACACTGACGATGAACGGCCGCAGCCCGGATTGCTGCGTCAGGACCCGCGCGTAGTTCTCCAGCGTCAGGCTGTCCAGTGAGAGCTGCCCGGTTTGGATGGCGGCGCCGTCGGCAAAGGAATACAGCACAATCAGGAGTACCGGCAAGGTGTATACGGCAAAGAGCAGGTACGCCAGGGTGTGGACCACCACGTTGGCTACCGGGTTGGTGATCTGCTGTTTCTGCAGGGCCGAGGACACCTTTGACACCGAAAAATACGTGCCCCCTTTTTCGAGCCGGGACATGACGGCGAGCATCAGGATGGTGGCCACGCCCAGGATGACCGCCAGCAGCGCAGCGAGGTCGCGGGAGGTGGGGCTGTTGGTGAAGGTCAGGATCATCGGCGTGATGGTCTGGAAGTCCCGGCCGCCCAGCACCTGCGGGGCGCTCAAAGCGCCGAGGCCGGTCAGGAAGGACAGGATGGTGACGGCGAACAGCGTGGGCTTGAGCATGGGCAGGACAATCCGCCGGAGGATTGTCCAGGTGGAAGCGCCGAGGTTCCGGGCCGCCTCCACAGTTTGGTAGTCGATGCCCTTCAACGCGTTGGCCACAAACAGCATGTGGTTGGTGGTGGTGGCAAAAGTCATCACCACCAGGACCGCGAAGAAACCCGAGAACCAGCCCGGGTCCAGGCCAGGGAACACCTTGACCAGCAGGGACGTGACAATGCCTTTGTCGCCGTAGATGAACTTGTACCCGGCCGCCAGCACAATGCCGCCGTAGATGAACGTCGAGGCGTAGCCCAAAAACAGGATCCTGGATCCCCTGATCCGGAAGTAGTGCGTCACCAGGACAATGAAGACTCCCACCAGGTTCACCGTGATGGACAGTGCCACGGCGAGCAGGAAGCTGTTCCCCAGGGCTTTCATGGCCCGTTGGGAGGAGAACAGTTTCTCCGCGGCCCGGCCGGAGAAACTGCCGTCCGGGAAGAACGTCGCCATCAGGATATTCACGTTGGGCCACACCAGGAACGCGGCGATGAACCAGGTGAGGACAACACCCACCACCAGGACGAAGGGGGAGCGGGCCATGCTGCGGACCGGCGTGCCGCTCATGGCAGCGGTACCGCCTGGTCTTCCCGCTCCAGCGCCCTGCCGGTCGCAGGGTGGTACTGCAGGACGTGTTCAGGCCGGAGATACACCGTGGCATCACTTCCCGGCTCCGGCTGCGGCCCGCCGTCCTCCCGGACCAGGAGGCGGATATCCGAGCCGTGGCTGCGCACCACGTAGCGGCTGTGCAGGCCGTGGTAGGTGCGGGACAGAACCGTGCCGGGAAGTCCGACGGCGGCTCCCCCTTCCGCCCCCGAATGCAGGGACGCTTTTTCCACCCGCAGGTAGGAGCTGGCGTCCGTGCTGAGCGCAGATCCCGAGCGGCGGTTCACCTCCGCGACGAACTCCGGAGTCAGCGCCGAGCTGTCGCCGATGAAGTTGCAGACGAACTCGGTCGCGGAATGGTCGTAGATCTCCTGGGGCGTGCCCACCTGCTCCACCACGCCCTTGTTGAACACTGCCACCCTGTCGCTCATCGCCAGCGCCTCGTCCTGATCGTGCGTGACGTAAACAGTGGTGATGCCGAACTGGCTTTGCAGGTCCTTGAGCTGCTGCCGCAATTGGTGCCGCAGCTTCGCGTCCAGGTTGGACAGGGGTTCATCAAGCAGCAGGATCTTGGGCCGCAGGACCAGTGCACGCGCCACCGCCACGCGCTGCTGCTGCCCGCCGGACAGTTCTGCTACGTTCTTGGCCAGCTGATCATCACTGAGCTCCACCCGCCGGGCGATGTCCCGGACCATGTGGTCGCTGTCCGCCGGTTTCTCTTTCCGTACGCGCAGGCCGAAGGCAATGTTTTCCCACACGCTCATGCTGGGGAAAAGGGCATAGTTCTGGAACACCATGCCCACCTGCCTCCTGTCGCTGGGAAGCCTGGTGACATCCTTGCCGTCCACCCGCACTGTGCCCTTGGATGGCTGGATGAAACCGGCCAAGGTGCGCAGCGCCGTCGTCTTTCCGCAGCCCGACGGTCCCAGCAGGGTGAAAAACTCGCCGGGCCGGACGTGCAGGTCCAGGTTCGGGATGGCGGTGAAATCGCCAAAGGAAACTTCGATGTTGTCCAAGCGGATCATGGCTACCCTGTCTGGTGGAACCGGAAGCGGGCGGGGCGGAACCGGTTACGTCATGTACTCGAGCTCGATCTTCTCCACCCAGGCACCCATGTTTTCCTGCACGAATTCCCAGTCGATGTCCTGCTGCTTGAGGTCGGCGAAGAAGTCCACCACGTCCGGGTTGGCTTTGGCCTGGGCCGCCTTGTTCACCGGCATGGAGTTGAACTTCTGCGCAAACTCGCCCTGGACCTCGGCGCTGCCGAACCAGTCGATGAACTTCTGCGCCTCATCCTTTTTCTTGGTGCCCTTCACCAGGGCTATCTGCTCCACGGCAAGGGGAACGCCGGCGGAAGGGATCACGGTCTCGACGTTGACGTTGAAGGACTTTTCGCGGTCGGCAATGATCGATGACGGCATCTGGCCCATATCCACTTCGCCGGAGGCGATGCGGGCAAAGAGGTCAGTCTTGGCAACAGCGGGGCTGCCGTTCTGGAAGTACTGCTCCACCTGCTTCCAGCCTTCATCCGAAATGCCCAGATCGCCGGAGTCATCGCGGTAGCGGCTAAGGATGCCTGCGAAAACCAGCTGGGCTGTGGCGGTACCCAGGCCCGTCACGCGCTCGTAGCGGGCTTTGAATTCGTCCTTCGTCCAAAGATCAATCCAGTCCCGCGGCGCGGCATCCTTGGAAAATTTGTCGGAGTTGTAGCCCAGGAGGATGGCCTGTTTGACCAGGGGCCAGTAGGCTTCACCGTCCGCCAGTTCCTTATCAACGTCCCCGGCCCAGGCCGGCTCGTACGGTTCCAGGACGCCTTCGGCCTTGATCTGCGAGAAGTACATGTTGTTCAGGCCGAAAGCGACATCGGCGATCGGATTGTTTTTTTCGGCGATCAGCTTGTTGGTGGCGTCAGCGCCGCCTGCTCCCACGATCTCGATCTTGAAGCCTGCTTCCGCAGCCTTTGCGGTCAGCCAGTCCCCGCGGCCTTCGCCGTTGGAGTTGGTGTAAACCACCAGTGTTTCGCCGGAACCACCGGCAGCAGCCGGTGACGAATCGGCCGGGGCGGCGGGGGACGTTCCGCCCCCGCCGCATCCCGCGAGCAGGGCAACGGCGACGGCGGCGGCAGCCAAAGTGTGGAATTTACGCACGATCAGGACTCATTTCTGGACTGGAATCGGAGCATGTCCGGCCAGCCTATAGCTGGGCATGGCGAAAATCCGGCTTTATTGCTATCGATTCGATAAACAGCCGGACTGTCCACTGTGGTCCAGCTCGAGAAACGGCTGGCGCCCCGCGCGTAAACCTGGGGTTAACTCTCGTTGCTGCCGGCCGCCGTCGTGCAGTCCAAGAGTCAGTCCTGTTGGAGCGCGTCCGTCAGGTGGTGCGTGGGGATCCTGTCCCGGTCGTAGGTGATTTCGGTGTAGCCGTGCGGCTCCGGCTTGCCGGAGGCGTCGAGGTTGACGAAGACGATCTCCTCAATGGTCAGGATGCTTTGGCGTGTGATCATGTTCCGGACCTCGGCCCGCATGGTCAGCGACGTCCGGCCGAAACGGGTGGCGGTCAGCCCCATCTCGACCAGGTCGCCCTGGACGGCGGAGCTGACGAAGTTGATTTCCGAAATGTACTTCGTGACCGCGCGGCCGTTGCCGAGCTGGAGGATGGCATAAATGGCAGCCTCCTCATCGATCCACTTCAGCAGGCTGCCGCCGAACAGCGTGCCGTTGGCGTTCAGGTCCTCGGGCCGGACCCACTTTCGGGTGCGGAAGGTGATGTCTGCTGATTCCATAGGCAGAGGTTAGCTGAGGAGCGTCGGCGCCAACGAGTATGACGGCCACGTCCTGCTGCTAGGCCATTGCTGTGTGCGCTGCGCTGCGGGCGTGGATGGTCTTCGCGTAGCAATATGAGTGTTCAACGCCTACGTAGGGGCCAAAGTTGGGAACGGGTTCAAAGCCGGAGTTCTCGTAGAAGTTCCGTCCGTCGGGCTGGGCGGAACCGGCTTCGGCCTTGATGCGGGTGATTCCCTGTTTGAAGGCTTCGGCTTCCAGGGCAGCAAGGATGGAGCTGGCCACGCCCGAGCCGCGGGTGTAGGGCAGGACGTAGAGGCGCTTGATTTCCGCCGTCGTCGGGTCAAGGAGCCGCAGGCCGCCGCAGCCCACGGGCTGGCCGGAGCCTTTGTCGTACGCCACGAGGAACACTGCGCAGTCAGCGCTCGACGGCGGCGGACCCGGTTCGTGGTCCGGCGTGCCAAAGCGGGCGTCGAGTTCGGCCTGCTGGGCGTGGCGAAGGTCGGCGCCCACCGGGTTGGACCAGGCGACCTGCCGGATGTTCAGCCGGGGATTGGTCTGCATGTCTGCCTCGATTCGCCGAAGGGATATGCCTAACAAGGCTAAGAGGCGCCGGTTACGCGGGTGTTTCTTCCCCGTAAGCGGCCGGATAACGCTGCGCGCTAATTCACTTGGCTGGCTAGTTATTAGTTGGTCTAGGATATTTTTATGCGCTCCAAAGGCAATGAAGGCTCCGGATATTGGTATGGCCCGGACGGGCAGCTGGACTACAGTGCGGCCGTGCTGAAGTCGCTGCGCGACTATCGCGCGGCCGAGACTGCTGTCCGACGGTCCACGCGCGACTCCATGGGCATGGGGGAGACGGACATTCTCGCGCTGCGCTACCTCCTCCGCGCCCAGGCTTCAGGCAGGAGTGTGGCCCCTAAGGACCTGAGCCAGTTTCTGGGAATCACCAGCGCTTCCACCACTTCGCTCATCGACAGGCTTGCAGCGAGTGGCCACGTCCGCCGTGAGGCGCACCCCACGGACCGGCGCTCGGTAGTAGTGGTTCCCACACCCGAATCGGACCAGGAGGTCCGGGTGACTCTTGGTGCGATGCACCGGCGCATGATGGCGGTTGCGGAAGGGCTCAGCGCTGAGGAGGCCCGGGTGGTGGTCGACTTCCTGCAGACCATGACCGAAGCCCTCGAGCATCTCGATGAAGGGCATAAAGAAAGTAACTAGGCGGGCTAGCTAGATGACCTAGCAATATGTATGCTTACGATCAGTTCCTGAACCCCAGCAGACCGGAGTCGTGAGTGCGTTGGTTACTTTTACTGAGCTTGGTTCCCCTGACATCTTTGCGGGCCGGACATCGCTGAACGGCTTTCCGACGACTGATGGGCCCGCCGGGCTCGCCGCCGTCCACTGCGGTACCAGCATGGAGCTGGTTACCCCGGCGGTGGGACCGGCCGCCGTCGGCTACACCTTTGGACCGGACGACGGCGGCCCTGTCCAGCTGCCGCCCGTGTGGCGCTGCGGCTGTGGCTTCCAGCTGGACGCAGGTCTGGGTGCAGCCCACATCCCCGCCCTGTCTGCATGAGCACCCATGCCCTGGTGGTGGGGCAGAAGCAGGCCACGCTCCTGTCCGGGGCAACCGTGGCGGCTCGCTACGAGCTCAAGGAACGGCTGGGCCGCGGTTCGCTCGCTGAAGTCTTCCGCGCCATTGACCGTGAGGGCGGCCCGGACGTAGCCGTCAAGGTGGCTGTGGGCGACTCGAGGAAACACTTCGAGCGGACCACGAACGAAGCCGCCGTCCTTTCTGGATTGGACCATCCGTCGATCATCAGATTTATCACCCAGGGCGTGATGCCTGCCGGGACACCGCTGGCCGGCCGTCCCTTCCTGGTCGAAGAACTGGCCCTGGGAGCGAGCCTCTCCGAAGTGATCCACACGCACCCGCCCCAGGCCCCAGATGTCGCCGCCTGGGCCTCCGGCCTCTTTGGAGCGCTGGCCCACCTGCACGAAAAGGACCTGGTGCACCGTGATATCAAGCCTGCCAACCTGATGCTGAGCGGTCTTCGGAGAAGTCCCGTGCGCATCATCGACTTCGGCATCGTTGCTGCGGCGGGTTCGCCTCCCGAACCTGGCATCTCATCGGGAACGGTGCACTATATGAGCCCTGAGCAGGCTGCAGGCGGACCGGCGCGGACCACCTGGGATGTCTATGCCATGGGACTGGTGCTGCTGGAGCTGCTGACCGGAGCCAAGGCTTTCCCCGGCACAGCCATCGAGTCGCTGGTGGCCAGGACCCTCCGAAGCCCCGCCGTTCCGGACTCCCTTGGACCTGGCTGGTGCAACCTGCTCCAGGCCCTGACGGCCATGGACAGCGCTGCACGGCCGACCGCTGCCGAGGCCGCCGCAATGGCCAGCCGGCTGGTACGCACACCACCTGCGAAGGCGAGCGGTCCCTGCAGGAAATTGACCGTGTTCCCCTCGCGCCGGATCGGGCAGCCGGCTTAGGGCTCCGCCACGTTCTTTCCAGTGGGATCCTCGGCGGTGGGATCAGCAAGGGCCAGGCCACCCACGGGGCTGCCGTCCCAATGGAGGAGCTTCCAGCCGTTGCCCGGATCGCCTTCCAAGGCCACGATTCCGGTGTTGGCCAGTACGTGCTTGGCAGCGAACTCGTGGTCCGCGCCGTCCGCCCGGCGTCCGGCCCAGGTGCGAATGGCCGCACCGTGGCTGACCACGGCCACGGTGGCCTCCCCGCCTGATGCCCGTTCCAGAACGGTTGCGATGGCGGCGTCGAAACGCCCGAAGAATTCGTGCCCGTCAGGACCTGCAGGCATCCGCCGGTCAAGGTCTCCTGCGGCCCAGGAAATCACCGTTCCCATGTACCGCTTGTGCGATTCGTGGTCCGTCAGCTTTTCCAGCGACCCCGCCTCGATCTCGTGCAGGCCGTCCAGCACCTCCACGTCCAGGCTTTGCCTCCGGCCCAGGGGCGCCGCGGTGATCTGCGTCCTGATGAGGGTGGACGCGTACAGGGCGTCGATCCGCTCATTTGCCAGCGCCCGGGCCAGGGCTTCCGCCTGCCGTTCACCGAGTTCGGTCAGCCCGGGGCCGGGGTGGGCGGTGTCCAGTTGGCCAAGCACGTTGCCGGGGGTTTGCCCGTGGCGGATGAGGAGCAGCTTCATTCCTCCAGTTTCGCACCTGGCAGCGTGCCTCCCGGCCAGCCCCGGGAAAGGCTCCCGTAACAGAAGGCGCCGGGCTCCGCAAAGCCCGGCGCCGCCGTCGTACTATTCCTGGCTTCTGCCGCGGATTACTTGAGGTGGTCCACCAGCTGGTCCGCGATGCCCGTGTACTTGCCGGGCGTCAGTTCGAGCAGGCGCGCCTCGGCATCGGCTGACAGGCCCAGGCCCTGCACGAATTCCTGCATTCGGGCAGCATCCACGCGCTGTCCGCGGGTCAGGTCCTTGAGCCGCTCGTAGGGGTTCTCCATGCCTTCGACGCCGGCGATCGCCTCGGCGCGCATCACCATCTGGATGGCTTCGCCCAGGACTTCCCAGTTGGTGTCGAGGTCCCCGGCCAGCACGTCTTCGGCTACATCCAGGCGTTCCAGGCCCTTGGCGACGTTGGAAATGGCCAGGAGGGAGTGGCCGAACGCCACGCCGATGTTGCGCTGGCTGGAGGAGTCCGTGAGGTCGCGCTGCCAGCGGGAGGTGACGAGCGTTGCAGCCAGGGTGTCCAGCAGGCCGTTGGAGATCTCCAGGTTCGCTTCTGCGTTTTCGAAGCGGATGGGGTTGACCTTGTGGGGCATGGTGGAGGACCCGGTGGCACCTGCCACCGGGATCTGCGCGAAGTAGCCGATGGAGATGTAGCTCCAGATGTCCGTGCAGACGTTGTGGAGGATGCGGTTGAAGCGCGCGACGTCGGCGTAGAGTTCTGCCTGCCAGTCGTGGCTCTCGATCTGCGTGGTCAGCGGGTTCCAGGTCAGTCCCAGGGCCTCCACGAAGGACTTGGACACCTGCTGCCAGTCCGCGCCGGGAACGGATGCAACATGGGCTGCATAGGTGCCGGTGGCGCCGTTGATTTTGCCCAGGTATTCAGTCTTGGCAATGCGGTCCAGCTGGCGGGTCAGGCGGTGCGCGATGACCGCCAGTTCCTTGCCGAGCGTGGTGGGGGTGGCGGGCTGGCCGTGGGTGCGGGACAGCATGGGGACGGCACGGTTTTCCTGCGCCATCTTGCTGATCTGGTCCACCAGTGCGCGCGCCGCCGGGAGCCACACGTCCTCCACAGCACCCTTGACGCCCAGTGCGTAGGAGAGGTTGTTGATGTCTTCTGAGGTGCAGCCAAAGTGCACCATGGCCGTCAGGTTTTCGATGCCGATGGCGGGCAGGCGGCGCCCGATGTAGTACTCCACAGCCTTCACGTCATGGACAGTGACTGCCTCGATTTCGGCGAGTTCCGCCACTGAGGCGGCGTCGAATTCGGTGACGATCGCGCGGAGCTGCTCCTGCTGCTGCTCGGTCAGGAGACCGGCGCCCGGGAGGACGTTGTTGCTGGTCAGGTGGATGAGCCATTCAACTTCGACGGCGACGCGGTCGCGGTTGAGGGCTGCCTCGGACAAGTAATCAACGAGGGGCGCGACGGCAGACTGGTAGCGGCCGTCCAGCGGGCCAAGCGCGATTTTTTCCGGGGACGCGGCGAGGGCCAGGCGTCCTGAGGGCGTACGGGTATCAGCTGTGGCGGCGGTTTCAGGCATGTGCTGATTCTTTCATGAACTGCCGTGGCAGCTTTAGCTGGTTACTTGTCCACATAGCCGACGCCGGTGGTTGGGTACCCGCGTTGTCCTCCGTAGCGTTCATGCCAGGCGGATCAGCGGGGCCGCTTTGCGTAGAAAGGTGGTCGGTTGATGGGCAGCCAACTGGCGGAGGCAGACCTGCAACAGGAGATGCTGCGCGTCTCGCAGGTGAGGGCATTGGCCGAACGGGTGGCCGTCTGCGTTGTCCGCGGTGAGGACGTTGTGGACAGCTTCAGGGATATCCAGCTGCTGCAGTGGGAGTCACCGGCAGGCCGCGCATACCGGGACGCGGTTTTGCTTCAGTCGGCAGCCCTGCGCCGTGCGCTTGAAGCCTTGACTGAGGCCAGGGCTGCGGTGGAGCGGCACAGCCAGGAGACCTTCACTGCCGGCTGCACGTCTCCGGCTGCGCGCTGATGTCTGAGGTGATGCCCTCAGGCAGCGGCTCCATCCACCTGTCCGGCCCTCCCGACGACGGATTCCTCACTATTCGAGGAGGTGTCGGCGGCATCAGGTTCCAGCTGGAAGAGCTGACGGGAGGCGCCGAAAAGCTCGATGACCTGGCGGACAGGCTCTCTGGATTGGAGGTTGAGATCCGCCGGATTTGGGAGGACCTGGTGCCTTTCCAGGACTTGCCCCGATGGTCGGGCAGCCTGGCGATGAATGCCGTCGACGAGTCCGAGCGGTCCATTCAAAAAGTACGGACTGAGCTGCAGCGCATCAGCAGCCACGTTCGGGCCTGCAAGCAGGAGTACGAAGTGGCGGAAGCCGTGGCGGGGACATACAGCAACCCCGACCGGCCACTCATCGCCGCTGAGCTGGAGATGCAGTCAGACTTTTGGCGGACGGGATTCCTGAACAGAACGGCTGTTGAGAACCTGACTGCGCTGGCGGTTCCCGCTACTCCCCTCGCCAAGATGCTGGTGGAGGCTGCGTATCCAGGAATGAGGCCGCAGCCCATTGAAGTCCAGCCGCAAGAAAGCATTCCCATTGATTTCGATCCTTCTCCCGCGGGTCTGCTGGAACGTATCCAGCTGATCGATGCGCGTGGAGCCGGTTTCATCGAGGTGATCGAGGTCGAGAACGCAGGACAAAAGGCATACGTGGTGGTAATTCCCGGCACGCAACTGAACACACCAGACGAGAATCCATTCGGCTTGAACGGAATAGTCGAGGGCGTTGGCAACCGTTCCGGCAATGTGAGCGCGGCGGTTCTTGAGGCGCTGAAAGCGGCCGGCGCCCAAAAGGGCGCCACGGTGGTGGCAGCGGGCTACAGCCAGGGTGGGATCCATGCGATGAACCTGGCTGCGAACGAAGATTTCCTGAGCGATTACGACCTGAAATACGTGCTGACAGCAGGGTCACCCGTGGCAGGAATCAGGCCGGATCCCGGCGTCAGCACCCTCCATCTGGAGCATCGGACCGACTGGGTTCCCGGCACCGACGGAGCACCCAACAGGGACGCCAGGAACCAGGTAACAGCGACTATGAACAATGATTTGTACGCTCAGACAGGGGAGCGGGTGGGTATTGGTCCGGGTCACCAGATCAGCAGCTACCAGGACGGCGCCCGGGCAGTATCAGCCAGCAATGATCCCTCCCTTGTTGCATCTACCGCGGCGCTGGGCGCTGCATTGGGAGCGGGCGGAACAGCTACAGCCACACGGTTCTCCCTGTCCCGGACCAAGGGTCCCGAGACAAATCTCCATGCGGCGGACAACCGGAGGCGGGAGCGCGGGTACGGCGGACGGTAGCGGGCGCAGCGCCGGCGCTGAGTTACCTATCGTCGGGTGCCGGTAATCCTGCCGGCCACGAGTGAGACCAGGGTGATGATGATCGCCGCCAAAACGGCGGTCCAGAAGAAGGAATCGATAGTGAAGTGCACTGGAGTGTAGCTGCTGATCCAGGAGGTCAGGTAGAGCATCGCAGCATTGATCACGATGGTGAACAGGCCGAGGGTCAGGATGGTGAGGGGCAGCGCGAGGAGGCTCACCAGGGGGCGGACCAAAGCATTTACCAGGCCGAAGATGAGGCCGATGAACAGGTAGGCGAGGACAATCCCGATGGTGTCCGTCCCCTGTGTCACGCCGGTCTTTGCCACCGCATCCGCTGTGGCGGAGCTGGAGATCTCCAGCCCTGGCAGTATCCAGCCCGCCACCCAGAGGGCGAGGCCATTGATCAGTACCCGGGCAATCAGTCTCATAGGGCCATGGTTTCACACCGCCCTGAGGGTTGGCTCAAAGACAGAATGCCGGCCGCGGGCTCCCGGCTCCGCCTTTCAGATGCTCGAATCAGTCAACCTGATCCCCGGCGCAATCCAGCCTTCCTTCCGGCATCGGGAGAAGTAGGCTGGTCTCCATGACGTCATCAAACACCCTTGCCGGGGGTATCCAGCCGCGTCCTGTGGTGGCAAGGCTGCCACGCTACGCCGCGGGCAAACCTCCTGCGGCCGTGGAGGGACTGGCCAGCTACAAGCTGTCGTCGAACGAAAACCCGCTGCCTCCCATCCCGGCGGTTATCGAGGCCATCGCGAGGCAAACGGACTTCAACCGCTACCCCGACCCCTTGAGCAGCCGCCTGCGCACCGAGCTGGCCGGATTCCTCGATGTTCCCGCCGAGGATATTGTCACCGGCGCGGGCAGCCTGGGCGCGCTGAACCAGCTGCTGGCGGCGTTCGCGGGGCGGAATGAAGACGGCAAGCCGGATGAAGTGGTTTACGCCTGGCGCTCCTTCGAGGCTTACCCCATCAGCGTTGGCCTCTCGGGTGCAGACGGTGTTCCCGTCCCGCTGACCAGCGAGGGCCGCTATGATCTCAAGGCCATGGCGGCGGCAGTCACAGCCCGAACCAAAGTGATCCTCCTGTGCACCCCGAACAATCCCACCGGTCCTGCCCTCCGTGCCGCTGAGACCGAGGCCTTCATCCGCTCTGTCCCGGCTGACGTGGTGGTGGTCATCGACGAGGCGTACCAGGAGTTCGTGCGCGAGCCCGGCGCGGTGGACGGGATCAGCCTCTACCGCAAGTACCCGAACGTGGTGGTGCTCCGCACCTTCTCCAAGGCACACGGGCTGGCAGGCCTGCGCGTTGGCTACAGCATCTCCAATCCGGAGCTGACGCAGCACCTGCGGGTCGCAGCCACGCCCTTTGCCGTGTCGCAGATTGCGGAAACGGCAGCAATTGTTTCCCTCCAGAATTACCCCCAGGTTGTAGAAAGGGTACAAAGGCTGGTGGATGAGCGGGACCGGGTCACCGAAGGGCTGCGCAGCCTGGGCTGGGCTGTTCCCGACGCGCAGGGAAACTTTGTCTGGCTGGATCTCGGCGCCGACAGCATAGGGTTCGCCGAACTGGCGGCCACACAGGCACTGTCGGTGCGGGCATTTGCCGGCGAGGGAGTAAGGGTGAGCATCGGTGAGGAAGAGGCCAACAGCCGGTTTCTCGCGTTGTGTGCGAACTATACAAAGGCCCCGCGCGCTTCCTAGCACTTAACAAGTAGCTTTGCGCTTAGTTACTGAGGATAAAGTTAGGATCAGTAAGCCAACATATATGCCGCAAGGGGAATCTATTCCCTTTACGGCATATATCCCAGCGACATTGCATTGCATCCGGATGCGGCAAGCAAGGAGACGGTATGGGCACACATCTGCCTTCCACCGAGTTCGACGGAACAGCTGTAGACGATCAGCGCGAGGCTGATGCCGAAGCAGTCATGGGTGAGCCCCCGGCACCGATGGTCCAGCTCCTCGGCCCGGACGGGAAGCTGGGCTTCGATCCCGTGTTTACGGACTACGCCAGGAAGCTGACCCCGGAGGTGCTCCGCGGACTTTACGCTGACATGGCCGCCATCCGCCGGTTCGATGTCGAAGCGACTGCCCTGCAGCGCCAGGGCCAGCTGGCCCTCTGGGTTCCACTGACAGGTCAGGAAGCCGCACAGATTGGTTCCGGCCGCGCGAGCCAGCCGCAGGACTACATCTTCCCCACCTACCGTGAACACGGTGTTGCCCTGACCCGCAACGTGGACTTGGCCGAGCTCCTGCGCCAGTTCCGGGGTGTTTCCAACGGCGGCTGGAACCCCAAGGACACCAACTTCCACCTGTACACCCTGGTCCTGGCAGCACAGACACTTCATGCGGTGGGATATGCCATGGGAATCCAGCGGGACCAGAAACTGGCCGCCGCCACTGCCGCCGGAACCGGAAATCCGGCCGCTGAGCCGGCCGCGGCGGTGATCGCCTACTTCGGTGATGGCGCCAGCTCCGAAGGCGACGTCCACGAATCCATGGTGTTCGCCTCCTCCTACAACGCCCCCGTGGTGTTCTTTTGCCAGAACAACCACTGGGCGATCTCTGTCCCCACCGAAGTGCAGACCAAGGTGCCGCTGTCCAACAGGGCCAAGGGGTACGGCTTCCCCGGTATCCGGGTTGACGGCAACGACGTCATCGCGGTCCACGCCGTCACGGAATGGGCCCTGGAGCACGCACGCCAGGGCAAGGGACCGGTCCTGATTGAGGCCTTCACCTACCGGGTGGGCGCGCACACCACAGCGGACGACCCCACAAAATACCGGCAGGCAGCAGAAGAGGACGCCTGGAAGGCCAAGGATCCCCTGGCCCGCCTGGAGAAGTACCTGCGCTCTGAAGGCATGGCGGACCAAGAATTCTTCGCCAAGGTCAAAACCGATGGGGATGAGCTCGCCGCCTACGTCCGCCGCACCACGCACGACCTCGAGACCCCGGACATCCGCACCGCCTTTGCCAACACGTACGCTGAAGCCCATCCACTGGTAGCCGAAGAACTCGCATGGTTCGAGGAATACTCGGCCGGGTTCGCAGGCGAGGAGCCGGAAGAAGAGCCGGCCCGGCAGGCAGTAACCGCCCAGGCGTCCCCAAAGGCAGGCCACTGATGACCACCATGACCATTGCCAAGGCCATTAACGAAGGCCTCCGCACCGCCCTGACGGACCACCCCAAGTCCCTGCTGATGGGCGAAGACATCGGCGCCCTGGGCGGCGTCTACCGCGTGACGGACGGCCTGATCGGCGAGTTCGGTCCCGACCGCGTCGTGGACACTCCGCTGGCCGAATCCGGCATCATCGGCACGGCCATCGGCCTGGCACTGCGCGGCTACACCCCCGTTTGCGAGATCCAGTTCGACGGCTTCGTATTTCCGGGCTTCAACCAGATCACCACGCAGCTGGCAAAGATCCACTCCCGCAGCAACGGCAACCTCAGCGTCCCCGTGGTCATCCGCATCCCCTACGGCGGGGGCATCGGATCCATCGAGCACCACTCCGAATCGCCCGAGGCGCTCTTCGCCCACACGGCGGGGCTCCGGATCATCACCCCGTCCAACCCCCACGACGCCTACTGGATGATCCAGCAGGCAGTCCAGTGCCAGGACCCCGTGATCGTTTTCGAACCGAAGCGGCGCTACTGGCTCAAGGGCGAGGTTGACGTTGATGCTCCCGGCGCGGCCGGTGATCCCTTCAAGGCCCATGTCCTGCGCACCGGCACCGACGCCACCATTGTGGCCTACGGGCCGCTGGTCCCGGTGGCCCTCGCGGCAGCCAACGCCGCAGAGGAAGACGGACACAGCGTGGAGGTCATCGACCTGCGCTCCATCTCGCCCATCGACTTCGACACTGTCACCGCGTCGGTCCAAAAGACCGGCAGGCTGATTGTGGCCCACGAGGCCCCCACCTTCGGCGGGATCGGCGGCGAGATTGCGGCCCGGATCAGTGAGCGCTCATTCCACTCGCTGGAGGCACCCGTGATCCGCGTCGGCGGCTTCCACATGCCCTACCCCGTTGCCAAGGTGGAGGAAGACTACCTTCCGGACATCGACCGCATCCTCGAGGCGCTGGACCGCGCCCTCTCCTACTGAGGACACCATGACCCTGAACAAGTTCAACCTCCCTGACGTGGGCGAGGGCCTCACTGAGGCGGAAATCGTCTCCTGGAAAGTGAAGCCCGGTGACGCCGTAGCCATCAACGACGTCCTCTGCGAGATCGAGACCGCCAAGTCGATCGTGGAACTGCCCTCACCCTTTGCCGGCACCGTCAGCGAACTTTTGGTCCCCGAAGGGATCACCATCGACGTTGGTACAGCCATCATCAGCGTCAGCGACGAGGTTTCCGGCGACCCCACGCCGGCTGACGTACGGGCTCCCGAAGCCCCCGTCCAGCCGCTGTACGGCAAGCTCCCCGCGGATGTACCGGAAGAAGCAACGGCCGACGGCGGCGGGCCGGGCAGTCCCCTGGCCGGCGGTCCGCTGGTGGGTTCCGGACCCAAGGCAGACGCCGTCAAGCGCCGGCCGCGGAAGACCGCGCCCGCCGACTCCCACACGCTCAACGCCCCGGAGGTGGAGCCCGTCCAGCCCCGCTCCTCCAACAGCGACGCGGCGGAACCGGAGAGTGCGCCAGCCGCCGCAGCAGCCCCAACCGGCGAAACCCTGGACCAACGGCCCACGTTCGGCGGTGCCATCACCGGACTCGTCAACAAGGTCCTGGCAAAACCTCCGGTCCGCAAGATCGCCCGCGACCTGGGCATCGACCTGGCAGACGTCGTGGCAACAGGCCTGCGCGGCGAGGTGACCCGCGAGGACCTGGTCAGCTACCAGGCACAACGGGACGCCGAACTGGACAAGGCGGACGGATTCTGGGGCAAGGCCGGAAAGCCCCAGGACCAGCGCATCGAGCAGATCCCCGTCAAGGGGGTGCGCAAGGCGACGGCCAAGGCAATGGTGGACTCGGCCTTCTCGGCACCGCACGTGAGCATCTTTGTGGACGTGGACGCCAGCCGCACCATGGAATTCGTCAAGCGGCTCAAGGCCTCCAGGGACTTCGAAGGCATCCGTGTCTCCCCCCTGCTCATCCTCGCCAAGGCCGTGATCTGGGCGGCTGCCCGGAACCCCAGCGTCAACGCCACCTGGGTGGACACCGCTGAAGGTGCCGCCGAAATCCATGTGAAGCACTACATGAACCTGGGTATCGCCGCGGCAACACCGCGCGGCCTGATGGTGCCGAACATCAAGAACGCGCAGGACCTGTCGCTGAAGGAGCTGGCGCTGGCTCTGAACAACCTGGCCACCACGGCAAGGGCCGGAAAGACCCAGCCTGCCGAAATGCAGGGCGGAACTCTGACCATTACCAACATCGGCGCGCTGGGCATCGACACGGGCACCCCGATCATCAACCCCGGCGAAGTGGCCATCGTGGCCTTCGGAACCATCAAGCAGAAGCCCTGGGTGCTGGACGGGGAAGTGATCCCGCGCTGGATCACCACCCTGGGCGGCTCGTTCGACCACCGTGTGGTGGACGGTGACCTGTCCGCCCGCTTTATGGCCGACGTCGCCGCCATCCTGGAGGAGCCGGCGCTCCTGCTGGATTAGGAAACATGGTCATCAACGCCGGCGCCATCCGTGCCAAAAACCGGATTGCGGGCTGGATCACCGAGGTGTTCCAGCCGCCCGTGGTGGTGAGTGTGCAGCTGCTCGTCAGCCCCCTCACCCAGCCGGGGTTTCCCGGCACCATGGCGTACGGGGCGCTGGCAGCATTATTCGTCTGCGTCATCCCGCTGCTCCTGCTCCTGGTCCTGGTGCGGCTGGGAAAAGTTACCGATCATCACGTCAGCGACCGGAAGCAGCGCGCGCCCGTGCTGCTGATGGCGCTGGGATCGATCGTGGCAGGACTGCTGGTGCTGGAGGCTGCAGGGGCGCCGGAGAGCGTCGTTGCCATGGTTCTTGCCGTGGTGGGCGGGGTGGTGGTGCTGGCCGGCGTCAGCCCGTTCTGGAAGATCAGCGGGCATGCGGCCGCGATATCCTCGTCCGCCGTGATTGCCGTCATGATGCTCGGCCCGGCCTGGCTTCCGTTGCTCCTGCTTATCCCCGCCGTGGGCTGGTCCCGCGTGGTGCTGCGGGCCCACACGGTGGCTCAGGTGGTTGCCGGGTCACTGTTCGGTGGCGTGGTGATGGCCGGTATCTGGTGGCTGCTGCAAGGCTGGATGGTGCCTTAGCCCGGGGAACGAACCCGGGAGCCTCAGAAAGTCGAGTAAGCGGTAAGCATTTCGATGGTGGTGGGATCGGCCATGGTTCCAAGGGAAACGGCTGCCGCGATCATCAGCCCGCCCAGTACGGCTCCCGCGCTGCCCAGGGCGGTCAGGAGCTTCCAGTCTTCCCGCAGAACGCTGGCCACAGTGGCCGGCATGTCCAGGCCGGGAACAATCAGGTTGGGCGCGCTGTCCACGCTTCCGTCGTCCAGGAGTGCAACCACGGTGCCGTTGCCGCGGTCAACCCGCATAGAGCAGATGTGGTTGCCGTGCCGGGCCAGGAGGATGTCGTGGCCTACGAGCTGGCGGCGCTGGAGAGTGAGCAATGGGGCCCCTTGATAATGGAGGAAGGTGGGTGTCCGCGCCGTTGGGGGCTTATCCAATTTTATCGTTGCGCCCGCAGCATAAAGGGCGTAAAAGGGCGTGAGAACGGACACCCACCGGGGCGACTTCCGCCACCCCGGGGAGTGTCCGCGGTAACTGTCAGTCGGCGTCGTAGGTGTTGGCGATGTAAACGTCGCAGGGAGCGTTGTGGGCCACGCTGTTGGCAACGCTGCCCAGCACCCGGCCAATACCCTGCATGCGCCGGTTGCCAACCACGATGATCCGCGCTTCCATCCGCAGGGCCTCCTTGATGAGGGCATCCGCCGGGCGTCCCCGGGCTGCGGAGTAGGTCACCTTGATGTCCCGGCCCAGGGATTCGGCAACGGTGCGGGCCACGTGCTCAGCGGCGTCGGCGTCGGAGACGATCCACTGGTCGCTGCCGCTGCCAAAGACTTCGGTGCGGTCGCTGTCAAAGGCCGAGACCACGTGAAGTGACGCGCCCAGCGCGGCAGCCAGGTCCCGGGCCGACTCTGCAGCCTTCTTTGCCGTACCGCTGCCGTCCACCCCTACAACGATGATTCCGCTCATGTATTGCTCCTTTGCTTGGTATGCGGGCTTAAGTCCGGTGAGCCCTACGCTACAGCCCGGCGATGGCTTCCCGCAGTACCGGCGCCAGCCGGCGCACACCCTCGGTGATCGCCTCCGGAGGCACGGCACTGTAGGCGAGGCGCAGCTTGTTGGACGGCTCGTCCGACGGCGTGAAGGCGGCGCCGGGGATGAACACCACTCCGGCGTCGATAGCCTTGTGCAGCAGCGGGTAGGTGTCCACACCCTCGGGCAGTGTCACCCAGACGAAAAAGCCGCCTTCGGGAGTGGTCCAGCTGGTCCCCGCGGGCATGTGCTCCTCGAGGGCATCGAGCATGGCCCGGCAGCGCTCGGCGTACAGTCCGCGGTAGGTCTCCACCTGGCCCTTCCAGTCGTACTCCCGCAGGTACGCGGAAACCATCATCTGGTTCAGCGCGGGCGGGCAGAGCGTGACCGATTCTGCCGCGAGGTAGTACCGGCGCTGAAGATGCTCCGGTACCAGGGCCCACCCTATGCGCAGCCCCGGAGCGAAGATCTTGGAGAAGGACCCCAGGTAGATAACGTCCCCCGGATTCTCCGCGCGGAGTGGTTGAAGCAGTTCGCCTTCGAAGCGCAGGAGCCCGTAGGGGTTGTCTTCCAGGACCAGAATATTCGCCCTGCTGCATATATCCACGATCTGTTGCCGCCGGCTCCGGGCGAGGGTTATGCCGGAGGGGTTGTTGAAGTTGGGGATCGTGTACAGGAATTTGATGTTTTTCCCGGCCAGCTGCAGGGCCGCGATCCTGGCCTCCAGCAGGTCCGGGACCAGGCCGTCCTGGTCCATCTCCACCGTTTCCACCTGGACCTGGTACGCCTCGAAGGTGTTCAGGGCGCCCACGTAGGTAGGGTCTTCCACCAGCACCACATCTCCGGGGTTGCAGAAGACTTTGGTGGCCACATCCTGTGCGGACTGCGATCCTGCGGTGATCACCACGTTTTCCGGCCGGGCGTCAAGGATGCCTTCTGCCGCCATCACGTCGCAGATCTGCTCACGCAATTCCTGGGTGCCTTGCCCGCTGCCGTACTGGAGGGCAGTCAGGCCGTCGGTGGCGATGATGGCGGCAGCGGTGGCGGCCAGCCGGTCGAGCGGAAGGGACTGCAGGTAGGGGCTTCCGCCGGCAAGCGAAACAAGTCCGGGGCGCAGGGAAATATCAAAGACATCCCGGACGGCGGACTGGCGTATGTTGGCTGCGCGCTCTGAGAACAAGTCCTCATGGCGGTGGGCGGACGTGGCCGCCCGCTCGATGGCATCAATGGCTTCTGCGGGCAGCGTCCGTGCTGCGGCGTCCAGTGTCTCATGGGTCACATCCACAGGATACAGCCGGGAGTTGCCGGCTAGGCAACATTCGTTTATTCCGAGCTCGATCTCGGCGACAACGTGGAGGAACAGGAGCACGTAGGCCGGTCAGTCGAGGCGCAACGCTTCGGCCAGGCCGTTGCCGTTTACATAGATTTCGGCACGGATGGCTCCCACGGCTGCCACCGCTGTTTGGGTCAGTTGCGCTTCCACCCGGGGGATGTCGCAAACCCCACCCAGCCGGAGTGTTCCGGCCAAATACACCGTGACGGTGGTGCCATCGAAGCTGCCTGACAGGAACTTCAGGTCGGAGTTGGTCAGGGCGTTGTAGGTCTTGCGTGCCGGCTTGGGCAGCACTGCTTCGGTTGGTGCTTCGAGCAGTGCCCCCACTGCGGCAGGCAGAGGCTCTTCTGCGGCGGGACTGGTGCGGGCCACCCCCACCAGGCTGTCATTGCAGCCGAAGCGCACGCCGTTGGTTCCGCCGTCGTCCAGCAACACGTAATAGGCCGTCACTGCCTGCACCGCCGCTGCCCTGCCTGAGGGGGCCGGCGCGGATGTCGCAGGACTTTGCGACGCCGGTACTTTCGGTATGCCAGGGACGGGCGCCGGGGTGCCGCCGGGCCCGGTCCCGGTTGAGGCGGCAGGAGCCTGGGCGGCTTGCGTTTCCAGCGCTTCGGGGGTGGGCGCAGTTTGGGGCGGCGGGGGGTCCTGTGGCTGGGGCTGGGGGGCGGGGTCAGCAGGTACTGGGGCCCCCACGGGGCCGGGACCAGGGTCTACCGGTGGGGCCGGGGAAGACGGGGCAGGAGCGGGAGGAGCGAGGGTGCAGGAGCCGAGCCACAGCGGAAGGACGAGGGCTGATGCCGCCACCACAGCACGGACCACCGCCACCCGTTGTCCATTACTGCGCCTGCCTGCCATGCGCGCACCGCAATCCCGTCCCGGTACTTTCCGTGAATTAACGTTACGGCGGGCGCATCCGGCAAAGAATGTCCGGGAGGTACCGGTTGGGACAAGAGTTGGTCACGGCGGTGCCGTTCCCGCCATCAGGAATCCGGTCGCCCCGGCCATACCTTGCCAGCCCACGGATCGTAGTCGGCGATGAGCTCCTCCTGCCTCGGCCGCTCGGCCTCGGGGACGTGCTGCAGGTTCACCCGGACGCGGTACCAGAGGGAGCTGGAACCGCGCATTCCATCAACCAGCACATCCGCCGGATGCAGGGCAGGCAGGAGGCCGGCATGCCGTGACTTCCACTCCTCAAGCGCCGCCAGTGCCTCGGGTTTGGTTTTGGTGCGCGCAACCTCGATCAGCGGCATGACCGACTGCCGGCGTCCAGAGCCGTCCCCGCTGCGCGGCGCCTTCTCTGCCGGACCCAGTTCGGCCGCCAGTGCAAGAAGCCCTTCAAGCGAACCCGCCACGTCGTCTATCCCGGCGTGGGGGTCGCCCACCTCCTCGTAACGTTCGGGAACGGTGAGCACCGTGAACTGTTCGGGCCGCGCGGAGCGCACTTCATCCCAGGCCAGCGGCGTGGAAACACGGGCATCCGGCAGGGGCCGGACCGAGTAGGCCGAGGCCACGGTACGGTCCTTCGCGTTCTGGTTGAAGTCGACGAAGACGCTCTCGCCGCGCTCCTCCTTCCACCACCGCGCCGTGGCGAGGCCCGGGGCGCGGTTCTCCACTTCACGGGCAAGTGTTTCAGCGGCAAGCCGCACATCACGGTAGGACCACTGCGGTGCAATGCGCACCAGGATGTGCAGCCCGCGGGACCCGCTGGTCTTCGGCCATCCGGCCAGCCCGACGTCGTCGAGCACTTCCTGCGCCACGTAGGCGACGTCTACAATCTGCGACCAGTCCACCCCCGGCATGGGATCCAGGTCCACCCGCAGCTCGTCCGGGTGCTCGAGGTCCTCTGCGCGGACGGGATGCGGGTTGAGGTCCAGGCAGCCAAGGTTCACCACCCAGGCCAGGCCTGCGGCATCGCGGATCACGGCTTCTTCGGCTGACGTTCCTGACGCGTAGTGCAGCGTCGCCGTATCGATGAATTCCGGGTGGTTCTCGGGTACGCGCTTTTGGAAGAACGGTTCCGCATCGATGCCCTTGGGGAACCGCTTGAGCACCATGGGCCGGCCGCCGGCGCCGCGCAGGGCTCCGTCCGCCACGGACAGGTAGTAGTTCACCAGGTCCAGCTTGGTCAGCCCGGGCCCGGGGAACACCACCTTGTCGGGGCTCGAGACGCGAACCTCGGCGCCGGCAATGTCAAGGATCCTGGCCGGGGCCTTCGAGGGGTTCATGGCGTCACGCTAGCAACGATCCGGCGCGTCAGCCAGAGTTGCGGGCCTGCCGGGTTAAACACGAGATGCCCGGCGCGAAGTATCGCGCCGGGCATCCGGGAAGGCTGCTTAGGCGGCAGGCTGGACGGCTGCAAGGGCATCAAAGACGCCCTTGATCTGCTCCACAACCTCTGCGTCGTCCTTCGGGTGCAGTTCAGCGAAGCGCACCATGGAGCCTGGAACGGCGAGCTTAACGTCCTCGAGGACCTGGGCGCCGGCGATTCCTGCCGCCTTGCGGGCCTCGTCCTGGGCCCAAACTCCACCGTACTGGCCGAAGGCGGTGCCGACGACGGCGGTGGGCTTGCCGGCAAGGGCGCCCGCGCCGAAGGGGCGGGACAGCCAGTCGATGGCGTTCTTCAGCGCGGCAGGAACAGTGCCGTTGTGCTCGGGGGTGACCAACAGGACGGTGTCCGCCTCATTGGCCGCGGCGCGCAGCGCGGCAGCAGCGGCGGGAACCTGGCCTTCGACGTCGATGTCCTCGTTGTAGAAGGGGATGTTGCCCAGGCTTTCGTGGATGACAACCTCCACCTGCTCCGGTGCGTTCAGCTGGATGGCTTCAGCCAGCTTCTGGTTGGTGGACTCGGCGCGCAGGCTGCCGACGAGGGTAAGGACGGTGCTCTTGGTCATATGGACTCCTGGGGTAGGGGCGGCGGGAGGGGACCGCCGGCCGGGTAAACAAGAGAGGCTCGATGCCTTCATCCATCTAAACGGACTATGGTCCGGTTCTTATTCCCCGGGTCTAGAATGTGGGATGTGAGCTCCATCTCAATGCGCCCCGAACTTCCGTCAAAGGGCGCCGCGGAACGCAGCGATGCTGCCCGGAACCGGGAGCGGCTGCTTACGGCAGCCCGGGAACTGATCAGCGAATGCGGCGCGGCAGGGCTGACAATGGACCGGCTCGCCGAGCAGGCGGGCGTAGGCAAGGGCACCGTCTTCCGCCGTTTCGGCAGCCGGGCCGGCCTGATGCTGACCCTGCTGAGCGAATCCGAGGCAGCTTTCCAGGAGCGCTTTATGTTCGGGCCCCCGCCGCTTGGCCCTGGAGCGCCGGGCCTGCAGCGCCTCATCGCGTTCGGCGTGGAACGCATCGCCTATACCGTGGAGTTCGGCGAGTTGGCGCTCGCGGCCCAAAACACTTCCCGCGGGGAGTTCGAGCCTCCTGCTGCCGCCCTGTGGCACCGGCACATCGAACTGCTGCTGCGTGAGGAGGGGCTCGAAGCGGACCCTTGGCTGATGGCCCGCTCACTGGCCGCCACCCTCGCCCCGGACCGCCTCCTCAACCTCCTCCAGGTGCACGGCGTGAGTACGGAGCGGCTGGCTGCTTCCTGGCAGGATCTTGTCACAAGGGTTGTCAGCGGCGCGTAGATTACGCCCCTTCCCGCACCCTCGTCCAGTCACATCAACTTCACAAAGTTATTCATAACAATCTGATACGTGCAGTTATGTTTGCGCGCATGGGCCCGTATTTTGCGGGGCCGCTTGTGATAGTTTCCTCTTCGAATGTGACCCGCAACATAGTCCACAGGACTGGCCCAACAGCCGGCGGGTTGCCAGCTACCCGCTGGCAAAGGACCCGGCGAGGCGGCACAACCCCCGCCACCGCCGGGAAAACGGAAGGATCCAGCACGTGATTGTTGATTTGCCCGATACCCTGACCCACCTGCCGGCTCCCTGGTGCCCCGACGTCCGGCTGGCGGCGGCGAAACAGAACTAGGCCCATGCTCAGGTACCTCGCAAAGCGCGGCATCACGTACGTTTTCATGATCTTCCTGACCACCTCGGCGGGATACTTCCTGGCGGTCAGTTCCCTGAAGCCGGCCTTGCTGGAACAGGAACGCATTCCCCGCCCCACTCCCGAGCAGGTGGCGAACTCCATGCGCCTCAAAGGCCTGGACCCGGACCTCAGCCCGTGGGAGCGGTACGTGGAATGGCTCACGGCCATCGTCACCCGCTGGGACTGGGGCCGCAGCCCCAACGGAGCCTACATCAACGCCGAGTTTGGTGACCGCGTCTGGATCTCCACGAGGCTCTTCCTGGCCTCCATCATCCTGACGCTCGTCATTGGAGTGGCGCTGGGGGTCTATTCCGCGGCGCGGCAATACAAGTTCCAGGACCGCGTCATCACCTCCTACAGCTACCTTGCCTACATTGTGCCTGCCCCCATCGCCTACTTCCTGGTGCAGCTGGGTGCCATCAATATCAATGAAACAGTGGGGGAGCGGATCTTCTTCGTCACCGGCATCTCCACCCCCGGAACAGCGCCGGGGTGGGCGCAGTTCGTGGACATGCTGGCGCACTACGCCGTCCCCACCATCGCGATCACACTCGTGGGCTGGGGCTCTTACCAGATAGCCCAGCGGCAGTACCTCCTGGACAACGTCAACGCAGACTTTGTCCGGACCGCCCGCGCGAAGGGGCTCACCCGCAACCAGGCCATCTCGCGGCATGCACTGCGGGTTTCGTTCATCCCCGTAGCCCAGAGCATCGCTTTCACCATCCCGGCCATCTTTGCCGGCGGGTTCTTCGCAGAGAAGATCTTCGCCTGGCCCGGTGTGGGCTCCTGGAGCATCGACGCCATCTCACTGCAGGACGTCAACGCCGCCACCGCCACGCTGGCCTACGGCTCCGTCATCTTCGCCCTCGGGGCCATCCTGGCGGACTTCGCCACTACCCTTGTTGACCCGAGAGTGCGGGTGCAGTAACCATGACCAACCTCAACGCCGTCGACCCGGCAGCCGTCGCCCAGGACGCGCACCTGGAAAACGCCGACGTCATTATCGGCAAAAACACCATTATCTTCCGCCGCTTCCTCCGCAACAGGACTGCTGTGGCCGGCCTGGTCATCTTCCTCGCCCTGACAGTTTTTTCGTTCGTCGGCGGGTACCTCACCCAGTGGGACAAAGAGACGATCGATCCCTTCAACATCGGCATGCCGCCCTCGGCCGAGCACTACCTCGGTACATCCCAGGCAGGCATCGACCTCTACGCCATGACGGTCGAAGGCACCAGGATCTCCATCCTGATCGGCCTCGTGGTGGGGCTTGTGTCCGTCCTGATCGCCGCCGTCTACGGCTGCACCATGGCGTACTTTGGCGGCAAGGCGGACAAGGTGATGCTCTTCGTCCTCGAGGCGCTCATCATGATGCCCGCCCTGCTGGTGGTCGCAGTGGCCACGAGCGGCGGAGGCGCAGGGCTGAAACGGGACCTGCCCTCCTGGCTGCTGCTGATCATCGTGCTGCTGGTTTTCAGCTGGATGGGCACCGCCCGCCTGATCCGGTCCTTGTCGATGTCGCTGATGCAGCGGGATTACGTCAAGGCCGCCCAATACATGGGGGTCCCGCCGCGGCGCATCGTCTGGCGCCACCTGGTCCCCAACATCGGCTCGCTGCTGGTCCTGGATGTCACCCGCGGGGTCACCGGGGCCATTCTTGCCGAGGTGGCTTTCTCCTTCATCGGCATCGGCATCAAGGTCCCGGACGTCAGCCTGGGTGTCCTCATCGGCGGAGCCACCTCACAGGTGCAGACCTTCCCGTGGATGTTCTGGGTCCCGCTCACAGTGATGTTCCTCCTCACCGGCTCGCTGGCCATGATGAATGACGGACTGCGCGATGCCTTTGATCCCAGCTCCAGCTCCAGCGGCAGCGCACGGAAGCGCAAAGCCCGGAATACCAGTGTGAAGAGGAACGCCTCATGAGCAGCGAAATCACCGCCGGGCCCGCGGAACAACCCCAGTCAACGGTGGAACGGCTGCACGTCGCGGGGCTGCACGGTCCCACCGACGCCGTCCTGTCCGTCCGTGACCTCAATGTCAGCTTCAACACCGAAAACGGCGTGGTGCACGCCGTCCGGGGTGTCGATTTTGACCTCCTGCCCGGAAAGACGCTCGGCATCGTGGGGGAATCGGGTTCCGGCAAATCAGTCACCTCGCTGGCGATCATGGGCCTGTTGCCCGCCACGGCCGAAATTAAGGGCTCGGTCCGCCTCCATGGCAAGGAGCTGCTGGGCCTCAGTGACAAGGCGATGTGCGCCTACCGCGGCAACGAACTTTCCATGGTGTTCCAGGACCCGCTGTCCTCCCTGACGCCGGTCTACACCGTGGGCACCCAGATCATCGAAGCGCTCACTATCCACCATCCCGGCATGAGCAAGCAGGCCAAAGAAGCCCGCGCCGTCGAACTTTTGGCCATGGTGGGCATTCCCAGTCCCAAGGACAGGCTGAAAGCCTTCCCCCACGAGTTCTCCGGCGGCATGCGCCAGCGGGTGATGATCGCCATCGCCATCGCGAACAACCCTCGTGTATTGATCGCGGATGAGCCGACGACGGCCCTTGACGTCACCATCCAGGCGCAGGTGCTGGAGGTACTCCATACCGCGCAGGAGGAGACGGGCGCCGCCGTCGTGATGATCACGCACGATCTCGGCGTGGTGGCAGGCATGGCGGACGACATCATGGTGATGTACGCCGGCAAGCCGGTGGAAACCGGAGCAGTGGAGGACATCTACTACAACCCCCGGATGCCGTACACCATGGGTCTGCTGGGCGCCGTGCCACGGGTGGACGTCGCGGAGAAGGCCTCGCTGGTCCCCATCGAAGGCATTCCGCCCAACCTGATCCACACACCCACCGGCTGCTCGTTCGCGCCCCGCTGCCCCTTGGCTTCCGAGGCCTGCCTTGACGGTGAACCGGCCCTCGCGCCGGTGGCCGGAAGCAGCCTGCACCGGGCCGCCTGCATCAAGTCCGGGTCACTCGGCGGCGAGGTTGACGTCCATGACATCTTCTCGGCCCCGCCTGTCCCGGTGTCCGAATTCGATTCCATCCCCCGCGGGGAGCGCACCACAGTCCTGCAGCTGAAGGACGTGCGCAAACACTTTCCGTTGACCAGGGGCGCCCTGCTCAAGCGGAGGATCGGCACGGTGAAAGCCGTGGACGGGCTCAGCTTCGACATCCGTGAGGGGGAATGCTTCTCTATCGTGGGTGAGTCCGGTTCAGGCAAGACCACCACGCTCCTGGAGATCATGGAGTTCCACAAAGACCAGGACGGCGAAGTGGTGATCGGCGGCCTCAGCAACAAACAGGCTGCCGATGCCCGGACCAAGAGCGCCATGCGGCGGGAACTCCAGATGGTGTTCCAGGACCCCACCGGCGCCCTGGACCCGCGCTTCACCGTCTACGAAGTCCTCGCCGAACCGCTCCAGAATGCGGGCATGGACCGCCAGTCCATCAAGAAGCGCATCATGGAACTGATGAAGCTGGTGGGCCTCCAGCCGGACC
The DNA here is from genome assembly GCF_030209335.1 of Pseudarthrobacter sp. fls2-241-R2A-168. Taxonomy (NCBI): domain Bacteria; kingdom Bacillati; phylum Actinomycetota; class Actinomycetes; order Micrococcales; family Micrococcaceae; genus Pseudarthrobacter; species Pseudarthrobacter sp. fls2-241-R2A-168. The sequence goes on from NZ_JARVSG010000003.1 coordinate 282,099, forward strand.
ACGTCAACCGCTTCCCCAACCAGTTCTCGGGCGGACAGCGCCAGCGGATCGGCATTGCCCGGGCCCTTGCGGTGAATCCCAAGCTGGTGGTCCTCGACGAGCCGGTCTCTGCCCTGGACGTTTCGGTCCAGGCCGGGGTGATCAACCTCCTGGACAAGCTCCGCGCCGAACTTGGGCTCAGCTACCTCCTGGTGGCGCATGACCTTTCAGTGGTCCGGCACATCTCCAACCGCGTTGCCGTGATGTACCTGGGCAAGATCGTGGAGATCGGCGAAGTGGACCGGGTATTCGACAACCCGCGCCACCCCTACACCCGCGCCCTGCTCTCGGCCATCCCGGTGCCGGATCCCAGGGTGGAACGGACCAGGGAGCGGATCATCCTGCAGGGCGACCTGCCCTCGCCGCTGGATGCGCCCAAGGGCTGCAACTTCGCCACCCGCTGCCCCGTGTTCGCCGCCCTGCCGGCTGCGAAGAAGGAAAAGTGCCTTACCCTCGAACCCCCGCTGGAAGCAGTGGCACCATCCGCGGCCGCCCAGGCACTGGCGGCCAACCCGCTGCCCGTCCTCGACCAGCGCTTCGCCTGCTTCTTCCCGGACGGGGAACTGGACGAGGACATGCTGGTAGTCCACGACCCGGCGGACCGCCATGCACCGTAGATTTGTTCCATCCAGCACCAGCGTCACCAGCATCACCACCGGCAACAACGAAGGGAACACCATGAGGAATCTGACCAAGATCGGCGGAGCGGCGGCTATTGCTGCGGCTCTGACCCTGACTGCCTGCGGCGGTGGCGGCGCCACCGGGCCGGAAACGGCCAAGGGCCAGGAGGCGGGAAGCGATCTGTCCAAGCTCATCAGCATCAACGAGAAGCCGGCAGCCGATCTTGAAAAGGGCGGGAAAGTCACTCTTCCGCTGGGCAGCATCGGACCGGACTTCAACGGCTTCTCCAACAACGGCAACAGCTCGGACAACTCCGCGCTGATGGCCCCGATCAACCCCGTGGCGGTCACCGGTGGCGGAATCGGCGGCTGCTGGAAGGTGGACTTCGAAGGCAAGGCCACGCCCAATAAGGATTTCTGCGAATCCGTGGAGAGCGAGGTGAAGGACGGCAAACAGGTCGTCACCATCAAGGTCAACGACAAAGCCACCTTCAACGACGGCACTCCCATTGACATCAAGACTTTCCAGAACACCTGGAACATCCTGAAGAGCCCGGATGCCGGCTATGACATTGTCTCCTCCGGGTCCTACGCCTTCGTCGAGTCGGTAGAGGCAGGCAGCAGCGACAAAGAAATCATCACCACGCTGTCCCAGCCCACCTACCCTCTTGAGGACCTTTACTTTGGCCTCATCCACCCGGCCGTGAACACCCCGGAAATCTTCAACGAGGGGTTCGTTGGCGAAATGCACCCGGAGTGGATGGCAGGACCGTTCAAGGTGGACCAGTACGACGCGGCCGGCAAGACCGTGAGCCTGGTGCCGAACGAGAAGTGGTGGGGCAACAAGCCCGTGCTGGAAAACGTGGTGTTCCGCCAGCTTGAAACCAGCGCCCAGATCGCCGCCTTCAAGAACGGCGAAATCGACGCCATGTCCGCCAACACCATTGCCCTCTACAAGCAGCTCGAGGGCACCAAAAACTCCGAGGTCCGCCGCGGCCAGCGGCTCTTCGCCGGCGGCATGAACATCAATGCCCAGAAGATCACCGACGTGGCAGTCCGCAAGGCAATCTTCGCGGCAGTTGACCGTGAAGCCCTCCGCAAGGTCCGCTTCAACGGGCTGAACTGGGAGGAGCCCAGCTCCGGTTCCATGATGCTCCTGCCGTTCTCCGAGTACTACCAGGACAACTACCCCGTCAAGGAAACCGGCCCCGATGCCGCCAAGAAGGTGCTCAGCGACGCCGGCTACACCGCGAACGCCAGCGGCATCATGGAAAAGGACGGCAAGCCCGCCGCCTTCAAGATCAGCAACTTCGGTGATGATCCCACTACCCTGGCCTTCACCCAGACCCTGCAGAAGCAGCTGCAGGCCGGTGGTATGGACGTCGGCATCGACCAGCGTGCTTCCGCCGACTTCGGCAAGGTGATCGGCGGCCGCGACTTCGACATGAGCGTCTCCGGCTACACCGTTGGCGCCGACGCCACGTCTGCCGTCAAGCAGTACTACGACTCCAAGACCAACGAAAACGGCCTCGGCGACGCCGAACTGGACAAGAAGATCGCGGAATTGACCTCCATCGAGGACAACGCCGAGCGCAACAAGGCAGCCATGGATGTGGAGAAGGAACACATGGCGAAGTACTTCTCCATGGGCGTGGTCATGAACGGGCCCCAGATCTCCTTCGTCCGCACCGGCCTGGCCAACTACGGACCGTCCCTGTTCCAGAGCCTGTCCCAGGTTCCGGACTGGACCACCCTCGGCTGGGAAAAGAAGTAACCTCGCCCCCGGGACGCTCTCTCACTTAATGTGGGTTTTCCGGTGACGCTCTCTCAATTTCTTTAAGGAAGTGAGAGTGTCCCTATGTTCTTCGTCAAGCTGCTGTTGGTGTTTGGGCCTGGT
>NZ_JARVSG010000036.1:0-21802 GCF_030209335.1 Pseudarthrobacter sp. fls2-241-R2A-168
CGGAACTCCGAGGGAGAGGGTATGAATGATTCATCTGATGAGATACGCAGAGTACAGCTTGACGTAACGCCGGTTATCGGCTCTTTATATCGGTAGTGGAAGAGGCTTGGAAGCTGCGCTTTCACGGCGAATTCAAAGTTTTCCAGCCGAAATCTGCGCGTACCTTACGCGATAACTGATGCCGTGATGCCGAGGTGCTGCAGTCACGCCACACAGGACATTCCTGCCTTTAGTGCATAATACTCAGGGATGACCCGCTTGGGACCATGTCCCCCTGCCGGGGCCATCCACTGATAGCCGGCGTTCTGTCAGGTTGGCCCTGGGTCTCTTCGTTTGTAGTCACGGTGAGTTCTGGCAGATCACGTCTGGTGCGAGGCCAGGGCAAACGCACTCACACTTCTACCTCTTAGCATTCCGCCACCCCCGCCACCGCCGCCGCAGCTGCGGCTGGGGTTTGAAGCGCTAACGGGCGAGGTGTCCCTGAAGGTACTCAAGCTGACGGACCCAGTGGTGTTCCTGTCCTCCCTCATGGCCGTTGAAATGGTAGATCTCAATGGACTTGGCGGGCCCTTGTCCCGACTGACGCGGGCTTCCGGTTCCGTAGCTGTTGTAGGACGCGAAGACGGTGGACGGCGGGCAGACGTCGTCGAGCAGGGCGACGGAAAACAGCGCCGGAGCCGTCGCCCTTCGAGCAAGGTGGACGCCGTCGAAGTAGTTCAGAACCTCTAACGCGTGCTCGTGGCGGTCCCGGTGCCGGGAGAGAAAAGCTGCGATTTCGGGATAAGGGCCCCGTTGTGCCAGATTGATTGCCCGGGGAAAGTCCTGAAGGAAGGGTACGTCCGCCAGGGCAGCTCGAATTCCGTCCAGTCTCCCGGCAGCAAGCCCAGCGGCTGCGAGGGCCAGGCCTCCACCCTGGCTTATCCCGGCAAGGACCACGTTGTCTGCGTCCACCTGAGGGAAGCTTTGGACGGTCTCGATCGCCCGGAACGCGTCCACATACAGCCTGCGGTAGTAGTAGTCCTCCTTCGCGGCCAGGCCGCGTGTCATGAGCCCCGGGTGTGCCACGCCTCCCGCTGAGGGGTGCGGATCTGGAGTGTCGCCAGTGATCCCGCCGTAGCCTTGGCCTCGGGTGTCCATGATGAAGTGCGCGTAGCCCGCCTGGGCCCATTTCGTGTCCTCTTGGACCAGGCCACGGCCGCCGGAATATCCGATGTACTGCACCACGGCTGGCAGGCGGTGGCCGGGGGACCGGTGTGCTGGAAGGTGGAGCCAGCCCCGGATCCGGGCTCCGCCGTAACCCGCAAAGGAAACGTCGTAGCTGTCAATGAGTGGCAGAAGGTTTTCGACGGGAGTGTAGGCCGGTGCAAGCGGGATGGAAGTGACTTCGGCCAAAGTTGCTTCCCAAAACGCATCAAAATCGTGAGGCTCTTTTGCCACCGACGTGTAGTTGCGCAACTCTTGCAGTGGCATGTCAACGCTAGGCATTCTCGTTCTCCATCATCTGGTGCTCGCGTGATCCCCCACCCAGCCCTGCGGGTTGTAGGATTCTCGAAATTACTGAACAGAAAGAAGACAGAGGACGTCCCATCTCCTGTATCATGAGTTTAGACGAATTGCCGCTCCCGAGTGCGGCTGAAGGAGATGACGTGACAGTAGCACCCGCTTCGGTGTCGCCGGCAAGGTTCAGCGCCCAAATACGTTCCCAGGCCCTGCAAACACGGATCATGGAACTCATCCTGGAGCGAGGCCTGGATGTTGGTGATGCCCTTCCCACTGAGAGTGAGCTCTCCGCGGAACTTGGAGTGGGGCGGAACACTGTCCGGGAATCCCTAAAGGTGCTTCAGGCCCTTGGCGTCATTGAGATCCGGCACGGGTTCGGCATGTTTGTCGCTCCGAACAACTTCAGCGCACTGGTGTCCGGGCTGACGTTCCGGGGCAGGCTTTCGCTCCGGCACAAAGGCGAGGAAGCGATGGAGCTTATCGACGTCCGGCAGGCTTTGGAATCGGGCCTTATTGGCTCGGCCATCGACCTCCTCACGGAGGATCATTTGGCTGATCTGCGTGCCACGATGGAAGCGATGCAGGACGCCGCCGGTAAGGGTGAACTCCTTGTTCAACACGATGCGGAATTTCACCGCCGTCTCTATGCGCCCCTGAACAACGAACTGCTCATTAACCTGATGGACGTGTTCTGGCAGGTCTACCGCCAGATCCATGAGGCCTTGGGCTCAGGGCCGGTCAACCTTGAAGAACAGGTCCAGATGCACTGGGACATCTACGAGGCAGTGGCGAACAGGGACAAGGCTTTGGCTTCCGAGCGCCTGCAGCGCCACTTTGACGGCATCCGCCGCAAGCTAAAAGACGTCGCGTCAGCCTAACGCGCGCAGCCGAGGACCGGGACGAGGCACCGTACCCCGGCCGGATCGTCACTTAAAGCCCCCGCCTCCGTGCGTCCAGATGACCACCGGAGCAAGCGGTGAGGCACCCATCTTATGAGAGAGCGCCCTTTTGCCATGGAGATTTTTGTTGTGCCCGATGCCTCGGGTACCGGAGCTGTTGCCGCCGGGATTCTTGCCGCCGTCATCCGAAGCAAGCCGGACGCTGTCCTTGGGGTCGCTACGGGCAGCTCCCCACTGCCCGTCTACGCGGCGCTGGCCGAGCACCAGCTGGACATGTCCCGCGTCCAGGCGTTCGCCCTCGATGAGTACGTGGGCCTGGCTGCCGGGCACCCGCAAAGCTACGCCGAAGTGGTCCGCAGTGAAGTGACCGAACGCCTGGGATTGGACCCGGCCCTTGTTTCAGTTCCCGACGGCGTCGCCGAAGATCCTCACCACGCGGCAGCCCTGTACGACGCCGCCATCCGCGCCGCCGGGGGCGTGGACGTACAGATTCTGGGGATAGGCCACAACGGACACATCGCCTTCAATGAACCGGGCTCCGGGCTCGATTCCCGGACCCGGGTTGAACTTCTGGCCGAGCGGACCCGCCAGGCCAATGCGCGCTACTTCCGGTCTATTGACGACGTGCCGACCCAGTGCATCACCCAGGGCCTCGGTACGATTCGCGAGGCCAGGCACCTGCTGATGGTGGTCAACGGCGCGGATAAGGCTGGAATTCTAGCGGCCGCGCTGCAGGGCCGGGTGTCACCTGAGTGTCCCGCTTCCGTCCTCCAGTTGCACCCGCACGTGACAGTAGTGGCAGATGAAGCGGCAGCGGCCCTCCTTGGTGCCAAGCTCGGGCAAGTGGGCGTCCGGGTCGCAACGCCGAGCGCCTGAACCACCGTCTGAACCGAGAGCCTCAAATAGCGGGAGCCGTGGTCCTAGGACGCAGCCGTGATGGGCGCGGCCGGCCGGAGGAGTGGCAGGCCGCGACGGAACACCCTGATCGGGCGGAAATCGGGGTCCACCGCCAGGATGTCCGCCCTTAACCCTGAGCGAAGGCTTCCTACCTCTTGCTGGAGGCCAAGGATCCCTGCCGGAACCGCCGTGGCTGACAAGACCGCGCTTGCCGCGTCCACCCCGGCCTCGACCGTCCGCCGTACAACGTCCAGCAGCGTCGCCGTTCCGCCCGCGAGGGCACCATCGCTTCGCAGCCTGGCCTCGCCGTCGCTAACGCGCACCCCTTGCGGGCCAAGGTCGTAGTCGCCGTCCGGCAGTCCCGTCGCGGCCATCGAGTCGGTCACCAGAATGACGTTGTCCCCGCCAACGAGCGCGAAGACCATTCGGACGGTGTCCGGGTGCAGGTGGACGCCGTCGGCAACAAGCTCCACCGCAATCGTGCCCGCTGCTGCAAGTCGCAGACAGGTCGCTACGGGCCCGGGATCGCGGTGATGCAGCGGCGGCATGCCGTTAAACAGGTGGGTGACCGTGGGCCGGGTGGTGCTGCCCTGCGCGGAGGCGAGCAGGGTCGCTGCCTGGGTGAGGGAGGCCGCCGTCGTTGGGGCATCGGCGTTGGTGTGTCCCAGGGACGGGGTCACGCCGAGGTCAACCATCGCCTGCACCAAAGCTGCGGCGCCGGGCAGTTCGGGAGCATAGGTCATGGTGCGCAGGTGCCCGCCCGAGCATTCAATGAGGTCCCGAAGCAGATGCAGGTCGGGTTCGAGGAGGAACCGGGGATCCTGGGCGCCGCACCGTGCGTGGGAAAGGAACGGTCCTTCGGCATGGATGCCTGCGATCAGCCCCTCCTCAGAAAGGGGCCGCAGGGTTTCGGCGCCGCGCAGCAGGTCCTTGCGGGAAGCCGTCACCAGGCTCGCCAGAAGTGTGGTGGTGCCGCTGGCGTGGAGGAAGTCCACCGCGGAGCGGGCTGACGGTAGATGCCCGCCGGGGAAGTCCCCGCCTGCCGCCCCATGGCAGTGCAGGTCCACCAGGCCGGGCAGGAGCAGGGTTCCTGGCGGCAGTCCCACTTCCTTCAGCCCTGGAAGGGAGCGGGTATCGAAGCCTGTCCTGGGGCCGGCGTACGTTATGCGTTCACCGGAAACGGCAACCACCGCGTCCTCAACGACAGTTCCGTCGGTGACGATGGTGCCGGGCAGCAGGAAGGCGGGCCGCATCCGGGTGGTCATTTCAGGGCGTCCGCAAACCAGCCCGTGATGGTGGCCGGGTGCGTGATGGCAGTTCCCACCACCACGGCGAAGGCCCCGGCATCAAGTGCCTGCCTCGCCTGGGCAGGGGTGTGCAGCCGGCCCTCCGCGATAAGGGGCACTCCAAATCCGGCCGCCGCGATCTGTTCCAGCAGTTCAAGGTCGGGGCCCTGGGTTTTGGGGCGTTCGCCGGAGTAGCCGGCAAGTGTGGTGCCGATCAGGTCTGCGCCGGCTTCGACGGCGGCCGCTGCGTCCTGGAGGGACCCGCAGTCGGCCATGACCAGCGCATGGGATCCGGTGTGGATTCCGGTAATTGTCTGCGCGAGGGTCAGGTTGTCCGGGCGTGCGCGCCGGGTGCCGTCGACGGCCACGATGTGGGCGCCGGCGTTCGCTACCGCGAGGGCATGCCGAAGGGTGGGGGTGATGAAGACGCCGTCGCGCCCGTCCTTCCAGAGCCCGATGACTGGGACCTCAACGGCGGCCCGGGTGTGTTGGACGTCCGCCAGGCCCTGTACACGGACTGCTGCGGCGCCGCCGGCGACTGCTGACGCGGCGAATTGGGCGGTGGTGCGGGGATCGCGCATGGGCTCGCCGGGATAGGCCTGGCAGGAGACGATGAGCCTGCCCCGCAAGGATTCAAGCCGGTCGGGGGACAGGATCATGGTCAGTTCCTTTGGAAAGTGAGCGAATCGGTGAACACCAGCTTCGCTGCGCCAATGATGGCTGCAGCGTTGCCCAGCGAGGCGGGCAGCACGGGAATTTTTGCCAGGGCCGGGAGGAGTTCGGCCCGGACGGCCCGTTCCATCGGCCGCCACCACGGTGCTCCTGCATCCGAGAGCCCGCCTGAGACGACGACGACTTCCGGGTCCAGGATGTTGGCCAGCCCGCCCACGGCCTGCCCGGCCGCAGCGGCGGCGCCGCCGATGGTTTTGATGGCGATGGCATCACCATGCGCGGCGAGGGCGAAGACCCCGCGGGCATCCGGTGAACCGGCCTTCCCACCCAGCCGCCGGTAGGCTTCGGCGATGGCAGGTCCGGAGGCGAGGGCTTCAACATGGCCTGCTCCGCCGCAGACACAGGGCAGTGGCTGGCCGTCCTGGTAGGCGTAGGGGGAGGCGAAGTGGCCGACGTGTCCGCCCACGTAGCGATGCCCCAGGACCGGTGTGCCGTCAAGAACGTAACTGCCGCCGACGCCGGTGCCGAAGGCCACCAGGAGTGAACTGGCGGTCCCTGCGGCGGCACCGGTCCAGGCCTCGCCAAGGGCGTGGGCGTGGACATCGTTCACCACCCGGATGGAGGCTTGCGGCAGGTGCAGCCGCGCTGCCAGGCCGGCGCTGATGGCAGTACCGGCCCACCCGAGGATCGCTTCGGTTGCTGAAACCACTTCGCCTTTATGGGCATCAATAGCACCGGCCGAACCGACGCCGACATGACCGACAATGATTCCAGCAGCAGCGGCGCGTCCAATGAGCCCCGCGACCAGGCTGGCAGTGGCGTCGAGGATTGCCTCACCGCCATCACGGTTAAGGGTGGGAATGGTCTCGGAAAACAGCACTTCACCCGTGCCTGAGACCACCCCGGCAGCAGTTTTAGTGCCGCCGAGGTCAACACCAACGGCGTACATCAGCTTCGGGACCCGTCCCTAGACCAGGCTGTTGCGTTCGAGGATGACCTTGATCGCAGTGGTTTCCTCTTCGTTCAGCGCGGGCATCGGGTTGCTCATGGTGTTGGATTCGATGATGCCCATGATCTGCAGGGCGGTCTTGAAGGCGCCCAGGCCCGCTGCCCCGCCGGAGACGCGCCCGTTGGGGGTGTAGACGATCTCGAAGAGGTCGGCCAGCCGGTCCTGCTCGGCGGCGGCTTTAGCCCAGTCGCCGGCAACGGCGGCGTCGACGAGGTTGCGATAGCCGCGGGGATCCACGTTGCCAAGGCCGGGCACGACGCCCTGCGCGCCGCCCAGTAGGGCTCCGTCAACCACCACTTCGTGGCCGGTGAAGATGTCGAAGTTGTCGATCTCCCGGGCTGCGAGCAGGAGCTGGCGGAAGGAGACGTCGTCACCGGAGGAGTCCTTGACGCCGGCGATGACGCCGTCGCGGCCCAGCCGGACCAGCAGGTCCGTGGGGAGCTTGAAGTGGGTACGGACGGGGACGTCGTAGGCGAAGATCGGCGTGTCGACGGCGGCGTGGATGCTGCGGAAGTGGGTTTCTGTTTCGTCTGCGTTGCCGATGGCGTAATACATGGAGGTAACCACGATGGCGTCGGCCCCGAGGTCGATGACGCGTTTGGCTTCCTCAATGACGCGGTTGGTCGTTTGCTCGTTGGCCCCCACGATCAGGGGCACGGCCCCTGCGTTGGCCGCGGCGATGGTGCTGACCACGAGTTCGCGCTCGGCGTTGGTCATGTACGGCACCTCGGCGGAGGAGCCCAGCACGAAAAGTCCGGAGACGCCGCCGTCGAGCAGGTGCTTGGTGAGGTTCTGCAAAGAGGCGGTGTCGATGCTGCCGTCAGCATGGCGGGGAGTGACGACGGGCGGGATGACGCCGGAGAACTGGGAAGACACGGAAAAACTCCAATGGGTGGGTTGTAAAGGTGAGGTGTGGGGATCTAGGTGTGCAGCAGGCTGGGGGCTGCTCCGAGGAGCTTCTTGGTGTAGTCGTTCCGGGGGTTGTCGAAGACCTGGGCGGCCGGCCCTTCCTCGACGATTTCGCCGAAGTACATGACGCAGATCCGGTCGGAGACATAGCGGACAGTCTGGATGTCGTGGGAGATGAAGACCATGCCCAGGTTCAGCTGGGTCTTCAGGTCCGAGAGCAGGTTCAGGACCTGCGCCCGGACCGAGACGTCCAGGGCCGACGTCGGTTCGTCGGCGACGATGATGTCCGGGTCCAGTGCCAGGGCCCTGGCGATGGCTACCCGCTGGCGCTGTCCACCTGAAACCTGCGACGGCGTGACTTCAGCCGCGGAGGCAGGCAGGCCTACCAGCGCGAGGAGTTCTTTGACCTTGGCCGCACGGGACGCGGCGTTGCCGATTCCGTGTATTTGGAGGGGGTCGGTGAGGATGTCCTGGATGGTCATACGCGGGTTCAGGGCCGTGGCGGGGTCCTGGAATACTACCGATACGGCGCGGCCGAATTCCTTGCGCATGGCAGCGTTCCGTTTGATGGCGGGTTTGCCGTGGAAGAGGACCTGCCCGGATGTCGGCGTTTGGAGGCCCACCAGGACGGAGGCCAGGGTTGACTTGCCGCAGCCGGACTCTCCCACGATGCCCACGGTTTCGCCGCGGCTGATGCTGAAGTCCACGCCGTTAACGGCTTTGACGATGTTGGGGCGGAACAGGCCGCCGGTCCGTGCCCGGTGGTGGACCTTGACGTCCTTGAGTTCGATAACCGGTTTGCCGGTGGAAATGCTCACTTTGCATCCTCCTTCCGGTGGCTGGCCCAGTAGTGGTCAGAGTCCCCGCCCACGGCGGTGAGGACCAACTGCTGGTTCGGATCGGCGTCCCGGCGCAGGGAACGGGGTGCGAAGCGGTCACCGGGGGCAAAATCCTGCGGCGAGGGCACGGTGCCGGGGATCTGGTGCAGGCGGGCGGCGTCGGCTTCGATGGAGAGAACGGCGCCCAGGAGCCCGCGGGTGTATTCGTGCCTGGGGTTCTGCAGCAGCTCGGACGCCTGGGCGGATTCGACCACCTGCCCGGCGTACATCACGGTGATGCGATGGGCCAGGGAAGCGACCAGGGCCAGGTCGTGGCTGACGAACACCATGGCGAAGCCCAGCTGTTCACGGAGCTCGTTGAGCAGGTCCACCACCTGTTTCTGGACGGTGACGTCCAGGGCGGTGGTGGGCTCATCGGCGACCACGATCTTGGGGGAGCGGGAGAGCGCCATGGCGATCAGGACGCGCTGGCGTTGCCCGCCGGATAGCTCGTGCGGGTAACTGGCCAGGGTGCGCACCGGGTCCAGTTTGACCATTTCCAGCAGTTCGGCAGGGGTTTTGCGGCCGCCCCGCCGGGTCAGCTGGCTCATCTGGTCTTTGATTTTCATGGACGGGTTCAGTGAGCTGAGCGCGTCCTGGTAGACCATGGCGATCTGTTCGCCGCGGAGCCCCTGGTAGGCCTTGGGAGCGCTGTGGCTGGTGTGCGGGTCCAGCAGTTCCTTGCCGTCGAACTTGATGGAGCCGCTGATCCGCGCCGTTTTGGGCAGGAGTCCCATGACGGCGAGGGAGGTGATGGACTTGCCGCAGCCGGATTCGCCCACCAGGCCCATGGTTTCGCCCTCGCGGACACTGAAGGAGACGTTATCCACGATGGCGGTGTCACCGAACCTGCCGGGGAACCGGATGGAAAGGTTTGTCACCTCCAGGACGGTTCGGGCGTCTGCCGGGACCTGTGGCAGGCGGTCCGTCCGGGTGGCTTCGACAGCAGCCAGCAGTTCCAGCTCGCGGTCGAGCAGGAGGTGCGGGCTGGCGGCTGCCACCTTCACATCGGTGAGGACGGCTGACCTGTTGTAGATCTCCTCGTCGAGGATTCCTCCCGAAGCGGTACGGACGCCGTCGAGCTCATGCTCTTCCACGACGGACGGTTGGGCAACAGAGGTGGCAACCTCAGTGTCCACGGCCGCACCGGCAACAACGGCTGCCGAGCCGTCGTCGTCCTGCACCACTGGCGCCTTGCGCAGTTTGGGGTTCACCATGGCGTCGGTCAGGCCCTCGGCAAGGATGTTCAGTGCCAGCACGGTGAGCAGGATGGTGAGGCCGGCGAAGGTGGTGGCCCACCAGCCGCCGGACAGGACCAGGTTGCGGCCGTAGGAGATCACGTTGCCCCAGGACGGGGCGGGGTCCTGGACGCCTGCGCCCAGGAAAGACAGGGACGCTTCGAGGATGATGGCGTCAGCGACCATCACGGTGGCGAACACCAGCACCGGTGCGGCGGTGTTGCGGACGATGTGCTTGAGGAGGATGTAGAAGCGGCCGGCGCCGATGACGCGCTCCGCCCGGACGTAGTCCTCGCCCTACTGGGCCAGGACGTTGGCGCGGACAACCCGTGCGAGCTGGGGGGTGTAGATAATGGCGATGGCAATGATGATGGTGGGTACCGAGTTGCCGAACGCCGCGAGCAGGACCGCAGCCAGGGCGATGCCGGGGAATGCCATGAGGATGTCCATGATCCGCATGATCAGCTCGTTGACTGTTTTGCTGGAGGTGGCAGCGAGCGAACCCAGGAGCGCGCCGGCCAGCACGGCCAGTCCCACGGCGCCGAGTCCGATCAGCAGCGAGGACTGCGAACCGTAGAGCAGCCGGGAGAAGATGTCCCGGCCCAGGCGGTCGGTGCCAAAGAAGTGTTCGGCACCGGGGGCCGTGGCCGGAATGAAGGTCTCGAGCGGATCGTGCGGTGCCAGGACGGGGGCGAAGATGGCGGCGGCGGCGATCACCACGAGGAAGGCGAGGGCCAGGCGGGAACTCCAGGGCAGGGCCTTGAAGCGGAGTCCCGGGGCGCTCAGACGTTCAGCGAGTTTGCTGCGCATGGGTCACACGGTCCTGATTCGGGGGTTGATGAGCAGGTAGAGAAGGTCCACGGCGATATTCACCAGGACGAACGTGACGGAGATGGTGAGAACCACGCCCTGCACCAGGTTGACGTCCAGGTTGGTGATGCCGTTGAGGATCAGTTGGCCCATGCCGGGCAGGGCAAAGATCATTTCAATGACGACGGCGCCGCCCAGGAGGTAGCCGATCCGCAGTCCCAGCACGGTCACCGGGGTGACCAGTGCGTTGCGGAGCACGTTCTTGGAGACCACCTCGCGGTAGGGGACGCCGTTGCCGATGGCAGTGCGGACGTAGTCCCGGTCCAGCTCCTCCACCATGGAGGTGCGGACCACCCGGATGAGGGAAGCCGAGACCGGGATGCCCAGTGCCAGGGCGGGCAGCGCCATCGAGTTGAGCCAGCCGCCGAAGCCGGATTCGGGGGTGGCGATGCCGCCGGACGGGAAGAGCGGTGCCGGTCCCAGGGCGAACCACTGGATCAGCAGGATGCCCAGCCAGAACGACGGCGTTGCCACCGCGGCGATGGAGAATACACGGACCAGCTGGTCCTGCCACTTGTCCCGGTACAGGGCGCCGATGATGCCGAAGACCAGGGAGACCGCCACGGCGATGATGACGCCCAGGAAGGTCAGCTGCAGCGTTAGCGGAAAAGCCGAACCAATCATGCTCGCCACGGACTTGGCCGGGGGAGTGGTGACGCCGAGGTCGAACTGCAGGAGCCTGCCGAGGAAGCGGACGTACTGGAGCAGCAGTGGATCGTTCAGGCCGTTGGCCTGGCGGTACTGTTCCTTGGCTTCCTCGCTTGCCCCTTCGCCCAGGGCGCTGCTGGCCTGGTCGCCGGGCGCGGCCTGCAGGACGAGGAACACCAGCAGGGTGATGCCCAGGACCATCAGCGGCAGGGCCGCGAGCCTTCGGCCGAGCAGGCGCAATATCGTGGTCAATGTATTCTCCGGTTTGGGCTAGGCGGTGCGGCCCACACCAACGAAGGAAACTCCGGTGGTGGGAAGGGGCTTGAAGCCGCTGAGCTTTTTTGCATCCCAGGCGCTGGGAAGCTGGCGGTGGAACAGCGGGTAGAGCGGGACCTCATCGGAGACCAGGTCCACGATTTCGCCGGTGAGTTTCTTGGCGTCTTCCTTGGAGGCCTGGCCGGCCTTGGACATCAGGTTCACGAGCTGGGCGCGTTCGGGGGCATCGCCCCAGAAGGCACGGTTCTTCATCCAGGTATCGCCGGCGTAGAACCAGCTCAGCAGCAGGTCCGCGTCGTTGCCGAAAACTGAGGGGTCGCCGGGCGCTGCGACCACGGTGTAGTCACCCTTGGCAACGCGGTCCGTGTACAGGGCGCCGGACTGGAGGTTCTTCAGGGTGACCTTGACGCCCGGGATCTTGTTCCAGGATTCCAGCATCAGCGGTGCCACGTCCTTGACCCAGGCGGTGTCCGTGGTGAGCAGTTCGAATTCGAGGCTGGTGACGCCGGCTTCCTTGAGCAGTTCCTCGGCCTTCTTCGCGTCGTAGCCGTAGACGTTCTTGGCCTTGACGTAGTCCGGGTGGCCCTCCTGGAAGTAGGAACTGGCCGGTTTGGCGTTGCCGAAAAGTGCCTTCTTGATGATGGAGTCCTTGTCCAGGCCGTAGTGGAGGGCCTGGCGGACGAGCTTGTTGTTGAAGGGTGCTGCGTTGCAGTTGAACATCATGAAGAGCAGCCCGAAGGACTGGACGGATTCAACGGTGGCCTTGGACTTCAGGCCTTCCATGTCCAGGTAGGGGACGTCCTCGATGGCCTGGACGCGGCCGGACTGCATGGCGGTGACGCGGGCCGCGGCATCGGAGAGCAGCAGCCAGGTCATCCCCTTGGCCAGGGCGGGCATGGGGCCGTTGTAGGCCTGGTTGGCCTCGAAGACAATCTTGTCGTCCTTGGCCGCGGAGATGAGCTTGTAGGGTCCGGTGCCCACAGGCTTGGCGTCGAAGGACTTCAACTGCTCGGAGCCGGCGGGGAAGTTGGTGAGCGCCTTGGGGACGATCTTCACCACGGAAATACGGGGCCCAAAACCGGGGAACGCGTATTTGAGACTGAATTGCACGGTCTTGGCATCGAGTGCCTTGACCTCCTGGATGAACGGTATGAACTGCGAGAACAGCGACTTGTTGGCCGGATCCATCACGCGGGTGAAGGAGAACACCACGTCTTCGGCGGTTACCGGCGTGCCGTCGTGGAAGACCGCGCCGTCGCGGATGGCCACCTGGTAGGTGGTCTCGTTGACCATCTTGGGGTCGGCGGCGGCCAGGGCGTTGTACGGCTCCCGGGTTGCCGGATGGAGCTCGATCAGGCCCTCGAAGATGTGCAGGTTCGCTGCCATCGGAGTGGCCCCGGAGGAGGAGATGGGGTCGAAGCCGGTGGAGAGGGCGTAGGAGATTCCGGCCTCAATGGTGAGGTCCTTGTTGATCGGCGAGGTGTTGGTGGTGGCGCCCGTAGTTGTGGTGGCCGGCCCGCCGCAGGCAGCAAGGGTGGTGGTGAAGGCTGCGGCGACACCCATGGCGCCGGTCAGTTTAAGGAAGTTCCGGCGGCTGGCGTCTTTGACCAGCGGCAGGTTCTTGGAGGAGATGTTCATAAAAGCCTCGCCATTCCAGAAGGTTTATCGGATGTAGGACATCCGAGCTCGTGATAAAACTGTAAGTGCCATCACAGCCGGGGGTCAAGTGCCGGTGCATCACATGCCGCGGCTATTGACGAAAGCGCCCTCGCATTTCTTCCGGCGCCGCCTTCATGCGCCCGGTATCGCAGCCGGCCGTCTTCAAAGGAGTTCAACAATGTCCCTGATTGTGGGTGCGTATCCCGCCGTGCCGGAAGCGCCGCAGCAACAGCAGTTTTACGCAGGGCTCGGGCGCATCCCGTCCATCCGTGGCCTGGAACTCCCCTACGGGCAGTCCGGCGGCAGTCCCTGGCCCGCCGGCGCCCCCGAAGACTGGTCCGCGGTGGTGACCGCCATTCCCGGAACCATGCAGCGCCTCAACCAGGACAAGAGGTTCGGCCTTGCTTCCACCGACAGCCAGGGCCGGTCGAGGGCGCTGGACTTTGTGTCAGGACTGCGCGATTCCGTCCTTCAATTGGCGGGGGAGGGGCACCCTGTAGAGGCGGTGGAACTGCACTCCGCCCCGCACGGGAGCGCCTCCGCCAAGGCCCTCGAGGAGTCCTTCAAGGAACTGCTCGACTGGGATTGGGGCGGTACCCTTCTGCTGATCGAGCATTGCGATGCTCCCCGTCCGGGAAGCAAACCCGAGAAGGGATTCCTGACCTTCATGGAGGAAGTGGACGTTATCCGTTCCATCCGGGAGCAGGGGTGGGAACAAACCGGAATCGTTGTGAACTGGGCCCGGTCCGTCATTGAAACGCAGAACCCGGACACCGCGGTTGACCACCTGTGCCAGGCCCGGGAAGGCGGCGTCCTGGCCGGACTGATGTTCTCCGGCTGCTCACCCGCGGACACCGAGTTTGGGTACCCGTGGATCGACGCCCACCTTCCCGCCACTGAGGTGGCCGGAGCCCCGCCGAGCTCGCTGCTGAACGCCGGCGAAATCCAACGCTGCCTCCACGCCGCTGGCCCGGTTTCCCTGACCGGCTTCAAGATTGGGCTATCCCGGCACGGGCTCTCTGCCGAGGAGCGTGTCGCCCGGCTCCAGCAGATGTGCGGCCTGATCGAGTAGGAACTGGCGCCCGGCCTGCCAAGGCTCTGTCGCAGCAGCCGGTGGCAGCCCGTTTCGGCCATCCCTCGGCCATTTATGGTGAGGACGCGTCCTGGACGCTGACCGCTCCCGTGGCGACGTCGAAGCTGAAGACCCGGGACCATTGGTGGAAGGACCCGTTCTGCCTTGCCTCGACGGTGTAGGTGACGTCGAATAAGGTTCGCTCTGCGTCCTCTTCGGTAACTGTGTAGGCGGGCGTGAAGTAAAGGGTCTGCGCACCCGGGGAAAGGTCGGTTTCGGGGAAGGCGTCGGAGCCTGGGCCGGTAAGCCTTACCCCGGAAGCAGGATTGGTCCCGTCGTTCCGTGCCCGTCCGGTGAAGGCAATGATGTCCCCGGCTTTGTATCCTGGCCGGACTGGGTCGTAATTCAGGTCCTGGGCCTCGCGGGTGCCAAGGACCTGGACTTTGTCCGCTGAGTAGCCCTGGCCAATCTCCTTCCAGGTCCCGGCGCCCCAGCCGCTTCCGTCCGCGGCCAGGACATGGGACTCGCCGGCGTCCTGCCACACTTCGGGCAGGCCCGGCGTTATCGACCGGATCTCCATGTCAAAGGCAAGACCGTGCCCCGCCGGAGCCACCGGATGCGCCCCACCGTCACCTGCCGCCGGTGTCCGCACGGCAAGCTGATCGCTCAGCTGGCCAGCAGGGACGGAGGCAAAAACGATCTCCCGGTATCCCTGCCGCTCGTAAAGGACGCCAATGTTGCCGTCCGGCAGGCGCGTGGCGGTCGAATATGCGGAACTGTCCGGGCACAGGACCAGCTTCGCCGGCCACGTCGCCCCATTGTCGGGGGAGAGGCTCAGCACCGTGTTCCGCCGAAGATTGGTGTCGTGGTTGTTCGTGGCCAGGAGCCACGTATCTGTGGCAGGCGTGGCCAGCTGCGGGACGGAGGGCAGTCCGTCGAACCGGGCAAGGGAGCCGTTGTCGCCGGGGTCCGGCAGGTCCTCGACGGGAACCAGTGAGCTCCAGCTGTGCCCGCCGTCGTTCGAGAAGGCGGCGAGCCGCCGCGGAGTGGCACGGCTGTGCAGGAGCAGGCGCGCGTCAGCCAGCGCGGCCACTTTGTTCTCGTTGGGCGCGGCGCCGCCGGGCGCCGCATCAATAAGTTCTCCCAGGGTCCAGTTGTCCCCGTGGTCATGACTGTAGGCCGAAGCCGCCATGATCCTGCCGCCGCGGAGCACAACGAACTGCTGGACCAGGCGGCCCCGGTAGGGTCCCGTGTGGATCTGGATACCCTGCCCGGCGGCTGCGAAAATTCCGGTAATCTCCCGGGCGGCCGACCTGCTGCCCTTCAATTGGGCCGTGATCCGCCGGTGCTGCCAGGTCACGCCGTCGTCGTCGGAAAAGCTGAGGTCGCAGTGCTGGATGAAGTCGTCGTCCGGGTCCAGCCCGGTAGTTGATTCAAAGAAGCCGGCCCGTGTCCCCGCGGCGTGGAAGAGGAAGATCCGGCCCGTTTCTGCATCCACCAGCAGGCTTGGATCCCCGTAACCGTCCAACCCGGACCCAGTCCGCACCACTTGCTGCGCGCCCAGGTCTTCCCGTTGTCGAGGCTCCGGCGCACCAGCAGATCGATGGGGCTGGGCAGGTCGTCGAGGTTCGGCCGGCCATCGTACGCCGCCAACAGCGTACCCCGACCGGTAACCGCCAGGGCCGGGATGCGGTACTGCCGGTACCCTGCATATCCCCGGACGGCCAGGACCCGCTCAATAGAAGGGTCGGCGGCTGCAATCGAAGTGGGTACGTAGGATGTCACATCTTTAGTCTAGCCAGCTCTGGCTTTTGTGACGCCCACACCCGGCCGGTTCTCTACCCCCGCAGCGCGCCAAGCCCCGAGATCAGCGCCTCAAGCCCGAGCTCGAACGCCACGTCCGCCGGCCGCCCGGCCCTGCTGGAAGCGCTTCGGACAGCAGCCGTAAAGTGAGGCGTGGAGTCCGCCATGGACCCGGAATCGAAAATGTCCTCCGGCGCCGTGACGTCATAAGCGGAGCCGAAAATAAAGGACTCGAAGGCCACAATCGAGGAGACAACGCGCTCCTGCGGGAAGCCGGCGTCGAGGAACCCCTTGCTCACGGTCTCGTACATGGCCAGCGTCTGCGGCGCGTCGGTCACCGGGAGGACCGCAATAACGGGAATCAGCGGCGTGTGCGCGGCGAAAACGTTCCGATAGCTCCAGGCCCAGCTGCGCACCGCGTCCTCCCACGGCGCCGAGCCGAAATCGGACACGTCCACCAGCGACGTGAGGTGGTCCTCCACCAGGAGCAGTACGTCCCGTTTCGACGCCACATGGTTGTAAAGGGCCGACGGCGCCACGTCCAGTTCCTTGGCCAGGCCCGCCATGGTGAGGCCGTCGTAGCCCTTGCGGTTGATCAGCTCAAGCGCCGCCGTCGTGATTCCGGCCTTGTCCAGCAGTGCGGCGGAAGGCCGCCCGGCCCGCCTGCGGGCAGTGCCCCCGTTGCCGGCACCGCCTTTGCCGGCAGCCGCTCCATCACCGGCGGCTGCCACACTGGCGGCGCTCCCGTTCCCCGCGGTGCGTCCCTCTACGACTGGTACTGCCGGCATCACTGGCCTTTCTCTGGTGGTCACCTGCATTATTCCATCCGGCACTTCCGGTCCCGGCTCCAAACAGCTATAGTTCTAATAAATGAATGGCATTCATTTAGTGCTCCCCGTCACAGGAGGGAGCTCAGAGAGGACATCATGCTGAACCTGAACCGCGACGTCGTTGTCGTTGGAGCCGGGCCCTCCGGACTCACTGCAGCCCGTGAACTGAAAAAGGCCGGACTCACCGTTGCCGTGCTCGAGGCACGTGACCGCGTAGGCGGCCGCACCTGGACCGATACCGTCGACGGCGCCATGCTGGAAATCGGCGGCCAGTGGGTCTCGCCGGACCAGACCGTGCTCCTGGACCTCCTCCAGGAACTGAACCTGGAAACCTACCCGCGCTACCGCGAGGGCGAGTCCATGTACATCGGCAAGGACGGCATCCCGGTCCGCTACACCGGCGACACCTTCCCCGTGGATCCGGACACCGAGGCCGAGATGAACAAGCTCATCGCCCTTCTGGACGGACTGGCCGCAGAAATCGGCCCCACCGAACCCTGGGCGCATCCCAAGGCACGTGAGTTGGACACCATCTCCTTCCACCACTGGCTGCGGCAGCACTCCGCCAACGAGGAAGCCTGCAACAACATCGGCCTCTTCATCGCCGGCGGCATGCTCACCAAGCCCGCCCACGCCTTCTCCGCGCTCCAGGCGGTGCTGATGGCTGCGTCCGCCGGCTCCTTTACGCACCTCACGGATGAGGACTTCATCCTCGACCGCCGCGTGGTGGGCGGCATGCAGCAGGTCTCCCTGCTGATGGCACAGGAGCTGGGGGACGACGTCGTCCTTAACTCCCCGGTGCGCACCATCAACTGGGAGCCGGACGCCGACGGCGGCCACCGCGTCACCGTCGTCTCCGAGCAGGCCACCGTCAACGCCCGCTTCGTGATCATGGCCGTGCCGCCCAACCTTTACTCCCGTGTCTCGTTCAACCCGCCGCTGCCGCGCCGCCAGCACCAGATGCACCAGCACCAGTCCCTGGGCCTGGTCATCAAGGTCCATGCCGTCTACAGCCGGCCGTTCTGGCGGAACTCGGGCCTCTCCGGCACCTGCTTCGGCGCCGGATCCCTGGTCCAGGAGGTCTACGACAACACCAACTTCGGCGACACCCGCGGCACCCTGGTGGGCTTCATCTCCGATGAAAAGGCCGACGCCGTCTTCGAGCTGAGTGCCGACGAGCGCAAGCGCGCCGTCCTGGAATCCATCGCAGGCTTCCTTGGCGCCGAGGCGCTGGAGCCCGAGGTCTACTACGAGTCCGACTGGGGCTCGGAGGAATGGACCCGCGGAGCCTACGCGTCCAGCTACGACCTCGGCGGCCTCCACCGCTACGGCAAAGACCAGCACGCCCCCGTCGGGCCCATCTACTGGTCCTCCTCAGACCTCGCCGCAGAGGGCTACCAGCACGTGGACGGCGCCATCCGGATGGGCCGGCGCACGGCAGCCAGCATCCTTGAGGCAGCGAAGGTGGCAGTTCCCGCCTAACCGTCCGGGCCTAAGCAGGGGAGTGCGCCGGGTGGATTCTAAGCATGCTTACCAATAGGCTGGCCGGTGGGGAGCGTCCCCGCACGCAAACGAACGAGGTGAGACATGACTGACACCGGCATCAGCAAGGTAACGGACATCATCAACCATTCCCACATCGGAATGTTGACCACCATCAACGAGGACGGCGCGCTCGTCAGCCGGCCGCTGGCCGTCCAGGACGTGAAGGACGACGGCGACATGTGGTTCTTCACCGGGCTCGGCACCTCGCAGGTGGCCCATGTCCGGGCTGACCCGCGCGTGAACGTTTCGTTCGGGAAAAACACCGAGTGGGTCTCAGTGGCAGGCACCGCCGAAGTGGTGACCGACCGGGACAAAATCCGTGAAATGTGGAACCAAGCTGTGGAGGCGTGGTTCCCGGACGGCCCGGACACCCCTGAGGTGTGCCTGCTCCGCATCGACTCCGACTCCGCTGAGTACTGGACGAGCCCCGGCGGAACGGCCGCAACCGTGTTCCAGTGGGTGAAGTCCAAGGTCACCAACAGCCGGATGAGCGTGGGCGAAAGCGGCACCGTAGAGCTGTAAAAAACCTACTGACCGCTCAGGGCGCCGAGGACGGCGGGCAGCAGCACGTCGTCCCGGCCCCAGGCCGGGTCCAGGATTTCCACGTACCAGGAGTCGGCCAACAGCAGGGCCAGGGCATCGTTGGTTTCACCGGCCCAGTCCTGGATCTGTTCCTCGGTCACCGGGTTCTCGCTGGAGCCCAGGACGGTGACCACCTCGCCGCCATCCAGCGTCACCGGGATGGCGGCGTTGCTGGATTCCCCCGGAGCATGGGCCACAGTCACCAGCTCGGAGCGCGTGGACAGGGCAAGCAGCTCCGCGGCGCTTTCGGCACTGCAAAAGCCCGTGACGTACTGGCGCTGCGCAAGAGCACCGGTCCGCAACCCGGGCTGGGACTCCTTGGTGAACAGCCCGTTCCGGTTCAGTACGGCGAGCTCGACGGCGATAAGTGCCGTCTCGTCGTCGTACGTGGCAGTGAAGGTGGCGGGCTGGAACTCACTGTGGCCTTCCAGCCAGCGGGCCGTCAGTTCGCCGGCGGCCGCCAGGGTGGTGGCCTGGCGCCAGGCACCCCGGTCCTCCAGCCGCCTGCCGAACTGGTCGCGGTCTTCCGTTTCTTGAAGGTCCATCCTCGGATGCTACGGCGCTCCGCCGCCGGACTCCAGCGGCGGCGACACAGCACTTAACGCGCGCAACAGGCGTTAGTGCCCCTTGGCGGGGATCCCGGCCGCCTGTTCAGCTGCGGCCAGGGCGCGGCCAAAGCGTTCGACGGCGGGCGGGTACTCCTGGTGGCGCTCGGCCCGCAGCTGCTCGGCCTCCCGCATTGCCTTAATCACCGCTGCCGTGTGGGGCAGCCGCACATCGGTCATGGCAGGAAAATCGATGCAGTACGCCGGATCAAGCTCGTAGCGGCGCCAGCGCTCCAGCAGCATGCTGTGTTCAGCCTGCGCGGCCGTATAAAGGGGCAGGTACTCACGGCTCTGGCGCCGGGCAGAGAGCCGCGCGGCGATCCGGGGGCTGCCCCGGTAAGCCGCGATACCGGACGCCACAGCCGCCCCGGCAAGGAACAGCCCGGCCACCGGGGAAGACAACGTGGGGATCAGCAGCGCGGGCAGCGCCACGGCGGAGCCCAGGAAAAGGTCCCAGAATAACTGGTCGGAACGCTCAGGCTCCCGGCCCGCTTCGGCCAGCGACCGCCGTCGGACCTGGAAAACGGTGGCGGCCACACTCACCACCAGCACGGACCCGCACAGCAGAAGTACCCACGCCCCCTCGAATAGGGATTCTGCGATGGCTGCCACCTTGCACCTCCACGTCCGCACGCCCGGGCGTTACGCCGGGCTGGTCCTTCCATTGGATCGCCTTCCCAGGCCCTGGTCAATGCCGCACCGGCAGCGGCAGTTCTGCACCACGGGGAGTCTTCCCGGCCGCGCCACAAGCCACGTACGGTGGGAGCCATGAGACTCAAAATGTGCAGCATCCACGTCCAGGATCCCGCGGCCGCCCACACCTTCTACACGGAGACCCTGGGCTTCGAGACACTGATGGCCATGCCGGAGTACAACCTCTTCATCATCAAGGATCCCGGCGCGGACCAGGGCTCGGTGGGCCTGCTGCTGGAACCCAGCGACAACCCCATCGGCGCCACCTACATGAATGCCGTGCACGACGCCGGCC
The DNA here is from genome assembly GCF_030209335.1 of Pseudarthrobacter sp. fls2-241-R2A-168. Classification (NCBI taxonomy): domain Bacteria; kingdom Bacillati; phylum Actinomycetota; class Actinomycetes; order Micrococcales; family Micrococcaceae; genus Pseudarthrobacter; species Pseudarthrobacter sp. fls2-241-R2A-168. Next base: position 20,167 of record NZ_JARVSG010000036.1, read on the forward strand.
TGCCAGCCATCGTCTTCGGCGTCCCTGACGTGCGGGCGGAGTACGAGCGGTTGGTCAAGGCCGGTGTCACCTTCAAGAGCGAGCCGGCGGAGGATCCGTCCGGGATCAGCGCCGTGTTCGACGACGGCTGCGGGAACTACATCCAGCTGCACCAGGACTGACGTCCGGGCAGGGTCAGGCGCGGGCGCGCTTGGCTTCCTTCTTGGCAGCTTCTTCCTTCACGCGCTGGGCCTCGGCCCGGACGGCGGCGTGCGTGGCGCGCTCGGTGACCAGCCACTGCGGGGGAGCCTGCAGCAGCGCGGTGATCTCCGCCGTCGTCAACGCTTCTTCAACGCCGCCGCGTGCCAGCCCACTGATGGAGACGTTCAGCTTCTGCGCCACCACCGGGCGGGGGTGCGGGCCGTTGCGGCGCAGTTCGGCGAGCCATTCCGGCGGGTTGGCCTGGAGTTCGGCAAACTCCTCGCGGGTGATGGTGGATTCCTGGAACTCCTGCGGTGTTGCGGGCAGGTAGATGCCAAGTTTCTTGGCAACGGTGGCCGGCTTCATGGACTGGGAGTTTGCAGAGGTCATGCTTCAAGGGTATCCGGGCGGACGGTACTGTGAAGACGTGCCCACCGACAACACCCCCCAGCCAGACGCCGCTCCGACGGGCTCTGCCGATCCCGCCGTCGAGGAAGCTCCCCGCGTCCTCCGCATCGCCTACGTGGCGGGAGTGACGCCGGGCAAGTGGATCCGCCGCTGGGAGGAGCGGGTGCAGCACGTTCCGCTGGAGGCGTTTATGTCCGACGACGGCGCGCAGGTCCGGGTGCTGCGTGACGGTTCCGCGGACCTCAGCTTTGTCCGCCTGCCTGTGGAGCGCGAGGGCCTCAGCGTGATTCCGCTGTATGAGGAGCAGCCCGTGGTGGTGGCGCCGAAGGGTCACGAGATTTCCGTGTTCGAGGAAGTGGCGCTCGCCGACCTGGAACAGGAGAGCTTCCTGGACGTCGCAGCCCTTGGCGGCCCGGAGGCCGCTTTGCAGGTGGTGGCTACGGGGGCGGGACTGGCGATCCTGCCCATGTCCGTGGCCCGGCACTTCAACGTCAAGGACACGGTTGCCAGGCGGCTGACCGGCGCCCCCACTACGGAAATTGCTGTTGCCTGGCCCACCGATTCCACGGATGAAGTGATCGAGGAATTCATCGGGATTGTGCGCGGCCGGACCGCCCAAAGCTCCCGGCAGCCGTCCGCCCAGCCCGTGCAGGTGAAGAAGGAGCCCAAGCCGGACCGGCGGGGCACCGGAACCAAGAAGGCGCCGAAGGTTGCGCAGCGCTACGCGCCTAACCCGGACAAGGGCCGCGGCAAGGGCTCGCGGAAAAAGGGCAAGCGCTAGCGGAGGTCCCGCCAAAGAGCCGTAGACGCCGGAAGGCCGGCCCCTTGCGGAGCCGGCCTTCCTGAACCTGAAACGGGCCTACGTTGGATGGGCCCTACGTGTTCTGGACGTGGTCTTTGGCGTCGGTGGCGCGGTCTTTGACGTCGGTGACGGCGCCTTGGCCTTCGGCTTTGACGTTCTGGACGCCCTCGGTGGCGGTGGTTTTGACGTTTTCCATCGCTTCCTGGGCTGGTTCCTTGAGGTCCTGGACCATGTCCTTGGCGGCGT
>NZ_JARVSG010000009.1:0-5583 GCF_030209335.1 Pseudarthrobacter sp. fls2-241-R2A-168
CGTCGTATGTTTTCCGGGTGAACCGGGACCTGGTGGTCCTGAACGATGTGAACTCGGGGAATGTGTGGCTGGTCAACCAGAACATGCAGCTGGTCAACAACTGGGACGACGTCATCCCGCCGCAGCAGACCTCGGACGACGCCGACAAGGACTCCGCGGACGAGGTGCAGCAGACCGTGCTGCCGGACCGCACCAAACCCAACAGTGCACCCGTGGCCAAACCGGACACCTTCGGGGTGCGCGCCGGAAAGACCACCATCCTCCCGGTCCTGGACAACGACTCCGACCCCGACGGCGACATCCTCACCGTCCGGACCCCTGAACCGCTCCAGTCCGGCCTCCTCTCACCCATCTACGGCGCCACCGGATTCCAGGTCAACGTCGGCGCCGACAAGACCGGCGCAGAGGGTTTCAAGTACACGGTGGACGACGGCCGGGGGCTTTCCGGCTCCGCCGACGTCACGCTGAACATCATCCCGCCCGGGGAGAACTCCGCCCCCCGGCAGAAACCCAACCGGAACACCACACTGGTGGTGCAGGCGGGCAAGGTGGTCAGCCAGAACATCCTTCCCGACTGGATCGATCCCGACGGCGACGACCTTTTTGTTGTCGGCGCTGCCGGCAGTGATCCCCGCGACCAGGTCAAGATCCGGCCCGACGGGCTGCTCAGCTTCCAGGACTCCGGGTCCGACCCCGGGCGTAAAACCGTCACCGTCACTGTCTCGGACGGACGGTCCACCACCGAGGGCAAGGTCACCGTGGACGTGCGACCGGCCGGCGCACTGCCGCCGATCGCCAACGCGGACCATGTGGTGGCTGTTGCCGGGGTGGACACGGTGATCGCCCCGCTGAAGAACGATTCGGACCCGCAGGGCGGTGCCCTTCGGCTGGCCCAGATCACTCCAGACGGCAACTCCACCGCCGTTATGGGCGCCGACCAGCAGACGTTCACGTTCAATGCCACCGCACCGGGCGCCCACTACATCACCTACCTCGTCACCAACGGACCCGCCAGTGCGCAGCAGCTGGTGCGCGTCGACGTCGTGCCTGGCGGCGGCGACGCGGCCCCGGTGGCAGTCCGTGACACCGCCCTGCTGCCCAGCGGCGGCAGCGTGCTGGTGGACGTTTTGGGCAATGACTCCGACCCCTCCGGCGGAGTGCTGGTGGTCCAGTCGGTGACGGCCGCGGACGGGCTGCCGCTGAGCGTCGCCGTCCTGGACCACTCGGTGGTGCGGATTACCGACCTCCGCGCCCAGGGCCAGCTCAGCGTGAAGTACACCATCTCCAACGGCAAGTCCTCCGCCACCGGCGAAATCTCCGTGCTGGTGGTCCCCGCCCCGGCCAAGCTGCAGGCGCCGCAGGCTAAGCCGGACGAAGCCACCGTCCGGGCCGGGGACGTCGTCACCATTCCCGTGCTGGAGAACGACACGGACCCCAACGGCGGCAAGCTCACACTGGAACCCGTCCTGGCGCAGTCACCGGACACCGCGGACGGCCGGATCTTCACCTCCGGGCAATCAGTGCGTTTCATCGCCGGCGACGTGCCCAAGACGGTCTACGCCATTTACAAGGTCACCAACGAATCCGGGCAGTCCGATTCCCAGCAGGTGACCATCCGGATCCGGGCCAGGGACGACCAACTCAACACCCGGCCCGAACCCCGCAACCTCACGGCCCGAGTTGTGGCAGGCATGACAGTCCGCATCCCCGTGCCCTTGGAGGGCGTGGACACCGACGGCGACTCCGTCCAGCTGACCGGCGTGGATAAGGCGCCGGCGATGGGAACGGCAGTGGTTAAGGACGGATACCTCGAATTCACCGCCGCAGGCAACGCCGCCGGCACGGACACTTTCACCTACCGTGTCCGGGACCGGATTGGTGCCGAGAACACAGGCACCGTGATCGTTGGCATAGCACCGCAGGAGACCAACAACCAGAGACCCATCGCCATTGACGACGCCGTGGATGTCCGCCCCGGCCGGAAAATCGCGGTGGACGCACTCACCAACGATTCGGACCCGGACGGCGACCCGGTCAGCCTGGTGTCCAACGGCTTCGAAGCGCGCCCTGAGCTTGCCGTCGAAGCAGGCGACGGCGGCAAAGTACTGCTCACGGCGCCCGCCGCCGCAGGCAACGAAAGCGTCAGCTACAAGATCCAGGATGACAAAAAAGCCCAGGCAGGCGCCGTGATCCGCGTCCGGGTCAGCCCCGATGCCGCGTTGAAGATTCCGCTCGCCAAGGATGACGTGGTGACCCAGGCCGAGACGCTGGGCAAGTCCGCGGTGGATGTTCCGGTGCTGAAGAACGACGCCGATCCCGACGGCGTCGCCTCCGAGCTGAAGATCAGCCTGCCTGACGGCAACCCCAACGCCCGTGCCACCGGTGACGGCTCAGTCCAGGTCACGCTCGCGCCGGAGGACCAGCTGGTGCCCTACACCGTCACCGATGTTGACGGCCAAAGCGCGACGGCGGTCATCTGGGTTCCCGGGCAGGGCGAACAGCACCCCACCCTGGCCAGGACCGACGTCGTAGAGGTTATGTCCGGCAAGGAGGTCACCCTTGACCTGGCCGACTACGTCCGGGTCCGCAACGGCCGCACACCCCTCATCACCCAGGTGGACAAGGTCCGTGTCCAGGGTGCGGAGCCGGATGACGTGGTGGCCGGGAACGGCGGCGCCCTCCGTTACGCCGCCCTCAAGGACTATGTGGGTCCGGGGTCGCTGACGTTCGAAGTGACTGACGGTACCGGACCGGATGACCCCGCCGGCCTCAAGTCCACCCTCAGCATCATCACCAAGGTGATTCCGGATCCGAACGCCAACCACGCACCTACCTTCAGCGGTGCCACCCTCGACGTGCCAAAGGGCGAATCCGCCACCCTGGAGCTTGCAAACCTAGCGAAGGACGTGGACTCAGGCGACCAGGAAAAGCTCAAGTACGAACTGGACGGTTCCTTGCCCGAGGGCTTCACCGCCAGCGTGGACAAAACAACCCTCAAAGTGACCCCGGAATCGGCCAGGGACGCCGGCTGGAAGGGAAGCATCCCGCTCAAAGTCACCGACGGCCGGTCCGAGCCGGTCCGTGCCACGGTGACGGCAACGGTCGTCGCGTCGAACCGGCCGTTGCCGGTGGCTAACGAGGACGTAGTGGACAAAGCCAACGCCGGCAGTTCCGAGACCATCAATGTGCTCGGGAATGACTTCAACCCGTTCCCGGAGACCCCATTGCGGATCACGTCCGCCACCGTGGAAACCGGCTCCGCCGCCGGGCAGCCCGCCGTCGCGGGGGACTCCATCACCGTCACCCCGGCCACTGGTTCCAAAGGCGTGATGGTGGTGCGCTACACCGTGATGGACAAGACTGAGGACGTTTCCCGGCAGACCGATGGCCGGATCCGCATCACCGTCCGCGACCGGCCCGACGCCCCCTCCGCGCCTACGGCAACGGACGTCCGGAGCCGCACGGCCGTACTCAAGTGGACACCGCCGTCGGACAACGGCGCGGCCATCACCAAGTACACGGTGCGCTCCGGCAACGGCTTCACCCAGGACTGCCCCACCACCACCTGCACACTGACCGGCCTGACCAACGACGTGAAGTACGTCTTCACCGTCACGGCCACCAACGAAGTCCGGGAATCCGATCCTTCGCCGGTGTCCAACGAGATCCGGCCGGATGAAAAACCGTCCCCGCCGGACGCCCCCACGGTCAAGGCCGGCGACAAGAACATGGAGATCAACTGGGCCCCGGCCAAAACCGAGGGCTCCGCGGTAAAGGCCTACAACCTGGAAATCTCCCCGCCGCCGGCCAACGGGATCGCCGTCAAGAACGGCGTCACGGGACTCAGCTATAACTGGCCCGGCCTGACCAACGGTGTGCTCTACAAGGTCCGCGCCCAGGCCGTCAACGAGCTCGGCCCGTCCGAGTGGGGCCAGTACTCCGCTGAGGACAATCCGGCGGGCGTCCCCGCCGCTCCGGCGGCGCCCACATCCTCCGTGGCATCCTCGATGGGTACGTCCAACCAGCTCAAGGTTGACTGGAGCGAGCCGAACACCAACGGCGACGCCATCAGGAATTACCACGTCACCATGAGCGGCGGCGGCGCGGCCCAGACGCAGGTGGTTGCGGGCACTGTCCGGACCGCCAACTTCACCGCCAACAACTCCGAAGCCTCGTACACCTTTACCGTCCAGGCCGAGAACAAGGCCGGCAAGGGTGCAGTCAGCGCCGCATCGGCTCCCCGCCGGGCCACCGGCAAGCTCGCCCAGGTGACCGGCGTGTCCGCCACCGAAGCCAACACAGGTGGTGCCGGCCGATCCGTCACCATCAACTTCCGGGAGCTCACCGCCGCGGAACGCAACGGCTCAACCTACGCCGAGGTCAGTTACACCTACCGGGCCAGCACCGGCCAGACCGGGCCCATCAAGCCCGGCCAAACCGTGGGCGGCTTCACCAACGGCACCAGCACCGCCATCACGGTGATCGCGAATTCCGCCGTCGCGCCGAGCTCCGATGCCAGCGCCCCGGCAACCGCGAACCCCTACGGCTGGCCGGGCACACCGTCGGCCTCCGGAACGGACGGCGCCGAAAACCAGAAGAACCTGACGTTGAGCTGGGCCTCGCCCCCCGCTGGGAGCTGGGACATCGCCTATACCCAGATCAGGATCGACGGCGGCAGCTGGGAACGGGTGGCGGCCTCGGGCAGCCGCACGATCAACACCGGCGGCTTCAGCGAGCGGCATTCCATCGAGGTCCAGGGCGTCAATTCGCGCGGCACCGGCGGGCCGCTGGCTTCGGCGTCGGCACAGTCAGGTGCGCAGAAGACCCGCTGGACCACACGGCTCAATTCCGGCATGTACCGCAGTTGTACCGACCTGCCTGGGGCCACCTCTTACGACAACAGCCAGCCGGGGAATTTCACGTGCGACGGACAGGGCGGCACCAACCGTCCCTGGATGGGCGCTGCGGACGTCTTCGACATCATGTGCTGGAAGCCGCACGGCACCTACTACAGCGGGGACGGCCAGTGGTATTACATCATGCGGGGCTCACCCAACCAGACGCGCTGGATCGATTCGAGGCACACCACCATCGGCCCGCCCGCTCAGAGCGGCGTCCCGTTGTGCACCTTCCCGGTAGGAGCGACGCCATAGCCGGGCCGGGCAAGGACCCTGCAACGGGGAGGGCTCCCCATCGCGGGGCCGGTAAGGGTTGGGTAGGCTTGCGCCGGGGAAAAGAGAGTCTCATGCCAGTACGCGGACGCGCTGCCGTACGGCCACACAAACTGAGGGAAACGTAACGCTGTGACAAGTCTGCTGGGGAAGCTTGGGCTCAAAACGCGCCATAAGAAGCTCGTGAGTGGTGCTGCGTTTGGTGCTGCTGTTGTTGTGGTGGTGGCGGGTGCTGTGTTGTATCCGGGGTTTAAGACCACTGAGGTGGATTTGAACGACGGCGGCGTGTGGGTGGTCTCGAAGTCCAAGAACGCGGTGGGCCGGCTGAATTACCCTTCGCGTGTTTTGGATGGTGCTGTGACGCCGGCGTCGACGACGTTTGATATTTTGCAGGATGCGGGGGAGGTGTTTG